>JAJYTG010000086.1 GCA_021793195.1 Pseudomonadota bacterium
CTTCCGATGTTCTGAGCCTCGAGCGCGCGGCTGCTAGAATCCGTCGCCCGTGCCGGCATAGCTCAGTCGGTAGAGCAACCGCCTTGTAAGCGGTAGGTCGCCCGTTCGATTCGGGCTGCCGGCACCACCGCCTCACTGATCGCGCCGCGCCGCGCCGGGGTCCCGTCATCGCCATGCCGCCAGCGGACGAGTTCGACTACGAGGCGCGGCTGGCCGCGCTGACGCGCGTTTACGTCGCCGCGCTGCCGGACAAGCAGGCCGATCTGGCGCGTCTCTGGGCCGCCTGTGCCGACGCGACCACGGACGAGACCTGGCAGGCGTTGCGCACGCTGGCGCACCGGCTGAGCGGCTCGGCGCCGAACTATGGCTTCGATGCGCTGGGCGATGCCGCGCGCGCGCTCGACACCCGGCTCGGCGGCAAGATGCCCTGCCGCGACCGCACGCGGCTGGCACCGCTGGTGGCGGCCCTGCACGAGGCGCTGGCAGCGGCCACAGCCACGGGATGAAGTCGACGGCGCTGTTGCGCTAGGCTTGGGGATTGCGCGGACTGTCCGCCCCTCCCGCGCTGTCGCCGCTCGAACGAGGTGCCGATGCGAACCTTCCCGCCCGTCGCGCTGATCGGCGCGCCGACCGACATCGGAGCCGGACACCGCGGCGCATCGATGGGACCCGAGGCCCTGCGCGTGGCCGGGCTGGCCGAGGCGCTGGCTGCGCGCGGCCTGCAGGTCAGCGATCGCGGCAACCTGTCCGGCCCGGTCAATCCCTGGCTGCCGCCGCGGGATGGCTACCGCCACCTCGATGCCGTGGTCGCCTGGAACCGCGCCGTGCTCGACGCCGTCGGCGCCGAACTCGACGCCGGCCGGCTGCCGATCCTGCTCGGTGGCGATCACTGCCTCGCGATCGGCTCGATCACCGCGGTCGCGCGGCACTGCCGGGCGCGCGGCAAGCGCCTGCGCGTGCTGTGGCTGGATGCGCACGCCGATTTCAACACCTCGACGATCACGCCCTCGGGCAATCTCCACGGCATGCCGGTGGCCTGCCTGTGCGGCAACGGCCCGCAGGCGCTGACCGGGCTGGGCGGCCAGGTGCCGGCGCTGGACCCGGCGGCGATCCGCCAGATCGGCATCCGCTCGGTCGATCCCGGCGAGAAGCGGCTGGTGCACGACATCGGCCTGGACATCTACGACATGCGCACGATCGACGAGATCGGCATGAAGCGGGTGCTGGAGCGTGCCCTCGCCGGCATCGATGCCGATACCCATCTGCACGTCAGCTTCGACGTCGATTTCCTCGATCCCGAGATCGCTCCCGGTGTCGGCACCACGGTGCCGGGCGGACCGAACTACCGCGAGGCGCAGCTGTGCATGGAGATGATCGCCGACAGCGGTCGCCTGGGCTCGCTCGACATCATGGAGCTCAATCCCGCCTTCGACACCCGCAATCGCACCGCGCAACTGGCCGTGGATCTGGTCGAAAGCCTGTTCGGCAAATCGACCCTGATGCGCGATTGAGGCTGCGCGGCCTTGTGACAGTCGCGACACAGGCGTAAACAAACGTGCCACAACCTCAGCGTCAACGCCGATCTGCACGGGAATTGCTTGATCCGGCACGACAGCCGCCTTGGGGTGGCGTGGCGCGGCGCACGAAGCGCGGCGATGGGGCAGGGCTTGGAACGCAGATCAGACCGCCTGGATCTCGAGGGGCACGCGCCGGATTCGGCCGTCGGCGCATGGGCGCGGCGGCTGCCGGCGAGCCTGCTGCCGTTGCTGCCGCTGGCCGGGCTCGCGCTGTATCTGGCGCCCAGTCCGTTGAGTGCGGATTTCGCCTCGGAGTCGCTGTTGAGCTGGCTTAGCGCCAGCCTCGGCGTGCTGCTGCTGGGCGCCGCGCTGCTGGCGGCGCGGCGCGTGCAGCGGCGGCTGGTGCGCGCCGAGGGTCTGCTGGCCGCCCTGGCCGGCGAACTGCGCGACGCGGTGTTCGCCAAGGACCTCGAGGGGCGCTATCTGCTCGCCAGCAGCGCCGCCGGCGACCTGCTCAAGACCACTCCGGCGGCGATGATCGGCCGTCGCGACGAGGATCTGGTCGACGCCGAGACCGCGCGCGCCTTCGCGGCGCATACCGCCGCCGCCCTCGATCGCCGTGGCGCGATGGTGTTCCGCGAACGCCTGCGCGGCAGCGACGGCCGCGAGCGCGAATTCCTGATCAGCAAGCTGCCGCTGTATGACAGTCGCGGACACCTGTACGGCATTCTCGGCCTCGGTCGCGATGTCAGCGCCGAAGTGCTGGCGCGGCGCGTGCGCGAGCAGCGCGACAGCGAGTACCGCATGCTGTTTGAGCAACACCCGCTGCCGCTGCTGGTGGTCGACAGCGACACCCACGCGCTGCTGGCCGCCAATCCCGCCGCGCAGGCGGCCTACGGTTTCGGCCGCGACGAGATCGTCGGCCTGCCGGCCAACGTGCTCGCCGCCGATCCCGAGGCCGACGGCGTGCTGGAGCGTGCGCGGCGCCATCGGCACAAACTCGGCGACACCTTCGACGTCGAGGTGCATGCCACCGAGGCGCTCTACGGCGGGCGCCCGGCGCGAGTGCTGGTGGTTTGCGCCAGCGGCGTCGAGCAGATGCGCGTGCGCGAACTCGAGGATCTGGCGCGCCGCTACCGCGACCTGTTCGATGCCGGCCTCGGCCTGGTATGGACGCAGGACGTCGATGGCCGCCTGCTCAGCGTCAACGCCGCCATGGCCGGCGCGCTCGGCGTCGAGCCCGACGAACTGATCGGCCGGCGCCTGGTCGATCTGGTGCCGGAAGACGCGCGGGAGATGGTCGCGACCCAGCTTGATCGCCTGCGCCGCCAGCGCCGCGACGCGGGCATGCTGCACTTCGCCACGCGCAGCGGCGAACGCCGCGTCTGGCAGTACCGCAGCCTGTACTACCCGGATGCCGACCCCAAGCCCTATGCGCTGGTCGCCGCGCAGGACATCACCCTGCGCCAGGCCTACGAGACCCATCTGCGCGAGCAGCTGCTGCGCGACCCGCTGACGCAGTCGTACAACCGGCGTTACCTGGACGACTTCGCCGCGCACGCCCGGCCCGACCAGGTCTGGGGCTGCGTAGTGGTCGACATCGACCGCTTCAAGCACTTCAACGACACCTACGGCCATCAGCGCGGCGACGAGATCCTGGTGGACCTGGCGCGCTTCCTGCGCCGGCACTCGCGTCAGGGCGACGCGGTCGTGCGCCTCGGCGGCGACGAATTCATGCTGCTGCTCCCCGAAACCAGCGGTGAAGTGCTGCGCGAGGTCGCCTCGCGCCTCGGCGCGGATGCGCTGAGCGAGATCGGCATCGGCTTTTCGGTGGGCGTGGCCCTGCGCGAAGGCGACGAGGGACTGGAAACGACCGTGCATCGCGCCGACCAGACTCTGCTGGCCCGCCGCGCCACCGAGCGCGGCGGCTCCTCGCCGGCGAGCTGAACATCCGCGCCACGGGCCCGGCGCGCCCGGTGCCCTGGTCCTCTCCCTCGACTGCCACTCAACAAAGCTGGCGAAGAAGGAACACGGCAGCGCGCGTGCGGCGCGCTCAGCCCGAACCCAGGCCGCAATCCGGGACGCAGCAGCGCGATGGCGGCGCCGGATTCACGCGTTTTCAGTGCGGTGTGCAGAAACAGTACGCATAAACGTTGGGCTTGCCGGCGCTGGCATGGGCGAGCAGACCGAGATCGGCATTGGCCTGCGGCGCCAGAGCGGCGACCCACGCCGGCAGCCGCACGCCGTGCGCGAGGGCGAACTGCGCCATCGCGCTGCTGCTCATGTCGAGCAGGAAACGGCCGAACGCGCCGGGCGGCTTTTCCATGTAGCGCACGCTGTAATGGTCGCCCAGCCTGGCATCGGCGGCGGCGATGCGGATCGCCGCCTGCAAGCCGCCCAGCTGATCGACCAGTCCGCGTTTCAGGGCTTGCTGACCGGTCCAGACCCGGCCCTGGGCGATGGCGTCGATGTCGGCAAAGCTCTTGCCGCGGGCGCGCGCGACGCCGCCGACGAAATCGCGGTAGCCCTTGTCGATGCTGGCCTGGATCATCTGTCCGACCTGCGGATCCAGCGGCCGGGTGACATCGAACGCACCCGCCCACGGCGTGGTGCCGACGCCGCCGGCATGCACGCCGATCTTGGCGAGCGTGTCGGGCACGTTGAAGAACAGCCCGAAGATGCCGATCGAACCGGTGATGGTGTCGGGCTCGGCGAGGATGCGGTTGGCATCCATCGAGATCCAGTAGCCGCCGCTGGCGGCGACGTCGCCCATCGACACGATCACCGGCTTGCCCGCCGCGCGCGTCAGCTGCACCTCGCGGCGAATCAGCTCGGCGGGGAAAACCGCGCCGCCGGGCGAATTCACGCGCAGCACCAGGGCCTTGACGTCGGGGTTCTCGCGTGCCTCGCGGATCAGTCGCGCGGTGGCATCGCCGCCGATGGTGCCGGGCTGCTGGCGCCCGGGGACGATATCGCCTTCGGCCACCACCACCGCCACGCCCGGACCGCCGCTGGGCACGGCGTCGGTGCGGTTGATCGCGGCCAGGTAAGGCGTGAAGCCGATGCCGCGGATGCCGTGGCCCTTGTCGCCCGCCGGCACGCCGTCCTTGCGCAGTTCGGCGACCAGTTCGCCACGCGTGACCAGGCCATCCACCAGATGTTCGTTGAGCGCCATGCGCGCGAGGTCGCCGTGGGCCGCCGCCACCTGCTGCGGCATGGTGTCGATCTGCTGCGTCAGCAGCGCCGGATCGAGATGCCGCGCCTCGGCGACCTCGGCAATCCACTCGTTCCACAGCCCGCCCAGCCAGGAGCCGTCGGCTTGCTGCGCGGCGGGTGAAGGCCCGTCCAGGATGTAGGGCTCGGCGGCCGACTTGAACTGGCCGACGCGGAACAGGTGCACGACCACGCCGAGCTTGTCGAGCAGATCCTTGTAGTACAGGCGGTAGCTGGACAACCCGGTGATCATCAGGCTGCCCTGCGGATCCATCAACACGCGGTCGGCGTGCACCGCCAGGTAGTACTGCAGCTGATCGTAATCGGGCGCCCAGACGATCACCTTCTTGCCGCTGGCGCGAAAGCGGTCCAGTGCCGCGCCCACCTCGTGCAGCGCGGCAAAGCCGCCGGCGGACAGATCCTGCGGCTCGAGCAGGATCATCTTGATGCGCGGGTCGCTGCGCGCGACGTCGATCACCCGCAGCAGGTCGCGCAACTGCACCTGCTTGCTGGTGCTGCCCGAGAGCGCGGCCAGCGCGCGCGAGGCGGGATCGACGCTGTATTGTTCGACCAGGGTGCCCTCGGGATGCAGCACCAGCACGCTGTCGGGCTGCACCTTGGGCGCGCCCTTCATCGCGGCGATCACGATGATCGCGACGATGGCGAAGAAGACCAGATTCAGGAACGCCCGGCGGGTGAAGTCCAGCCCGCGCCAGAGCACGCCGAGAAAGCCCAGAAATCCGTTGCGCCTGCCATCGGCCATGTCGCGTTCCCCTGCCTGGATCGGGCGAGCCTAACCGAGCGCGGCGCGGTCGTCATCCGCAGATGGTCATGCCCGGCGCGGCCGTCGCGCCAGTCGGGCAAAACGCGTGAACAGCAGCAGCGCCGCCGCCGACAGCCCGGCGATCAGGCCCATCCAGATGCCGCGCGCGCCGAGGCCGCGGCCGAAGGCCAGCCACGCGCCGACCGGCATGCCGATGCCCCAGTAGGCGACACTGGTGATCAGCATCGGCACCCGCGTGTCCTTGAGTCCGCGCAGGGCGCCGTTGGACGCCACCTGGATGCCGTCGGCGAACTGGAACAGCCCGGCCAGGACCAGCAGCGGCGCGGCCATGGCGATCACCCGCGCATCGCCGGTGTAGAGCGCGGCGATCGCGTGCGGCAGGGTCAGCATCAGCGTCGTCGACACGCTCTGCGTCAGCAGGGTCAGGGCGATGCCGCAGTAGCCGGCATAACGCACGCCGCGGGCGTCGCCGCGGCCGGCGGCGTGGCCGACCCGCACGGTGATCGCCATCGCCAGACCCAGCGGCACCATGAAGGCGATCGTGGCGACGTTGAGCGCGATCTGGTGACCGGCGACGGCGTCCTGGCCGAGACGCGCGATCAGCAGCGCGGCGGCGACGAACAGGCCCGCTTCCATCAGCAGGCTGACGCCCATCGGCACGCCCAGGCGCAGCAGCGCGCCGATGGCGCGCGGATCGGGCCGCTCCAGCCGCGCGGCCAGATGCAGATCGCGGTAATGCCGGCTCCAGCGCAGGTACGTCGCGAATGCGCCCAGCTGCAGCCAGAGCGCGCTCGCAGTGGCGATGCCGCTGCCGTGCGCGCCCAGCGG
>JAJYTG010000013.1 GCA_021793195.1 Pseudomonadota bacterium
TCGAGCAGATGCGCGCGACCGTGGACGAGAAGCTGCAGTCCACGCTCGAGGCGCGGCTGGGGCAGTCGTTCCGGCAGGTTTCCGACCAGCTGGAGAAGGTCTACAAGGGCCTCGGCGAGATGCAGAGCCTGGCCACCGGCGTCGGCGACCTCAAGCGCGTGCTGGGCAACGTCAAGACGCGCGGCATCTTCGGCGAGGTGCAGCTGGGCATGCTGCTGGAACAGGTGCTGACGCCGGAGCAGTACGCCGGCAACTTCGCGCCGGTGCCCGGCAGCGGCGATCGCGTCGAGTTCGCGATCCGCCTGCCCGGCGCCACCAGCGACGCACCGGTGTGGCTGCCGATCGACGCCAAGTTTCCGCGCGAGGACTACGAACGCCTGCTCGACGCCCAGGATCGCGCCGACGCCGAGGGCGTTGCCGCGGCGGCGACGGCGCTCGAACGGCGCCTGCGCGACGAGGCGCGCACGATCCGCGGCAAGTACATCGCGCCGCCGCACACCACCGATTTCGCGATCCTGTTCCTGCCCACCGAGGGCCTGTATGCCGAGGCGCTGCGCCGGCCCGGCCTGTTCGAGGCGCTGCAGCGCGAGCACCGCGTCACCGTCGCCGGACCGACCACCCTCAACGCGTTGCTCAACAGCCTGCAGATGGGCTTTCGTACGCTGGCGATCCAGCAGCGCTCGGGCGAGGTCTGGCAGTTGCTGGGCGCGGTCAAGACCGAATTCGGCAAGTTCGGCGGCGTGCTCGACAAGGTGAAGAAGAAGCTCGACGAGGCCAGCGGCCAGATCGAGGCCACCGGCGTGCGCACGCGCGTCATCGAACGCAAGCTGCGCGAGGTCGAGTCGCTGCTGCCGGAGGAGAGCCGGGCCCTGCTGGGCGACGCGGGTCTGCCCGCGACCGGGGCCGATCCCGATCCCGAGCCCGGCGACTGAACGCTGCGGTGATCGCGGCGGGAGCGGCCCCTACGCCACGGCGTCGGCGAACGCCTGTGGTCGCGTGAACAGGTAACCCTGCATGGCGTCGCAGTTGCGCGTGCTCAGCCACTGGCGCTGCGCCAGCGTCTCGACGCCCTCGGCGACCACCTCCAGGCCCAGGTTGTGCGCCAGCGCGATGATCGAGCCGCAGATCAGCGCGTCATCGGCATCGGTCAGCACGTCGCGCACGAAGGTGCGGTCGATCTTCAACCGGTCCACCGGCAGGCGCTTGAGATAGGCGAGGCTGGAATAGCCGGTGCCGAAGTCGTCGATCGCCAGGCTGACGCCCATGCGTTTCAGGTGCCACATGATCTGTTCGGCGCGGCGCGGATCGGCCATCAGCGCGCTCTCGGTCAGCTCCAGCTCGAGCAGCCCCGGCTTGGCGTCATGCGCGGCCAGCGCCGCCTGCACATCTTCGACCAGCGTGCCGTGCATGATCTGCAGTGCCGACACGTTGATCGCCACGCGGCAGCCGCGCGGGCCCATGCCCTGCAGCATGCGCTGGCGGCGGCAGGCCTGGTCGATCACCCAGCGGCCGACCGGCAGGATCAGCCCGGTCTCCTCCAGTACCGGGATCAGCGCTTCGGGATTGCGCAGCTCTTCCGGGCCGCGCGGCCAGCGCAGCAGCAGCTCGACGCCGATCAGGTCGCCGTTGCGACCGTCGTGCATGGTCTGGTAGTGCAGCGCCAATTCGCTGCCGAGATCGGCATTGCGCAGGCGCGAGACGGCATCGAGTCGCGAGCGCACCGCGGCGTGCATCGGCGCGGAGTAGAACACGATCGCGTTGCGACCCTGCTTCTTGGCCTCGTACATCGCGGCGTCGGCATTGCGCACCAGGGTCTCGGCGTCGTGAGCGTGCTCGGGTGCCAGCGCCACGCCGATGCTGGGCGTCAGGTGCTGGACCATGCCGCGCACGTCCAGCGGCTCGCGCACCGCCGCCAGCACCGCATCCAGCGCCTGCTGCACCGAGGCCTGCTGATCGCGAGGCACCGTGACCACGAACTCGTCTCCGCCGAAGCGCGCCAGCAGCGACTCGCCCGGCAGGGCTCCGCGCAGTCGCAGCGCCAGGGCGCGCAGGACATCGTCGCCGAAGGCATGGCCCAGGGTGTCGTTGATCAGCTTGAACTGGTCGATGTCGATCAGCAGCAGCGCGATGCCCATGGTCTCCGGCAGCGCGCGCAGGCGCGCCAGCAGGGCGCGGCGGTTGGGCAGTCCGGTCAGCTCGTCGTGCAGCGCCTGGAACGCCAGGCGCTCCTCGTTGCGGCGCGCCTCGGTGATGTCTTGCTGCACGCCGACGAAGTGGGTCAACAGACCTTCCTCATCGCGCACCGGCGCCACCAGCAGCTCGTTCCAGAACAGGCTGCCGTCGCGGCGGTAGTTGCGCAACACCACGCTGACCTCGCGACCCTCGGCCAGCGCTGCGCGCAGCGCGGCAAGCCCCGGCTGGTCGCGGTCGCTGCCGTGCAGGAACCGGCAGTTGCGGCCGAGCGCGTCGTCCAGCGCATAGCCGGTGATGGCGCTGAACGCGGGGTTGGCATAGACCAGTGGCAGGTCCGACTGCTGCGCATCGACGATCAGGATGCCGTTCTGCGCCGCCTCGGCTGCACGCTGCAGCAATCGCGCCTGGGCCTCGGCGCGGTGCTGGCGGCTGATGTCGCGCACCACCGCGAACCAGGCATCAGCGCGTGCCCGCGCGAAGCTCCACTCCAGCCAGCGGCTGCCATTGGCACTGGCGCATTCGCGACCGATCAGGGTGGCGCCGATCGCCAGGCCCTGCAGCGTCGCGCGGATGTCGGCGAAGGCCTGCGCGGCGACGAACTCCTGCAGCGCGCGGCCGCCCAGCGCCTCGGCCGTGGATTCGAGCTGTTGCGCCAGCGCCGCGTTGGCCTGACGGATGCAAAGCCCGCCGTCGAGAATGCAGAAGCCGTCGGCGGACAGCCGGAAGAACGACTCGCGCTCGATGCGTTCGCTCTCGGCACGGCGCTCCTCCTCGAGATCGCGCACCAGCAGCTGCACGCCGCCGCCGCTGCCGCTCTGGTAGGCGGCCACGGTCAGCATCGCCTCGAAGCGGCGGCCGTCGAGCGTGCGCACGCTGCCGCTGATCGAGCTGAGACCGTCGTCGGGTCGTTCGCAGGCCGCGGCGGTGGCGTTGTCGAACAGCAGTGGCGCCGCCACGCCTTCCAGCACCGCCGCGTCGGTGCCGCCGAGCTTGCGCCGCGCGGCGGCATTGGCGAAGGTCACCCGGCCATCCTGCAGCACCAGCAGCGGCAGCGGCAGTTGCAGCAGCAGTTCGCGGTAGCCGCGCTCGCGCTGTTCCAGCGCCTGCTGCACCTCGATGTCGCGGGTCTGGTCGACCATGCCGCCGACCACGCGCACCGCGTGCCCGTCGGCATCACGCATGATGGTGGCGCGATCCAGCACCGCGGCGTAACCGCCGTCCTTGCGCATATAGCGGTAGTGGTCCTGCCAGTCGCCGGCAGGGCCGGCCAGTGCCTGGCGGAAGCCGGTGCGCACGCGCGCGCGATCGTCGGGATGGATGCGCCCGAACCAGTCGTCAATCGCGTGCGGATCGTGGTCCGGCTGGTAGCCGAGCATGGCGATGTGGCTGTCGCTCCACCACACCTGACCGCTGCGCACGTTGTAGTCCCAGATGGCGTCGTTGCTGACTTGCGCGACCGCCGCGAAGCGCTTCTCGCTGGCCAGCAATTCGGCCTGGATGCGCAGGCTCTGGGTGACGTCGAGCAGCATCACCAGGCGCGCGTGCCGGCCGTCGAACAGGATCGGCTGGCCGTACACCTGGCAATCGAGGCGGCGGTCGCCGGCGGCGCGGAAATGGAACACGCCGGCATCGGTCTGGCCCGGCGGCAGCTGCGCCAGATGGCGGCGCAGGCGCTGTTCCTCCCCCGCTTGCAGCAGACTGGCGGCGTCCATGCCGAGCAGGCGCACGCGCGGATACCCGAACTGGGTCGCCATCGCCTCGTTGACCGCCAGCACGCGCAGCTCGTCAAGGTCATACACCGCCAGCGGCGCCGGGCTCTGGTCGAACAGATAGCGGTACTGGCGCTCGGTGTCCTGCAGGCGCGCCCGCGCCGCGGTCAGTTCGGTGACGTCGCGCGCGGTGCCCAGCAGCAGGCGGCGGCCGCGTTCGTCGCGTTCCTCGGCGCGGTGTTCCAGCTGGCGCACGCTGCCATCGGGCCGCAGGATGCGGTAGGTCGCCGGCGGCAGCGCCCGGCCCTGCAGCACGCCCTGCACGTGCGCCTGCATGCGCTCGCGGTCATCGGGATGCACGCGTTCGACGAAATCGCCGGCATGCCCGCCAAAATCGGCGGGCGCGATCCCGAAGATGCGAAACAGCTCCGGTGACCACACCAGGCGATCGACGGCGACGTCGTATTCCCACCAGCCGACCTCGGCGATGCGCTGCGCCGCCTGCAGCCGCTCGCGGTCGCGGGTCAGCGCCAGCCCCAGCGCGAGCTGCCGCCGGTGCAGGCGCAACAGCGCCAGTACCAGGGCGCCCAGCAGCACCGCCAGCCCGGCCAGCACCAGCTCCGGCAGCAGCGACTGGCCGCGCGTCTGGCGCAGCAGTTCGAAGAAGGAAAGCGCCACGACCGCAATCAGCAGCAGGGCGGCCAGCAGCGCGAGCAGGCCCATGCGCGCCGCGCCGCGGTCGCCGGCCAGGACAGCTTCGGGTCGTGCCGGACTCGCCTGCATGATGCCCTCTGCGTGCGATCGGAGTGACGGACCCGCATCGGCGCCCGCGAACGAAACAGTCTGCGACGCCGCCGGTCTCAGCGGTTGACGGCTCCCATCATCGCGGCCGGATAGCGCAGGCCCGCCGCGGCATCGCGCGGGAAGACCGCGTCCAGCGCGGCCAGCTCGCCGCTATCGAGACGCACGTCCAGCGCGCCGAGATTGTCCTCGAGATAACCCCGGCGCTTGGTGCCGGGGATCGGCACGATGTCCGCACCCTGCGCCAGTACCCAGGCCAGCGCCAGCTGGCCGGGTGTGCAGCCCCTGGCGGCGGCCAGTCGCCGCACCTGTGCCACCAGTTGCAGGTTGCGCTTGAAATTGTCGCCCTGGAAGCGCGGGCTGTGGCGGCGATAGTCGTCCGCGGCGAAATCGTCCGGACTGCTGAAGGCGCCGGTGAGAAAACCGCGACCCAGCGGGCTGTAGGCGACGAATCCGACGCCCAGGCGGCGGCAGGCCGCCAGCACGTCGTCCTCGGGATCGCGTGTCCACAGCGAGTATTCGCTCTGCAGGGCGCTGATCGGGTGCACCGCGCAGGCACGCGCCAGCGTGTCCGCGGACGCTTCGGACAGGCCGAGATGGCGCACCTTGCCGGCGTGCACCAGGTCGGCCATGGCGCCGACGGTGTCCTCGATCGGCACCGCCGGGTCGACACGGTGCTGGTAGTAGAGGTCGATGCTGTCGATGCCGAGTCGCTGCAGGCTGCCCTCGCAGGCCGCGCGCACGTACTCCGGGCGGCCGTTGAAGCCGCGCAGCGAGGGATCGGCGGGATCGCGCAGGATGCCGAACTTGGTGGCGATGACCACGCCGTCGCGGTGGTCGCGCAACACGCGGCCGAGCAGCCGCTCGTTGGTATGCGGGCCGTACATGTCGGCGGTGTCGAAGAAGGTCACGCCGAGCTCCAGCGCGCGCTGCAGCGTGGCCTCGGCCTCGCGCTCGTCGCGACCGGCGTAGAAGTCGCTCATGCCCATGCAGCCGAGGCCGAGTGCGGAGACTTCCAGGCCTTGCCGTCCCAGATGGCGCTTCTGCATGGCTGCAACCTCTTCCGACGCCGCGACCCGTGGAGTCTTCGAGCGTAATGACGCATTTGAGTAAATAGTGTGAATAAATGCAACGGTCGCAGCGTCCGTCGCCGCCGCCGGGGTGTCGGCGGCTCGGAGTGTCGTACCGCGTCGCTACAATGCCTGCCCCGCGACGAAGGGCGGTGAGGGAGCATGGCATGAAGGTGCTGGTGATCGGTTCCGGCGGACGCGAGCACGCGCTGGCGTGGCGAATCAAGCGCTCGCTGCGGGTCGGCGAGGTGATCGTCGCACCCGGCAATCCCGGCACCGCGCGCGAACCGGGGGTGCGCAACGCCGCGGTCGCGGTCACCGACATCGACGGCTTGTTGCGGCTGGCGCTGACCGAGGGCGTGGCGCTGACCGTGGTCGGCCCCGAGGCGCCGCTGGCGCTGGGCGTGGTCGATCGCTTCCGCGGCGCCGGGCTGCGCTGCTTCGGCCCGCGCCGGATCGCCGCGCAGCTGGAGAGCTCCAAGGCCTTCGCCAAGGAATTCCTCGCCCGGCACAACATCCCGACCGCGCGCTACGCGGTCTTTGCCGAGCTTGCGCCGGCGCTGGCCTATGTGCGCCAGCATGGCGCGCCGATCGTGATCAAGGCCGACGGGCTGGCGGCGGGCAAGGGCGTCGTCGTCGCGCTGACCCTGGGCGACGCCGAACAGGCGCTGCACGACATGCTCGGCGCGCACGCGCTGGGCGCAGCTTCGGCACGGGTGGTGATCGAGGAGTTTCTCGAGGGCGAGGAGGCCAGCTACATCGTGCTCTGCGACGGCACCCGCGCGCTGCCGCTGGCGACCAGCCAGGATCACAAGCGCCGCGACGAGGGCGACCTCGGGCCCAATACCGGCGGCATGGGCGCGTACTCGCCGGCGCCGGTGGTGACGCCGGCGATCGAGCAGCGCGTGCTCGACGAAGTGATCCGTCCGACGCTGGCCGGCATGGCTGCCGAGGGTGCGCCGTTCCTGGGCTTTCTCTATGCCGGGCTGATGATCGGTCGTGACGGCGTGCCCAAGGTGCTGGAGTTCAACGTGCGCCTGGGCGACCCCGAGACGCAGCCGATCCTGCTGCGCCTGCAGTCGGATCTGGTCGAGCTGATCGAGGCCGCGCTGGACGGCCGGCTCGAACATGCCGAGGCGCGCTGGGACCCGCGACCCGCGGTCGGCGTGGTGATGGCGGCGGCGGGCTATCCCGGTGCCGCGCGCGGCGGCGATGTGATCGACGGACTCGACGGCGATTTCGGCACCGACGCCAAGGTATTCCACTCCGGCACCCGTTTCGCCGCCGACGGCCGCGTGGTCAGTGCCGGCGGGCGCGTGCTGACCGCCTGCGCGCTGGGTGCCGACTTCGCCCAGGCGCGCGAGCGCGCCTATGCCGTCGCGCGCGCGATCCACTTCGCGGGCGGCTTTTATCGGCGCGACATCGGCTACCGCGCGCTGGCGCCGCGCTGAGCGCGGCGCATCATGCCGGCGGTGCGTCCGCGCTGCGCTGCAGAACCACCGGCGAGAGTTCCATCACGCGGTCGCGACCCTCGCGTTTGGCGCGGTAGAGCGCAAGATCGGCCGCGCGCACCAGCGCATCGGCATACAGCTGGCCGCGCGCCACCAGCACGCTGACGCCGACGCTGAGGGTGACGACGCCTGCGGGACTGTTCGCGTGTTCGATCGCCAGTGCGCGCACGGCCTGACGCAGCTGTTCGGCCAGATCGAGGATGTGTCGCCGCTCGGCGGGCATGAACAGCGCGATGAACTCTTCGCCGCCGTTGCGCGCCAGCAACTGCGGCGCATCGCCCAGCGTCGCGCGCAGACAGCTGGCGACCGCGCGCAGGCAGGCATCGCCGGCGGGATGGCCGTAGCGGTCGTTGTAGCCCTTGAAGTGGTCGATATCGATGGTCAGCGCCCCGATGGCACTCTCGGCGATGCGCGCCTCGGCCCACAGCGTATCCAGCCGTTCGCGATAGGCGCGGTAGTTGGCCAGGCCGGTCAGCGCATCGGTCAGCGAGGCATCGCGCAGTGCATCGACGGCGCGTCGCAGTTCCCGCGTGCGCCGCTCGACCTCATGCTCGCGCTCGGCCAGCAGCTGGCTGCGCTGTGCGTAGAGTTCGCGCAGGCGCGTGACCATCCCGAGGTAGCTGTCCAGGATCGGGCGCAGTTCCAGCGGCAGTTCGGGCACGGCCGCCGCGGGCGTGTCGCTCTCGCGCCCGGGATCGAAATGGCTGAGCTCGTCGGCCAGCGCGTGCACCGGTCGGCTCAGCCGGCCCACCCCGAACGGAACCACCACCGCCAGCGCCAGCAGTACCAGCCCCACCAGCAGCAACAGCAGGCCGGCGCTGGCCAGCAGTCCTTCGGTGACGAGGTCGGGCTGGCCGATCGCGACCAGCCGCCAGCCGGGCTCCGGATGCGTCGGCAGCTGCATCGCCAGGCGCACACCCTCCAGCGTCGGATCGACGTCCACCACCCGACCCGGCGCTTGCGCCAGTGTCGCGGCGAGCAGCGGCCAGCGCGCGGCAGCCTGACCCTGTCGCAGCTTGAACTCCGGGCTGGCGTAGACCACCTTGCCGGCACCGTCGACGATCACCAGGCCCATGCCGTTGCGGCGGGTCAGCTGACGGATGTCGTCGCCGAGCAGGCCGAGATTGAGTCCGCCGGCGAGCACGCCGCGCAGGCGGTCCTGCGGATCGAAGACCGGCACGCCGATCGCGATCAGCTGGTCCTGGCCGTAGCCGCGACCCTTGAAGATGCCCGACACGTAGGGTGCGCGCCGCGCCAGGGTCGCACGGAAATAGGCGCGGTCGCCGACGTTGATGCCATGCCAGTAGCCGGCGACGCCGGCGGCGTTGACCGCGGGCGACGCGGACACCACCGCGCCGTCGTCGCCGGCATAGAAGGCGGTGACGAATCCCGGATGGCGTTCGCGCAAGCTGTCCAGGCGCGGGCGCAGCGTCGCCTCGGTCGGACTCGCGCGCACCGCCGGCGAACGTGCCAGCAGCATCAGGGCATCGCGGTGTGCGTCGAGGTAGGCATCCAGCGCCTGGTCGGCAGCGACCGCGGTGGTCTGCAGGGAGATGCGCGCCTGGCTGATTGCATCGCGCGCGAACCAGACCGCGACCACGCCCGCCAGCAGCAACACCGGCGCGACGCCGAACAGGAACAACAGCCATGCGGTGCTGCGGCGGATCGAACGCATGTGCGTCATCGCCTGCTCCCGGTGCGTGGGTGCGCGCCCGTATGGGCAGTATAAGCAGCGCTGCCGCGCGCGGCGCCACGGTCCGCGACCGGCCCGCGGAGGCCTGCGGCGATGCTGCTAGTGTGCTGTCCCGCAAGTAACTTGATGAAGTCGCCAGCGGATTTTTGCGGCTGGCTAGGCGCGGCGACGAGTCATAGTGGGACTATGGCGAGGAGCTGCAACAACGCCAGACGCGAAAAGACGCGGCGAATTCGCAAGATTATTTGTGGGACAGCACACTAGTGTGGCGTCGCGGAAGAATGCGCCGGCGATTGCAGGCGGATTTCGCTGCGAGACCAGGCGCCACGCCGCATCGCGCCGAAAGACGCGGGAATGATCGATGCGTATTTCCGGGACACCACGCCAGGCTCGCCGCCGGAGGTGGCCATGAGCCAGTTTCATCTGCTGCGCACGCGCCGGTTCGCGCCCTACTTCGCGACCCAGGCGCTGGCCGCCTTCAACGACAACGCGTTTCGCCAGGCGACGGTGATCCTGATCGGCTTCCAGCTGGGGCTGGGCAGCGGGGCGGTGTCGTTCTATTCCAACCTCGCGCCGGCGCTGTTCATCCTGCCGTTCTTCCTGTTCTCGGCCAGTGCCGGGCAGCTGGCCGAGCGCGTGGACAAGGCGCGCATGATCCGCGCGATCAAGCTGATCGAGATCGCGGCGATGGCGCTGGCGGTGCTGGGTCTCTGGCAGCGCAGCCCGGCGCTGCTGTTGACGGTGCTGTTTCTGATGGGGCTGCTGTCGACGCTGTTCGGTCCGATCAAGTACTCGATCCTGCCGCAGGTGCTGCGTCCCGAGGAACTGATCGGCGGCAACGGTCTGGTCGAGTCCGGCACCTCGCTGGCGATCCTGATCGGCATGATCGCCGGCGGCGCGGCGATGGATCTCGGCGGCACGCCGGGCATCGTCGCGGCCAGTGTCCTCGTTCTGGCGGTGGCGCTGCTCGGCCTGGCCGCCAGCTTCGCGATTCCCGCGCTGCGGCCGGCGGCGCCGGGACTCCCGTTCAACTGGAATCCAGTCAGCGAAACCCGCGCCGTGCTGCGCCTGCTGGCGCGCGATCGCGGCATCCTGCACGCGGTGCTGGGCATCTCCTGGTTCTGGTTCATCGGCGGCGTGTTCACCGCGCAGCTGCCCAACTACACCACGCAGAATCTCGGCGGCAGCGCGTCGGTGGCGATCCTCGCGCTGGCCCTGTTCTCGATCGGCGTCGGCATCGGCTCGCTGTGGTGCGAGCGGTTGTCGGGGCACAAGGTGGAGATCGGCCTGGTGCCGCTGGGCGCGATCGGGCTGACCGCGTTCGGCGTCGATCTCTACTTCGCGCGACCGGGAGCGCCGGCGGTCGCGGGCCTGGACGCCTGGCACTGGCTGCGCGCCGCCGGCAATGCCCACGTCGCGCTGGACCTGACCCTGATCGGCCTGTCCGCCGGCCTCTACATCGTGCCGCTGTTCGCCCAGGTGCAGGCGCGCGCCGCGCCGCAGGAACTGTCGCGCATCATCGCCGGCAACAACGTGGTCAACGCGCTGTTCCTGGTGCTGGCCGCGGTGCTGGCGCTGGGCCTGCTGCGGCTGGGGCTGAGCGTGCCGCAGCTGTTCCTGTTCGTGGCGCTGATCAACGCCGCGGTCGCGGCCTGCATCTTCGTGCTGTCGCCCGAATACGTGATGCGTTTCATCACCTGGATCCTGGTGCACACGCTCTACCGCGTGCGGCTCGCAGGACTTGAGCGCATTCCCGCCGAAGGCCCGGCACTGCTGGTGTGCAACCACGTCAGCTACATGGACGCGCTGATCCTGATGGCCAGCGTGCGGCGCCCGATCCGCTTCGTGATGGACTACCGGATCTTCCGCATTCCGCTGCTGCGCTTCGTGTTCCGCGCCGCGCGCGCGATTCCGATCGCCGGCATGAGGGAGGATCCCGGTCTGCTCGCGCGTGCCTTCGCGGCGGTGGATGCCGCGCTCGCCGCGGGCGAGCTGGTGTGCATCTTTCCCGAGGGTGGCCTGACCCGCGACGGTGCGATCGCGCCGTTCCGGCCCGGGGTCGAGAAGATCCTCGCGCGGCAGCCGGTGCCGGTGGTGCCGCTGGCGCTGCGCGGTCTGTGGGGCAGCGTGTTCAGCCGCCGCGATTCGGCACTCGGGCGCGCGCGCCTGCCGCGGCGCTTCTGGTCACGCATCGGCCTCGCCGCCGGCGCGCCGCTGCCGCCGTCGCAGGCGACGCTGCCGGCCCTGGAGCACGCCGTGCGCGACCTGCGCGGCGGGTGGGCGTGAGGGCCGGGACTCGGGACTTGGGAAGAGGCTGAAGATCAAACAATGAAGCGCACGTGCTTTCGTATCGTGGAGGGTCAGGCTTGCATGCCTTTGTGGCTGGTGCGCATGGTTGATCCTGACGTCCCTTCGACTTCGCGCCAGCGGCGCTACGCTCAGGGCGAACGGAGTATCCGACTCAATGCATGCGGCGCGACGCACGCGACTTGCCAATCGGTTGTCCGCTGCCCGAAAGATCCCTCGCTGCGCTCGGGATGACAAGCTGTTTCCCGGGTCCCGGGTCCCGGGTCCCGGGTCCGGAGTCCTCAAGCAAACCAGCCGCCCAGCACCACCAGCGCCGCCAGCGCCAGCCACACCACCAGCACGCGGCCCAGCAGGTGGCTGAGATCGGTCAGCTCGCCGAGCACGTCGGCGGTGTCCTCGGCATAGCCGTCGCCGGCCTCGACGTCGGCGTTGACGCCGGCCTGGGCGATGGATTCGAGGAAGCCGGGATCGAGCGCGGTACGCCCGGGCGTGGCGTGCCAGGCGCGCCAGGCGCGGAGCACGGCGTCGAAGTCGGCGGCCAGCGCCATCGCCAGCACCATCAGGTGCGCCGGCAGCCAGTCGAGGATGTCGGCCACCCGCGCCGCGCGTGCGCGCGCCGCGGCATCCAGTCCGGCCGCGGCGCCATCGTTGCCGGCCACCAGCCGCGTCATCCGGTACAGCACCGCGCCGGCCGGGCCCAGCAGGAAAAACCAGAACAGCACGCTGAAGCGCCGGCGCAGCGCCGCGATCGCGGTGGCGCCGACCAGCGCCGCGGCGTTCCAGGCCAGCGGCTCGCCGCGCTCTTCGGGATTGAGCGCCTGCGCCGCGGCGCTGCGGCGCTGCGCATCCGGTGCCTTCAGCACCGCGTCGATGTCGGTCTCGAGTTCGCATGGACCGAAGCCGAACACCAGCACCACGACCGCGAACGCCAGTCCGAGCACGCCCAGCAGCACGCCGTGCAGCCACCACGCCAGCGCCGCGGCGATCAGGACCGGCACCGCCAGCGCCAGCGCCAGTCCGGCCGCATTGCCGGCCAGTGCGCCGAACCAGCCGCGCAGCAGGCCGAAGTGGCGGTAGCGTGCCAGTTGCGGCAGCGCGGCGATCAGCCCCAGGGCGATCAGGATGGCGAGCAGTTTCAGGGCCATGCGGCCTCCACAACCGGACTGATGCCGATTGTAGCCACGCTTCAGCGCGGCGCGCGCGCGACCAGCGCATCCAGCGCCAGTCCGGCGCTGCGTTGCAGCCAGTCCTCGATCAGCCGGTAGGCCACCGACAACGGTGGCGACAGCACGAGGCTGCCGTCCGCCAGTCCGGTGCTGATCTGGTTTGCGGTGAACCAGCGCGCCTCGGCCAGCTCGCCGTCGCCCAGCGTGATGCGGCGATCCGCGGCGCGGGCGCTGAAGCCGAGCATCAGCGAGGCCGGGAACGGCCACGGCTGCGAGGAGTGGTAGTCGCAGGCGATCACCTCGACCCCGGCCTCCTCGGCGATCTCGCGGCGCACCGCGTCTTCCAGCGATTCGCCCGCCTCGACGAAGCCGGCGAGGGTGGAGAAGCGTCCCGCCGGCCAGTCCGGCTTGCGACCCAGCAGGCAGGCATCCGCGTGCTCGACGCTGACGATCACCGCCGGGTCGGTGCGCGGAAAGTACGGGCGCGCGCAGGCGGGGTTGCCGCATTCGGCGCGATGGCCGGCCGCGCGCAGCGTCAATGGCGCGCCGCAGGCGCTGCAGTGGCGTGTCACCGCCTGCCAGTGGCTCAGCGCCCGTGCGTAGGCGAACAGCCCGGCGCTGAAGGCGTCGAAGCGCATGCCGGCATCGCGCAGCCCCTGCGCCTGCGCGCCGTGCGCGCTGGCGAGTGCCTGCGCCGCGGCGTGATCGAGCGTGTGGGCGAAATAGGGGCGACCGGCGGCGATGCCGAGGAAGGTCGCTGGCGCCGGGGTGGCGTCCAGCGCCGCGGCGGGCAGCCAGCAGGGCGCGCTGCCGTCGGCCGTGGCCAGCACGCAGCCGGCCGGATCGAGAATCAGGTGTCCCGCGCCGGGGTCCCGCTCGGCATCGTGCAGCCAGCGGTCATCGTCGCGGCGCGCGACGGCGCGGTCCAGGGCCAGCGCCGCGTAGGCGTTGCGGCGAGTCCGCACGCCGGCGTCCATCGGCTCAGACCGAAAACGACGACCCGCAGCCGCAGGTGGTGCGGGCATTGGGGTTGCGGATCACGAACTGCGCGCCCGACAGCGATTCGCGGTAGTCGACCTCGGCGCCTTCGAGATACTGCAGCGACAGCGGATCGACCAGCAGGGTGACGCCGTCGCGCTCCAGCGCGAGGTCGTCCTCGGCGCGCGACTCGTCGAAGGTGAAACCGTATTGAAAGCCCGAGCAGCCGCCGCCGGAGATGTACACGCGCAGCTTCAGGGCCGGGTTGCCCTCTTCGTCGATCAGCTCGCGCACCTTGGCCGCCGCCGCCGCGGTGAACAGCAGCGCAGCGGCAGCCGCGCGGTAATCGGGGGCGACAGGATCGGTCATGGCATCCATCATCGTGGCGTTCGCCGCGCTTTCAAGCCGGATCGGCGTCCGCGGCCGGCGCCGCCAGCTGCCGCGGAGCCTCGTCAGTGTGCACCATGCGGCCGTTGACGCGCGCGCCGGCGGCCATTTCCAGCAGCCGGTAGTGCACGTCGCCGTCCACCCGCGCGCCGGCGGCCAGTTCCAGGCGTTCGCCGGCGTGGATGTCACCGCGCACCTCGCCATCGATCACCGCATGCGGCACGCGCACCTCACCGGTCACCCGGCCCTGCTCGCTGAGCGTGAACACCGCGCCGCTGCCCGGCTCGGCCTGCACGCAGCCCTCGATGCAGCCGCTGACGTGCAGGGCGCCGCTGAAGCGCACGTCGCCGCGCAGGGTGGTGCCGGCGGCGATCAGGCTGGTATCGGCGCCAGCGGTGACGGACTTGCGGCTGCTCTTGAACATGAGTCACTCCCGGGATTCGAGCGCGGCGGTCCAGGCGAAGCTGCGGCTGACCGGCGTGCCGCCGTCGGGCTGCACGCTGACGATCACCCGGCTGGGCACCAGGCCGGCCGGCAGCACCAGCATGCCCTGGACCTGCTGAAAGTACTTGAACGCGAACGGCAGGCCGGCGCGCGCCGGCGGCGGCGCCAGGTCGCTCCACGCCAGCTGCGCCGCCTTCCCGCTGCGCACGCCCTCGACGCTGAGACTGACGCGGCCCTGGCTGGTTTCGCCGCGCCGGGCGTTCTGGGTCAGGGTGATGGTGACGGCGTAGGCGCGCGCGCCGTGGATCGGCCGCACCCGGAGATCCTGCACCGTCAGACCCGCGCGCTGCGCGCTGGCGCCGGTCAGCCGGGTGTAGAGGGCCAGGTCGGCGCGCAGGCCGGCGATCTCCTCGTCGCGATCGGCCAGCGAGCGGCGCAGCGCGTCGGTGGCGATGCGGGTGACCTGCCGCGAGCGGGTCAGTACGGCCAACTGCTGCTTCAGCTCGGCGTTGTCGCGGCGCAGTGCCTCGGCGCGCGCCGCGCGCGCGGCCAGGTCGGCCGGCGGACGCGTCAGCGCCCAGGTCAGTGTCGCGGCGGCGATCATCCCGAGCGCCCAGGCCAGTCCGGGCAGGACGCGCCGCCAGCGCAGGACCGCGGGATTCAGGGCGCGGACTTCGTAACGGGGCGACGGCATGCGCGGCATCGGCGGGCGAGGGTCGTCGCTTATAGGGGCACCCGCGCGACAGCGTCAAGGAACCGCGTCGCAAGTCTATACTCGGCGCTTTGCGCGAGGTCGGGCGATGCTCTGGCTGAAAGCTTTTCACATCATCTTCGTGGTCACCTGGTTCGCCGGCCTGTTCTACCTGCCGCGACTGTTCGTCTATCACGCCGAGGCCAGCGAGCCGGTGGTGCGCGAGCGCCTGAAGGTGATGGAACGCAAGCTGATGATCATGACCCACATCGGCGGCGCGCTGGCGGTGTTGTTCGGGCTGGTGCTGACCGGCTGGTGGATGGCGCACCAGCCGGCCTACCTGCTGACGGGCGGCTGGTTCCACGCCAAGCTGGGCCTGGTCGCGCTGCTGATCGGCTATCACGTCTGGCTGTGGCGGCTGAAGAACCGCTTCGCGCGCGACGCCTGCGACTGGAGCAGTCGGCGCCTGCGCTGGTTCAACGAGATTCCGTCGATCCTGCTGGTCCTGATCGTGCTGCTGGTGGTGGTCAAACCGTTCTGAGACGCACGCGCCAGCCGGCGCGGATGCTTGCGATATAGTCGAATCATGGAGGGATGCGTGATGTCGCGCGAGGATCAGGGCCACGGCGAGGAGCTGCGCACGGCGTTCCTGCGGCATCTGCCGCAACGCCTGCGCACCCTGCTGCGGCGCGCCCGGCGCCAGTGTCGCGACGGCTGGGACATCAACGCACTGATCCTGCTGCAGCGCGAGTTCGCCACCCTGGCCGACGCTGCGGGCCGCTACGGATTGCTCGAGATCGGCACCCCGCTGGCCGCGCTGGAGGCGGCGCTGGCGCCCTATGCCGGCGCCGGCCAGCTGCCCGATGCCGCCGCCAACGCGGTGCTGGAGCCGCAACTCGATGCCCTGCGCGAGCAGATCGAGGACGCCGAACTGATCGCTGCCGCGGCGCCGGCGCAAGTCGCCGGGCGCCGGCTGCAACTGCGCAGCGCCGCCACGGCGGCACCCGCGGACGGCTATGCGCGCATGGACGTGCCGCCGCCGGGCTACTGGCGCACGCTGGGTCTCGAGGATGCGCCCGCTGCCGCCGAGGATCGCGCCGAACCCGCTGTCGTTGCCGCCGATGGGCCGGCGTCGGCGTCGATCGCCGCCGCGCAACCTGCCGCGGCGGCCGCGCAGACCGCCGGTCCGCGCGTGGCATTGCTGGCTGCCGGCGATGCCCACGCCGCGGCGTTGCGCGAGCGCCTGCAGGCGCGCGGCTGCGTGGTGCAGTCGTTGCCTGATGCCGAGGCGGCCATCGAGGCGCTGGCGGAGCAGCTGCCGATGCTGCTGGTGGTGGCGTCCAGTCAGCACGCCACGCTGGAGGCCCTCGCCGGCGAGCTGCGCGAGCTGCGCGGGCACGCCCAGCGCTTCAGCGTGCTGGCGCTGCTCGAGCACGACGAGCTGGCCGCGCGCCTGCGCGCGCTGCGCGCCGGCGCGGATCACTGCGTCAGCACCGCCGGCGGACTGACCCAGGCGCTGGCGCTGGTC
The DNA here is from genome assembly GCA_021793195.1 of Pseudomonadota bacterium. Taxonomy (GTDB): domain Bacteria; phylum Pseudomonadota; class Gammaproteobacteria; order Xanthomonadales; family Rhodanobacteraceae; genus Metallibacterium. The sequence goes on from JAJYTG010000013.1 coordinate 16,479, forward strand.
GACGAGCTGCTCAAGGGCGATGCCGAGGAGCCCTATCGGGTTCTGATCATCGAGGACGACGAATCGCAGGCGCTGTTCGCCGAGTCGGTCCTGCGCAAGGCCGGGATGCTGGCGCGCATGGTCACCGAGCCGCTGGCCGCGCTGGACGAGCTGGAGCGCTTCAAGCCCGATCTGATCCTGATGGACCTCAACATGCCGGGGGCCGACGGCCTCGAACTCACCGCGCTGATCCGCGAGCGCGACGCGTTCGTGACCACGCCGATCGTGTTCCTGTCCGGCGATCCCGACGACGAACGCCAGTTCGCCGCGCTGGATGCCGGCGGCGACGATTTCATCGCCAAGCCGGTGCGGCCCAAGCACCTGATCGCCGCGGTGGCCAATCGCGTCCGCCGCGCGCGCCTGGCCGCCAAGCGCCGCGGCGCAGCGCGGCCCGCGCCGCAGGCCAGCGGCCTGGTCGAGCGCACCGAACTGCTCGACCGGCTGCAGGAACGGCTGGCGACCGGTGCCAGTGCGCGCCTGCACGGCGGCCTGCTGCTGCTCGAGGTCAACGATGCCCGCGCGCTGCGCGAGCGCATCGGCATGACCGCCTACGACGCCCTGATCGCGCAGGTCGGCAGCTGGGTCGCCGGCCAGGTCGAGGCGCACGAACTGGTGGCGCGCTTCGGCGACGCCGGATTGCTGCTGCTGGCGCCCGAACGCGACGAGGAGCCGCTGGCGGCTTTCGCGCAGACGCTCGCCGCACGCATCGGCCACGAGCGCTTCGGCGGCCATGCGCTGGCGCTGAGTCTGGCCGGCGGCGCCTGCGGGCTGGCCTGCGGCCTCACCGATGCCGGCGCGCTGCTGGCCGCTGCCGAGCGCGCGCTCGAAGGCGGGCGTCGCGAGGGCGGCGTCGGTCGTTACGCCCAACTGGCCGGCAATCGCACGCTCGGCCAGCAGTTGCGCAGCGGACTGGATGGCGATGGCCTGTATCTGGTCTATCAGCCGCTGGCGCCGGTCAGCGCCGGTCCGGCCGAGGCGCAGTACCAGGCGCTGCTGCGCCTGCGTGACGAGAAAGGCCAGATCGTGCCCGCCGCGATGCTGGTGCCGGAAGCGATCCGCAGCGGACTGATCGGCGAGCTCGACCGCTGGGTGCTCGGACGCTGCCTGGCCACGCTGGCTGCGCGCGAGCGCATGGGTCAGCCGGTGCGCCTGTTCGCCAGCCAGGCGCTGGCGACAGCCAGCGACAACACACGCGCCGAATGGCTGCGTCAGAGCGTGCGCGATGCGCGCCTGCCACCCGGCCGGCTGGTGCTCGAGTTCCGCTGCGAGGAGGCACGCGACCAGCAACGCACGCTGATCGATCTGGCGCTGGCGCTGCATGACATCGGCGTCGGCCTGGCGCTGTCCGGGGTCGGCCGCGAAGCGATCATGTCGGGTCTGCTGGAACAGCTGCCGCTCGACTACGTCAAGCTGGCGCCCGAGCTGGCGCGCGATGACGGCGTGGCCGACCTGGTGGCGCGTGCCCATGCCGCCGGTCGCCGGGTGATCGCGCCGCGGGTCGAGGATGCCGGCAGCGCAGTGGCATTGTGCGCCGCCGGCGTGGATTATCTGCAGGGCAACTTCGTCCAGCAGCCCGGGCAGTCGCTCGATTACGACTTCAGCGCCGGACAGCTTTGAGCAGAGCGGTTTGGAAAGCCGCTCCGGCAGCGGCACAGGGATATGCCATCGCGATCGGCACGTACGCGCCGATCGCGGCAAGGGTGGCGCGGCTCTGCCGCGACCGTTTGCTTGCGAACCGCGGCAGGATGCCCGGTTTTGCAGACTGATCGGTGAGGAACGCGCATGACGCAGGGCAACGAACGTCGCTTGCTGCGCATCGGCCTGCTGGCGGGTGCGCTGGCGCTGATGCTGGCTCTGGCGCTGCTGGCGCTGCTGCGCGTGCCGGCGCCGATCGGACCGGCGCTGGCGGCGATCGCCGTTGCCGGCATCTTGCTGCTGGGCCTGGCCTGGCGCGCGCTGGCCGACGAGTTGCGCGCCGCGGCCGTGCCGCCGGCGCCGTTGCCGGTGCCGGTGGATGCGCGACGGCTGATCGCGCTGGAAACCGAGCTGGCCTCGCTGCGCGGCGTGCAGAAGGAACTGGTCGGCGCCAAGCAGACCGCCGAATCGGCGATGCTGGCCAAGAGCGAGTTCCTGGCCACCATGAGTCACGAGATCCGCACCCCGCTCAACGGCATCCTGCCGCTGCTCGACATCGTGCTCGGCACCAAGCTGGCAGCCGACCAGCGCGATTACCTCGCCACCGCGCACCGCTCGGCGCAGGAGCTGCTGCGCATCGTCGACGACATCCTCGACTACTCCAAGGTCGAGGCCGGCAAGCTGGAACTGGAGCGCGTCGCGATCAATCTGCGCGAACTGCTGGAGAACGTGCAGGCGCTGATGGAGAAGGCGGCCGAATCCAAGGGCCTGGCGCTGCGCTTCGCCATCGACGACGATGTCCGCATCACCCTGCGTGGCGATCCCACGCGGCTGCGCCAGATCATCACCAACCTGATCGGCAACGGCATCAAGTTCACCGAACGCGGCGGCGTTTCGGTGCGCATCAGCCGGCGCGGCGAAACCGCCTCGCATCAGGAACTGCTGTTCGCGGTACGCGACACCGGCATCGGCATCGAACCGTCGGCGGCGGCGCGACTGTTCCAGCCGTTCAACCAGGCCGACAATTCGATCACCCGCCGTTACGGCGGCACCGGGCTGGGACTGACGATCTGCAAGCGCCTGGTCGAGCTGATGGGCGGCAAGATCGGCGTGCGTTCCGAGCCCGGCCGCGGCTCGGTGTTCTGGTTCAGCGTGCCGCTGGCCAAGATGCCGGGCGACATCGCCGGCGCGCGGCACGACCTCACCGGACTGCGCGCGTTGTTCGCCGGCGATAGCCGCATGCATGCGCGCATCAACCCGCTGCTGGCCGGACTGGGGATCACCGCCGACAGCGTCACCGGTGCCGCCGACGCGCTGGCGATGCTGCGCCGCTCCGCGCCGCTGGGGCGCAGCTTCGGCTACGAGCTGCTGATCATCGACCCGGCCAGCGTCGACGGCGACCCGCAGGCGCTGCTGCGCAACGTGCTGCGCGAACCCAAGCTGGAGCGCGTGCGCCTGCTGCTGATCGGCGCGCCCGTCGAATCCGGCGACGAACGCACCGCCACGCTGCCGCGCGAGCCCGACGAGGCCGCGCTGCGCGCCGCGCTGGAAGGCCTGTACGCACTGGCCAGCCAGCGCCCGGCCCCGCTGCTGGCCAGTTCGCAGGCCCCCGGGACGATCACCCCCGACACCATGCTGCAAGGGCGCGTGCTGCTGGTCGAGGATCATCCGGTCAACCTGCAGGTGGCCAGCCGCCTGCTGAGCCGGCTCGGGCTGGAGGTGGCGCATGCGCACAATGGCGCCGAGGCCCTGCGGCAGGTCGAGAAGGGCGGCTTCGACATGGTCCTGATGGACTGCCAGATGCCGGTGATGGACGGCTATGCCGCCACCCGCGAACTGCGTCGCCGCGAGCTGGCGGGCAACGCGCCGCGGCTGCCGATCGTGGCGATGACCGCGCATGCGATGGCCGGCGACCGCGAGCGCTGCCTCGAATGCGGCATGGACGACTACCTGTCCAAGCCGCTGGATCGCGGCCTGCTGGCGCGCACGCTGGCGCACTGGCTGCCGCAGCCGCATGCCGCCACCGCCGTCGAGACGATTCCGACCGCGCCGCTGCCGGAGCCGGTCGCGCGTTCGGATATGGCCGCGCCGGCGTCCGCCACGCGGACGGTCGCGCCACCGCCGCGCGCGCCGGTCATGCCCGTGGCGCCGGCCGCGCCCGCCGCAGCGACCCCCAGCCGGGCCGCTGCGGCGACCGCCGCCGTGGGCAGCGGTCCGGCTGCCGGCGAACCGGTGCTGGATCGCGCCGTGCTGGCCGACCTCGAAGACATCATGGGCGACGAGCTGCGCATGCTGGTGGACATGTTCCTGGCCGACAGTCCCAAGCGCCTGGCGGCGCTGTCGGCCGCCGCGGCGGTGGGCGACACCGCGACGCTGCAGGGACAGGCGCATGCGCTGAAATCCGCCAGCGCCAACCTCGGCACGCGGGCGTTGTCGGCGCACGCCAAGGCACTGGAGATGGCCGCGCGCGCCGGCGCAGTGCCCGATGCCATCGCGCGGGTGACGGCGCTGAAGGAAGCCTACGCCACCGCCGAATCGGCGCTGCGGCAACGGTTCGCCGCCCGCGCCTGACACCCGTGGCCGCTCAGGCGGCGATGCCGCCCGAGGATTGCGGCGGCTGGCGCGGCCGCGTCAGGCTGATGCGGCAGCTGACCTCGACCAGCGGCGCGAACTGGCGCAGCGCGCGTTCGTACACCGAGCGCTTGAAGGCCACCACGTGCGCCAGCGGATGCCAGAAATCCACCCACTGCCACTGGTCGAATTCGGGATCATCGCTGCCATCCAGGCGCACGTGCTGCTCGTCGCCCACCAGGCGCAGCAGAAACCACACCTGCTTCTGGCCCACGCAGACCGGCCGTTCGTGCGGGCGCAGATAACGCCGCGGCAGGCGATAGCGCAGCCAGCCGGGCGTCGCGCCGAGAACCTCGACATGCTCCGGCCGCAGCCCGGTTTCCTCGGTCAGTTCGCGGTACATCGCTTCCAGCGGCGTCTCGTCGCTGTTCATGCCGCCCTGCGGAAACTGCCAGCCGTCGCGGTGGATGCGGCGCGCCCAGAACAGGCGCCCGTCCGCATTCAGCAGCACGATGCCGACATTGGGGCGATAGCCATCGACATCGATCATGGCAAGGTCCTGGCCGGCGGGCCCGTCGGGCAGGGGCGCGACATCGCCGCGCGGGCCCCGCTCCGCGGATCCATTGCGCCCGATTCAAGCATGCGGGCGCGGTTGCGGCAAGGCGCTGCCTTGCGCGCCTGCCTTGCCGCCACTACACTTCCGCGCCCCGCGTGGCGCCGTGGCTAGGTAGCTCAGATGGTTAGAGCGCGGCACTCATAATGCTGAGGTCGGCGGTTCGATCCCGCCTCTAGCCACCACGCGCGCCACGCTCGAAGCGATTCCATCACAACCCACGTCTTTCCTCGCTCTCGGCGGCAGGCCGTGGTTCGACCCTGCGCGAAAATCCACTCGAAATCAAGCCGGCGTTTGGACGTCCAAACGATTCTGTGACAGTTTCTGTGACACTTCGATGTGGCACAGATCTCGCCGGACGTTGAGGATGACTCCAGCATAGGCTGAGAACGGGTCGGACCTCAGCACTGATTTCTGTGACAAATCCTGTGAGGGTTTCTGTGACAGGGCGGCGCTGGGGATGCAATAGCAGCGCATGCGGGGAGGCACCGGGCGACGCTCCGAGGCAAGTCAGGCATGGTCGCTTTCGGTGAAGTTAGGATTTCCCGATAACTTGGCTAACTTCGCTTGATATGGACAAGCTCGATGGGTCGATCCCCGCGTGCGAGGGGGAGACCAGTCTCAAAAAAGGCTTTGCCCAGGATCACCGCGCCCCGCGTCGCGCAGCCGGGTCACCAGGAAGGCATCTTTCGCCGCGGGCGCGCCGACCAGCGCCAGAGCGAGCCGGCGCTGGTCATCATCCTGTTGCCGGTGTCGATCCGAGCGCGACGAGCCAGCCCTGCGCTTCGAGCGCATCGACGCCGTCGCCGAGCGCATCGGCAGAGCCCGGGCCTGTGGCGATGCTGCTGCCCGCGCCGAAGCCGGCCCAGCTGTCGCGGCCCGCACTCTTGGCGCGGTACAGCGCCGCATCGGCGATGCGCAGCGACAGCGCCCAGTCGCCTTCTGCGCCGGGCCACAGTGGATACAGACTGAAGCCGATCGAAGCCGTGAGGTGCACGTCGTGGCCCGCGATCACCAGCTTGCGCTGCTGCAGCCGTTCGCGCACGCGCGCAAACAGCCGCGCGGCTTCGGCCATCGGTGTCGCCGGGCAGATCCACAGGAATTCCTCGCCTCCCCAGCGCACCAGTACGTCGGATTGCCGGGCGCAGGCGCGCAGGATTCCGGCGAAGTGCACCAGCGCCTGATCGCCGGCGGCGTGACCCCAGTTGTCGTTGATGCGCTTGAAGTGATCGAGGTCGACCAGCGCCAGCAGGGTCGGCGCGATCGGATCGACACGCCGTTGCGCCCTGGCATGGGCCAGCGCCTCGTGCTCCAGCCAGTCCTGGCCGTAGCGGCGGTTGTGCAGGCCGGTGAGCACGTCCTCCTCGCTCTGCCGGCGGATCGCCGCGTTGAGCCGTGCTAGGTCGCGGTGCTGGGCCTCGATCTCGGCATTCTTGGCGGCCAGCGCCTGGTTGAGTCGCCGCCGCTGGCGACCGACACGCAGGCTCCATGCCGCCAGCGCCGTGATCAACGCCAGCAAGCCCAGCATGCCGTAAGCCAGCAGACGCTGGTGCTGCTCATGCACCTTGGCCCGGGCCAACTCGGCTTGTTGCGCTTCGTGTTCGCGCTGGGCCCGAGCCAGCTCGGTCTGCTTGCGTTCCAGCTCGAGGGTTGATTCGAGCCCGGCAATCTGCGTTCTGGATGTCACCGAGACGTGTTCGTCGTGCAGCTTCACGTAGGCGCGGAACAAGGGCAGCGCCTCGCGGTAGCGGCCCAGGGCCTCGAGGTTGTCGATCATGCGCGGGTACAGTTCGAGCCGGCGCTGCACGATGTCGGCCCTGGCGAACAGTGCCAGCGAGCGATCGAAAATGCGCGCCGCCTGTGCGCGCTGGCCGAGGCTGGCCAGGGCCTCGCCGATATTCGAGTCCGTCGTGGCTTCATTTGCAATTTGCCCAGTCCGCGCGTATTCGGAGGCTGCCTGCCGCAACAGCGGCAGGGCCTGCGCGGGCTTATGCTGGTGCTGCAGCAGGTCGGCGAGGTTGTTAAGCGTGCCCGGTGCCTCGAGCCTGTTGCTGCGCGCCACGGCCAGTGCCTGCCGGTAGGTGGCCATGGCCTCGGGGAGGTTGCCCAGCTTCTGGTAGGCGCCGCCGAGATTGCCGAGGATGCTGATGCGCTCTGCCGGTTGGGGATGCGCCGCCAGCGCGCGCTTACCGTAGACGATCGCCTCCTTCCAGTTGTGCGCGGCCATGAACAGCGCGCTGAAATTCTGCAGCATGAGCGGTTTGGCGGGCAGCCGCAGCGCCTTGCGCGCGCGATCGGCTGCCATCATCGCCGCGATGGCCTGCGGCAGTTCGTCCTGCTCGGCATAGGCGACAGCAATCAGCGGGTTGGCCGTGTAGTCGATGCGATCGGGGTGTCGCGGCGCCATGGCCAGCGCGTGCTTTGCGGCGTGGAGGCCGGCGTTCCAGTCTTCCAGCATGAGATACGAGGCGGCGAGGCGGCGCCACACTTCGGCGACGGCGTCCCGCGGGTCCGCGACCTCTGCGTCGAGCGCGGCGACATCCGGTGCCAGCGCGCGGACATCCGCCACCTTGCCCGTCGTCCAGACGTCCGCCGCCATGAATCCCGTCCAGGCCAGGCGCTGGCTGGGGGTCATCTCGTCGTGGCGCAGCTGCGCGCCGATTGCGAGGGCCTGCCTGCGCTGCTTCGCACCATCGGCCGCCTGCATCAGCGCCAGGCCCAGTGCGGTGTGTGCGGCGGCGCCGCCGGTGCCGGCCTGCCAGGCCGGCAGACCCAGGTGCAGCGCCGCGTCCGGATCGCGCTGCAACAGACGCTCGACCTGCGTCAACACTGCCGGCGCAGGAGCAGCGGCACGGACCGCGGAGGACGGGGACGCAGGTGCCGGCGCGGGTGATCTGGCTGTCGCGGCATGCGCCCGTGCGCAAGGCGACGCCGCCAGGACAATGGCGAGAACAGTCGGGCGAAGCAGCGGGCGCATGGTGTCGATCTTCGGCAGGCAGGTGCTGGACTGGCGGGGGACGACAGCCACCGCGATGCCGGGGAGCATAACCGGGTCATGCCTGTGCGCGGTCTGCAGCATGTGCCGCGCATGCGTGTCGCGGTGTAGGCGTCGGTCACAGTCGCGTCGGTGGAACAACTAAGGGGCCACGCATGTTGCGACGTCCCCCCGATTTTGAGTAGCACCGCGGTTTGGAGTCCAATCCCCCAACGGAAGGAGATTGGACGTGAAGAAGCGCTTTTCCGAAGAACAGACCATCGGCTTCCTGCGTGAGGCGCTCGCGGCCGGCATGGCGGGCGCGCTTCGCCGCGGGAGTGCGGGGCCGCGCATTGCGCATCGCAGGCCGTCGCCGTCGCCGGTCGCGCGGGTGCCGGCGGCGCGCTCGGTTCGGTCGCGCCGCGATGCCGCACGCGGCGGCTGATCGCCGCAGCCCCTTGAGCATGTCCGGACGCTCGCGCGAGGACCTGGCGGCGGCCGGCGCGGCGGGCCTCTCGCAAGCCGAGGCGGCCCGGCGCCTGGCGGCCGACGGCCCGAATCTGCTGCCCGGCAGTCAGCCGAAATCCCTGCTCGGCATCCTGCTCGGGGTGATGCGCGAGCCGATGTTCCTGATGCTGCTGATCGCCGGCGGCATCTATCTGTTGCTGGGCGATCGTGCCGAGGCGCTGTTCCTGCTGGCCTTCGTCTTCGTGGTCATCGGCATCACCCTGGCGCAGGAGCGCAAGACCCGGCGCGCGCTGGAATCGCTGCGTGACCTGTCGGCGCCGCGCGCACTGGTGATCCGCGACGGGCAGGAGCAGCGCATCGCCGGACGCGACGTGGTGCGCGGCGATCTGCTGCTGCTGCACGAGGGCGACCGCATCGCCGCCGATGCCCGGCTGCTGCAGGGGCGGATGACGCTGGACGAATCCCTGCTCACCGGCGAGGCGGTGCCGGTGGACAAACTGCCCGATCCGCGTCCGCACCCGCTGGCCGTGCCCGGCGGCGAAGGCAGCGACGCGCTGTTCGCCAGCACGGTCGTTACCAGCGGCGTGGGGCTGGCGATCGTGCAGGCCACCGGCACGGCGACCGCCGTCGGCCGCATCGGCCAGGCGCTGGCGACGACCGGCGAGGTGACCTCGGGGCTGCAGCGGTCCTCGCGCGCGCTGATCCGCAACCTGACCGTGATCGCCCTGCTGCTGGCGACGTCGCTGGTGCTGATCGACTGGTTGTGGGACGCGCGTCCGCTGTTGCCGAGCCTGCTGTCCGGCATTGCCCTGGCGATGGCGATCCTGCCCGAGGAGATTCCGGTCATCCTCACCGTGTTTCTGGCGCTGGGCGCCTGGCGGCTGTCGAAAAGCAAGGTGCTGACCCGGCGCGTGCCCGCGGTCGAGGCCCTGGGCGCGATCACCGTGCTGGCGGTGGACAAGACCGGCACCCTGACGCAGAACCGCATGCAGGTGGCCGAACTCGCGGTCGGTGATGCCGTGTTCGATGCTGCCGCGGCCGAGGTGCCCGAGACCTTCCACACCCTGGTCGAGTTCGCGATGCTGGCCACGCCGGGCGATCCCTACGACCCGATGGAGAAGGCCATCCAGGCTTTCGGCCATGCGCGCCTGGCCGGGACCGAACACATCCACGACGATCGCAGCCCCGAGTTCCAGTACGACCTGGTGCCCGACATTCTGGCCATGACCCGGGTGTACTCCGGCGCGCGGCCCGATGCGCACCAGCTGGCCACCAAGGGCGCGCCGGAGGCGGTGGCCGACCTGTGCCACCTGCCCGCAGCCGATCGCCAAGCCATCCAGCAGCGGGTCGAAGCCATGGCCCAGCGCGGCTTGCGGGTGCTGGGCGTGGCGCGCGGAACCTGGCAGTCCGGCAGCCCCGTCGGCGCCTGGCCCGGGAGCCAGCACGATTTCGATTTCGAGTTTCTCGGCCTGGTCGGCTTTCTCGATCCGCCGCGGCCCGAGGTACCGGCGGCGATCGCCGAGTGCCGCGCGGCCGGCGTGCGCGTGCTGATGCTCACCGGCGACCATCCGGCGACCGCTCGCGCGATCGCCCGCCAGGTGGGTCTGTCCGAGCGCGCGCAGGTCATCCTCGGCGCCGAGATCGCGGCGCTGGACGATGCCGCGCTGCGCGAGCGTCTGCGCCATGCGGACCTGTGCGCGCGCCTGCAGCCCGAGCAGAAGCTGCGCCTGGTGCGGGTGCTGCAGCAGGCCGGCGAGGTGGTGGCGATGACCGGCGACGGCGTCAACGACGCGCCCGCATTGAAGGCCGCCGATGTCGGCATCGCCATGGGCGAGCGCGGCACCGACGTGGCGCGCGAGGCCGCCGCCCTGATCCTGCTGGACGACAGCTTCGCCAGCATCGTCGGCGCCATCGCGCAGGGGCGGCGCATCTTCGACAACATCACCCGCGCCACGCGCTTCGTGTTCGCGGTGCATGTGCCGATCATCGCGCTGGCCCTGCTGCCGGCGCTGCTGCACTGGCCGACCCTGCTGCTGCCGGTGCACATCGTGCTGCTGGAGCTGCTGATCGATCCGGCCTGCTCGATCGTGTTCGAGGCCGAGCCGGCCGCGCGCGACTGCATGCGCCGTCCGCCGCGGCCGCGGGCCGACAGCCCGTTCGCGCCGGGCAATGTCGGCCATGCGCTGGCGCAAGGGCTGGGGATCGCGACGATCCTGCTGGGCGGGCATGCGCTGCTGCAGCAGGTCGCCGGCTGGGACGAGGCGGGTCTGCGCCTGGCGGTGTTCGCCGCGCTGGTGCTGGCGTTGTTCCTGCTGATCCTGGTCAATGGCGACCCGGCGCCGCTCGCGGCGCGGCGCGGTCGCGCGGGCAACCCCTGGTTGTTGCGCATGTTCGTCGGCGTGGGGGTGGTGCTGGCGGCGGTGACCTTGATTCCGCCCCTGCGCGAGGTGATGGGGTTCGCCGCGGTCAGCCTGCCGCTGCTGGTTGCCGCGCTCGCGCTGCTCGGCCTCTGCGCGCTCTGGCTGTATGGTCTGCGCGGGTTCGTCGGCCGGCGCTCGCGGCGGGCGCGGGTGCCGCGGTGAGGCGTCCGCAGCCGCTCCGGCGAATCCCCGACGGAAGCCACGCCGAACGTTCAGCGCTCGCGGCGCACTAGGCCGGACGCGGATCGGATCGGAGCGCGGCCGGCCAGGAGGCGAACGGGACCCAGTCGCGCACCCACGCCGCGATGTCGGCCGCCGCCATCGGCCGCGCGATCGCATAGCCCTGCAGTTGCCGGCAGCCGTGGGAGAGCAGCGCGACACCCTGGGCTTCGGTTTCGACGCCTTCGGCGATCAGGGTCACGCCGAGCATCTGCGCGGTGGTGATGATGCCGGCGGCGATCGCCAGGTTGCGCGAGCCGACGAGCAGCTCGCGCACGAAGCTCTGGTCCATCTTCAGGGTGGCCACTTCCAGCTGCTGGATGTGGCTCAGCGACGAGTTGCCGGTGCCGAAGTCATCGAGACTGACGAGCACGCCGCGCGCGCGGCATTCCTCGATGACCCGGCGCGCCAGGGCGCGATCGAGCGAGGGGCCGGTCTCGGTGATCTCGAGGCCGAGCAGGCTGGCGTCGACCGCGGGGTGCGCCGCCAGGGCATCCCCGACGTCGTGGATGAACTCGGGGTGCAGCAGATGCCGCGAGCTGATGTTGACGGAAATCGGCAGCGCCAGGCCTTGCGCGAGCAGGTGCTCGCTGGTCTGCAGGGCGCGATCGAGGACGCGCCGCCCGATCGGCCGCGCCAGCACCGCATCATCGAGCATGGCGTGGAACGCCGAGGGCGGCAGCAGCCCGCGCGAGTCGTCCTGCAGACGCAGCAACGCCTCGAGGCCGGTGACCCGGCATGCGCGCGGATCCGCGTCGATGGCGACGACCGGCTGGAACAGCAGCAGCAGGCGATCGTTCGCCAGTGCCGCGACCATCTGCTCGTGCAGGGCGCGCTGTTCGGAACCCGCCGTTTCGAGAACCGCCGAATAGAACTGATCGCGATCCCGGCCCGCCTGCTTGGCCGCATACATCGCCAGATCGGCATGCCGCAGCAGGGCGTCCGCGGGCGCGTCGTCGCGCGGATAAAGCGTCCAGCCGATGCTCGCCGAGCAGAGCAGATGTTCGTCCCGCCAGGGGACGGGTGCGCGCAGCAATTCCAGCATGCGCCGGCTCACGCCGCGGGCCTGTTCCTCGCTCTCGATGTCGATCAGCAGCAGCGCGAATTCGTCGCCGCCCAGCCGTGCCGCGATATCGCCTTCGCGCAAGGCGGTCTGCAGGCGCCGTGCCGACTCGCGCAATACCGCGTCGCCGGCCGCATGACCATGCTGGTCGTTGATGACCTTGAAGCCGTCGAGGTCGAGCACTCCGATCGCGATGGCGTCCTGATGGCGTCGCGACAGGCTGCGCGCGCGGCCCAGCCATTCGAAGAACAGCCGGCGGTTGGGCAGGTCGGTCAGCGCGTCGTAGTAGGCGAGGCGTTCGATCTGGGCCGCCTGGACCTTGCGGTCGGTGATGTCGATGTGTTGCCACATGCGTCCCAGCGGCTGGCCATCGATCACGATCGGCACGAAATCACGCAGGTAGGTGCGGCCGCCGCGGATCGCCATCTCCTCGCCCTGCACGGACTCGCCGCGCGCGAGGATTTCCTGGATGCGGCGCACCTCGCGTTCGGGATCGGCGTAGGTCGGGCGAATCCGCTCGATGATTTCGGCCGCGCGCGAGCCCAGCAGTTGTTCCGGATTTCCATCGATGCCGAACATGCGGCAGAACGCGTCGTTGGCAAACAGGACCCGGCCCGCGGCGGTCACCACCAGCGTGGCGGCGTACTGATGCGACACGATCGCCTGGAACTGCCGCAGGCTGGTCTGCAAGGCCCTTTCGGCGGTCTCGCGTGCGCTGCGCGAACGCAGGCGTTCCCAGCCGAGGCTCAGCTCTTGCGAGATCTCGCCGAACACGCGGACCTCGGCGTCGGTGAAGGCATCCTCGTCCTCGGCACCGATCACGAGTACGCCTTCGATCTGCCGCGCGACTCGCAGCGGAAGTCCGAGGATGGAACCGAGACCCAGGCGGCGGGCGTCGCGTGCCCACGATGCATCACCGCCGCGCCGGGGCCAGCGCAACTGGGGCGTGCCGCTGGTCACGGCGCTCGCCGACACGCTGCTCGCGAACACGGGATCGGCGAGGCGGATCCGGATCGCGCGGAAATAGGCCTCGGCACGCCCGGCGTGCGCGATCAGTTGCACGCTGCGCTCGGCATCGTCTTGCAGGACGCCTGACCAGCACAGCGCATAGCCGCCGGTTTGCACGATGACATCGCAGGCCCCGGCAAACAGGCTTTCCTGCGTCTCGGCGTGAATCGCGATCTTGAGCGTTTCGCTCAGCAGCCGCTCGGCGCGTTGCCGGCGCCCGGCTTCCTGCGTCGCCCGTTGCAGCTCGGCGCGCTGAGCCTCGCCTTCGAGCGCCCGCCCGAGGCTGGCGGCCGCGCGGCCGAGCAGCTCGAGCAGCGACGGCGAGAAGAAGGACGGATCGCGCGAACGCAGGATCAGGGCCGCGTGCACCTGGCCGAAACGCAGGATGGGCACGGCGGCGGCGGCGCGGATGCCGTATTTCGCATAGGCGGGCCGCATGGCTTCACGGCCGGGCGCGTCGACCAGGTTGGGCTCGACATCGATCCGGCCCTGCCAGAAGGCCGGGCTGGCGATGCGGAGCGGTACCGTCTCGGGATAGATGTCCTCCTGGCCCTGCGGCGGAGGCTGCGGCGCCCGCCGGTGCATGACCCCCGCGGCATGGTCGATCTCGCCGACGATCACCAGCCACGCGCCGACATGACGCTCCAGGATGCGTACCACCCCCGCATAGAGCTGCGGCAGCGGCGGCATCGCGGCCACCAGATCGCCGATGTCGGCAAGCGCCGCGTACAGGCGCTCGGCGCCGTCGGGTGGGGCTTCGGGCAGGGGCGGGTCGGTGGACATCCGGACTCTCGGGTGAGCGGCAGTCGATCTCGGGCAGCCGGCAACGGCGACATCGCAGGCAGCGCGTCGGGTCGGGTGCTGCGGCCCGGTCCGCGCCGCGTCCTTGACAGGCCGCCCATCGCCGCGTCCGGGGACGATGATGACTCACGACGGGCCGCTTGTGTTCCAATCACCCGCGCCGCGGGCGTGCCGTCGAGACCTGCCGCGGTGGCTGGTGTGGCGTCTCGGAAGAACGCGTCAGTGATTCCCGATGGATTTCGCCGCGAGACCCGGCGCGACGAGAAGTCATGGCCGCGCCATGGCGACGAGGCGCAACGCCGTATCGCGGCGAAAGACGCGGGAATGATGGATGCGTCTCCGGGACACCACATCCAGCTTGGCGGCGCGGCGGGCGTGCTCTACATTGCGCCTGCTGAGGGAATTCCAAGGCGATTCACCCATCGAAACGACGAGGATAGTCATGGCCAAGACGATGAACACGAGCAAGAGCAAGTCCCCGGCGAAGGCCGCTGCCAAGCCGACCGCCGCGAAGCCGATCAAGGAAGCCCTGAGCAAGTCCGGGCTGGTGGCGCATCTCGCCGACGCGAGCGGCGTGGCCGCCAAGGATGTGCGTGGCGTGCTGGCGGCGCTGGAAGGCGCCGTGGCGGGTTCGGTCAGCAAGAAGGGCGCCGGCTCGTTCACCCTGCCGGGGCTGCTGAAGATCACTGTCGTCAGCGTGCCGGCCAAACCCAGGCGCATGGGCATCAACCCGTTCACCAAGGCCGAGCAGTGGTTCGCCGCCAAGCCGGCTTCGGTCAAGGTCAAGGTGCGTCCGCTGAAGAAGCTGAAGGACGCCGCGGCCTGATCGCTCACGGATGCGGTGCCCGATCAGGCACCGCATCCGTATCGGTGGGTACCGCTTAAGAACGGCTCGTCGGGCGGGCGTCTGCGCCTGCGCGCCCTTTCCCTTCCCGCGCATGGAGGGGCAGCCTGACACCTCGATTGCGCGTGCTCCGCGCGTGGACCGGCATGATCCGCGGCAGCGCCCCTCCCGGCAGGGCTCAGGTGTCCTCGCCCGCCGCAAACACGCGGGTCGCCAGCCAGGTCAGCACGACGATGAAGCCGACCAGCACGGCGATCGACAGCAGCGGCGGATAGACCGTGCGGCCGAGCACCGCGCCGCGCATCAGGTCCACCGCATAGGCGACCGGATCGGCGTGCGCCAGCAGCCGCAGCCAGGTCGGCGCGCGGTCCAGCGGATAGAGCGCGCCGGACAGAAAGAACATCGGCAGCAGCACGGCGTTGGAGAGGATCGGAAACACCGTGGTCGAGCGGAAACGCGCCGCGGTCGCCACGCCCAGCGCCGAGAAGGTGATTGCCGCGAGCAGCATCGCGCCGACCAGTTCGACGAAGGCCGGCAGCGACAGGTCCAGGCCCAGCAGCGGCAGCAGCACCAGCAGCACGGTGGCCGGTACCAGCGCCTGCAGCGCACCCGAGAGAATCTTGCCGAGCGCGATGGCGAAGCGCGATACCGGCGCGACCAGCACCGCCTTGAGGAAGCCGATCTGGCGGTCGAACACGATCAGCATCGCCGCGAACACCGACGAGAACAGCAGCGACAGCCCCAGCACGCCGGGATAGATGTAATGCAGGTAGCCCTTGCCGCCCATCGTCGAGCTGGCGCCCAGGCCCGAGCCCAGCACGAACAGATACAGCAGCGGCTGGATCAGGCTGGAGATCAGCCGCACGCGATCCACCCACAGCCGCTTGAGGTCCAGCATGATCACCGCGAACAGGCCCCTCATGGCCGGCCTCCCGCCGCGCGCGGCACGGGTTTGGCCGGGCCGCCTTCGAGCGCGCGCCCGGTCAGCTTGAGAAACACGTCCTCGAGGCTGGGCTCGTGGACCTCGGCGCGGCGCGTGCGCACCGGCAGGCTGGCCAGCAGCGCGGGCAGCACCGTGGCCGGTTCGGGCTCGACCAGCAGCACGCCGCGCTCGCTGACCTCGGGGT
>JAJYTG010000087.1 GCA_021793195.1 Pseudomonadota bacterium
TCAGCGTCGGGTAGGAAAGGTCCGGCAGCAGGTTGACCTTGAGTCCGCTGAGCCCGATCAGGCCGAACAGCACCAGGGTCAGGGTCAGCATCGCCACCGTCACCCGCCGCCGCGCGGCGAAGGCGGGAAGGCTCACGAGGACTTCTCCACCACCGCGATCTCGCTGCCGTCGCGCAGCGCGCTGTGGCCCAGCGTCACCACGCGGTCGCCGGGCTTGAGGCCGGACAGCACTTCGATGCGGTCGCCCTCGCTGTAGCCGGTGCGGATCCCGACGCGGTGCGCGATCTCGATCACGGCCGGCGCGCGCGCGGGCTCGGCCGCCACCGCCTGGCCGCGACCACCCTTGACCTGCGCGGGCTTGACCGCCGCGGTCTGGCGCGCGACCACGAACACCGCGCTGTGGCCGTCGTCGTCGACCACCGCGCTGCGCGGGATCACCAGCGCGCTGCGCCGCTGGTCGTAGACGATGTCGATGCGCGCGAACATGCCCGGCCGCAGCACGCCGTCGTCGTGATCGAACTCGCAGGTGACGCGGAAGGTGCCGCTGGCGGCGTCGACCACCGGCGCGATGCGCAGCACGCGCCCGGTGAACGCATGCCGGCCCAGCGCATCCACCGTCAGACGCACCGGCTGACCGGCCTTGAGCCGGCCCAGCTCGCGCTCGGGCACGTTGAGCACCGCCAGCAGCGGACTCATGTCGACGATGTGGAACAGCGCCTGGTTGGTCTGGATCAGGTTGCCGCGCTTGACCATGCGCCGGCTGATCACGCCGCCGATCGGCGCGGTGATGCGCGTCCACGACAACGCCAGCTGCTTCTGCTCGTAGATCGCGCGCTGCGCGGCGAGGTCGTAGCGCAGTTGGTCGTAGTCCTTCTGGCTGATCAGCTTGCGCTGCCAGAGTTCCTGCGAGCGGCTGAAGTTGCTCTGCAGCTTCTTCAGCGTGGCGTCGGCCTCGGCCAGCGCCAGCCGCGCCTGCGCGTCGTCGAGCTCGGCCAGTACCTCGCCGGCGCGCACGCTCATGCCCTCCTCGGCATCGATGCGCAACAACACGCCGCCGGTCTTGGCGACGACGTCGGTCTCGTGATCCGCCTCCAGCGGCGCGGTGCCGGAGTAGCTGGCCGCAATCGGCGCCAGTCGAGCCACCGCCACCTCGACCGGAACCTTGGCATTGGCCTGATCGCTGGCCTCAGGCTTGCCGCCGCAGCCTGCGAGCAGCAGGAGCGGCGCAAAGATCAAGACAAAAAGCCAGCGGAATGAGGCGGCAACGGCGGCGTGGGACGGGCGCATGACGGTCGGACCAGTGCAGTATTGGTGTATTACAATGCTACTGCACTACATTTTTCTCGCTATCCCCCATTCGTCATGGTCTTCGCGACGACAGCGTGCATGATCCGCATGCATGACGTGCAGCGCGGCCGGCCGGACTGCACACTGCATCGGCCGCAGGACATGCCCCGATGGGTCCCCCCGCCCCACCACCGAACCGGCCCGCAACGGGGTCCGGCAAACATTGCGATCGTCAGCAATCTGGCCGGACACCGGCCCGATACGGTCGCGGCGGCGGGCCTCGCCAGACCGATGCCGCGCGGTCGGTCCTCACTTCCGCAGGGCTTGTCCGGCCTGCGGCGGCGGCTACAATGCGCGCCTTGCCGGACGCGCTCCGGTCTCTCCCGCGCCGTGGAATCCAGACGATGATCCGATCGCTTGTCCTGCTTGCTGTACTGGTCCTCACGGCCGGGATCACCGGCTCCGCCGCGGCAGCCACGGCCCATCCGGGCGACCCCGCGGTCGGGCGCATCATGGTCTACACCTGCCATGGTTGCCACGGCATTCCCGGCTACCGCAATGCCTATCCCAACTACCCGGTGCCGAAGATCGCCGGTCAGCACTATCAGTACCTGGTGACGGCACTGAACGAATACCGCAGCGGCGATCGCGCCCATCCGACCATGCGCACGCAGGCCGAGAGTCTTTCCGAGGCGGACATCGCGAATATCGCCGCCTACCTGTCCAGCCTCAAGAAGTGATGTCGTGCAAGGATCCCAGTCGATGACCGTTCGAGTTGCACTTCCGTTCCTCCTCGCCGCCGCGCTGGCGCTGCCCGTGGTCGCCCGTGCCGAGGGCAATGCGGTGGCCGGCAAGAAAAAAGCCGTGGTCTGCTTCGCCTGCCATGGTGCCAACGGCAATTCCACCGATCCGCAGTACCCGCGTCTGGCCGGCCAGTATTCCGGCTACATCGTGCAGGCGCTCAAGGAGTACAAGGACGGCCAGCGCAAGAATCCGATCATGCAGGGCTTTGCCTCGCAGCTGACGGAACAGGACCGCGAGGACATCGCGGCCTATTTCCACACGCTGCCGCCGGTGCTCTACAACCTCAAGGGCGACATCCAGGGCAGCGGCAAGGGGCTGTAACCTCCGCAACCGCCCGGTCCTGGACAAATGCGAAACCCGGCCATGCGGCCGGGTTTCGCTTTCAGCCGCCCAGCGCCGAAGCGCCCTGGTTGCCGCGATAGTAGGGATCCTCGCCGCGGCTGTGGTCGGTCGCGTCGCGCACCGCGGTGATCGCGGGAATGCGCTCGCGCAGGGTCCGTTCGACGCCCTGGCGCAGCGTGGCATCGACTGCGCCGCAGCCATGGCAGCCGCCGCCGAACTGCAGCACGACCGTGCCGTCGGCCTCGACCGCACGCAGGCTGACATTTCCGCGGTGTGCGGCCAGGCGCGGGTTGATCTCGGTTTCCAGCACGTAACCGACCTGCTCGACCAGTCCGGCATCAGCATCCGGCGGGGCGCTGCGCAGATGCGGTGCGCGCACGGCCAGCTCGCCGCCGGTGGCCGTCGCGTCGTAGTCGATCGCGGCGCCCTCGAACCAGCGCGCACTGGGACCATCCACGTAGACGCTGAAGCCGTCGCACGCGATCACGACTTCCCGGCCGTCGACGTCGCCGGGTTCGCAGAACGCCAACTCGCATTCGCCACGCGCTGTGCCGCCGTTGCTGGCACGGATGCGCACCCCCCAGCCCGGCCCGCCCTGGGTGGCCAGCAAGTGCCGGAAATGGGCCTGCGCGCGTTCGCTGATCTCGATCATGACCGCTCACCTCGATTCAATCGGGACCATTTTAGTCCGGATTTGGCGATCCGTGGCATCGCTATACTTCCTCGGCTTACGGAGGATGCCGCGATGACGCTGCAAGAACTTGCTGCCCTGCCCTGCCAGCCGCGCCGCGGCAGCGAGCACCGCGTCAAGCGTGCGCGCGCCGAGGAACTGCTGCGCACGTTGCCCGGATGGGCGCTGGTCGAAGAAGGCGCAGCGATCGCCAGGGATTTCCGCTTCGCCGATTTCCATCACACCCTCGGTTTCATCAATGCCGTGGGATTCATGGCCAACCAGGCCGACCATCACCCCGACCTCGAGGCCGGCTACGGTCACTGCCGCGTGCGCTGGTCCACCCACGACTGCGACGGCTTGTCGATGAATGACTTCGTCTGCGCCGCTCGCTGCGAGCGCCTGCTGGCGACCTGACGCCGCCGTGCGCGCGCCAAGGGGGACCGCGCCGCTGCTGTTCGCCGCGACCGCGCTGCTGCTGGCGGCAGTGCTGGTGTGGATCGGCAATGCCCTGACGGCGCAGGCGCTGGAGCGGCAGGCCGAGCGCGACGCAGCGACGTATGCCCAAGGCCGGTCGCCCTGGCAGTGGGCGCCGCGCCGTGCGCGGGACGTCGTGGCGCAACGCGTGTTCGGTGCCGGCACGCTGACGCCAACGGCATCCGGCCTGCGGTTGCGACTGGCCTCGTCGCAGCCGGTCCAGATCGGCCTGCCGCTGAGCGTGCCGATGGATTTCGTGCGGCTGCCGCGACTGCGGCTGGAGCTCGACGCCGGCGCGCCGATCGCGCTCGCACTGGCCGGTCGTCAGACCCTGGACGGCCCGGCCTATTACACGCCGGTCACGGTACTGAAGCCCGGTGCCGCGACGCTGGACCTGGCGATCGACACGCTGCCCTGGGTGATCGCCGACCGGCGCGTGCCGCCGCCGGCCCGCTTCGCGATGCTGCGGCTGACCGTGCAGGGCACGCCCGGCGCGACGTTGACGCTGCGGCGGATCGAACTGCTGCCGCCGACGGCATTGCCGCGCGGAGTCGACGCGCTGGCGGCTGCACAGTCCTACGACCGCTTCATGGCCCTGCCGCCGCCAGCGACTCTCGCGCTGCCGGTGGTGATGCTGCCGCCGGCACTCGATGCCAGCGCCCTGCTGACGGCGCGGGATCGCATCCAGGGCCGTGCACCGGCGGCGGTGATCGTACCGCGGGGCGACCTCGGCAGCGTCCTCGCGGCCGCTGTCGCCGGACCGCCATCGCCTGCCGCCGCGACCCCGCCGCTGCTGCCGCCGGGCCTCGCCTTGCTGGCCCTGGCCGTCCTGTTGCGGCCGCCGCGACAGGCCCGCCTGCGCGCGCTGATCGAGGCGGCCGTGGCGCTGCTGCCGGCCGCCTGGTTGATCATCGGCATGCACTACGACGGCCGCATCGATCGCACCGATGCCGCGATGATCGCGGTCGGACTGGCCTATGCCGCCGTGCTGGAGTGGCGCGCGCGACCGCGCGACTGGACCCTGCTGGCCCCGGCGCGGGCCTGGATCGTGCCACTGCTGCCCGTGCTTGCGGCGCTGGCAGCCTGGGCCGTCCTGCACG
The DNA here is from genome assembly GCA_021793195.1 of Pseudomonadota bacterium. GTDB lineage: Bacteria > Pseudomonadota > Gammaproteobacteria > Xanthomonadales > Rhodanobacteraceae > Metallibacterium. The sequence goes on from JAJYTG010000087.1 coordinate 4,681, forward strand.
GCAGCGCGCCGGAACCGCTGCCTGCGCTGCGCTACCTCGGCTGGGCCCTGCTGCAGCAGTTCATGCTGCAGGTCGTGGTGGCGCGACGCCTGCAGGTCGCCAGCAATCGCGAGGTGGCTACATTGGCCACGGCGGCGCTGTTCGCCCTGCTGCATGCGCCCAACACGCCGCTGATGCTGCTGACCTTCGCCGGCGGCCTGCTGTGGACGGCGTGGTTCCTGCGCCGGCGCGCGCTGCTGCCGGTGGCGCTGGCGCATGCCGCCGCGGCGCTGCTGATCGGTGGCCTGGTGGCGCCCGACACCTGGCTGCGCTCGCTGGAGGTGGGCGCGCGCTATCTGCGCTGAAGCCGGTCCAGCACCGCGGCCAGATCGGCCGGCAGCGGCGCCGAGAACGCGTGGCCGCGACCGTCGAGATCGAACTCGAAGCGCGCGGCGTGCAGGAACAGGCGTTTCAGTCCGGCCGCATCGCGCAAGCGCCGGTTGACCTCGCGATCGCCGTATTTGTCGTCGCCGGCCAACGGATGCCCGGCATGTGCGGCATGCACACGAATCTGGTGGGTGCGCCCGGTGCCGAGCGTGGCCTCGGCGAGGCTGGCGCCGGTATAGCGCTGGATCTCGCGGAAAAAGGTCAGCGCCGGCTTGCCGTCCTCGGCCACCCGCACCATGCGCTCGCCGCCCTGCAGCTCGAACTTGCGCAGCGGCACGTTGACATCGAACTTCGCCCGCCGCGGCTCGCCGCCGAGCAGGCACAGGTACTGCTTGGTCACCTGACCCTCGCGGATCAACCGCTGCAGGCCGGTCAGGCCGGCGCGGGTGCGCGCCAGCACGATCACGCCGGAGGTGTCGCGATCCAGCCGGTGCACCAGCTCGAGGTGCTCCTGCGGACGCGCCGCGCGCAGCAACTCGATCAGGCCGAAGCGCACGCCGCTGCCGCCGTGGCTGGCAACCCCGGCCGGCTTGTCCACCACCAGGAAGTCGCGATCCTCGTGGATCACCGCCCGCGCGACGCTGTCAGCCAATGCCGGCGGCGGCGGGCCGGCCTCGGTCTCGACCGCGGTGCGCACCGGCGGGATGCGCAGCTGGTCGCCGTCGGCCAGGCGCGTGTCGGGCTTGGCGCGCTTGCCGTTGACGCGTACCTGGCCGGTGCGCAGCAGGCGGTAGATCAGGCTGCGCGGGACGCCCTTGAGGAGCACCGCCAGGCAGTTGTCGATGCGCTGGCCATCGCGCTCGGGACCGACCGTGATCAGCCGCACGCCGGGGCCGGCGTCACGCGAAGTAGCCGTCTGCATTGATAAATCCGGTCGTTGGCGGATAAACTTGACCGGCGTCTTGCAGTGCACGCCGGGTTCGGCCCGGCGGACTGCACCCCGCCGGGCACGCCGGCGAGGAACGCGCCGGACGTCCTGACCGGAGCCGGCCGTCACCCTCCCATCGTACCCGGTCCGGGTCG
>JAJYTG010000088.1 GCA_021793195.1 Pseudomonadota bacterium
CGATCTTCTGCTGCGCCTGCTCGCTGCTGACCAGCTCGGAGGTCTTGATCAGGATCTGCCGCGCGTGATACTCGGTGATCAGCTGCTTTTGCGGCGCGCGCTGCGCGACCAGCTTGATGATGTGGAAGCCGTCCGGGCTGCGCAGCGGCGGCGTGACTTGGCCGGGTTTCATCTTCAGCACCAGATCGGCGAACTGGGTCGGCAGTTCGTCGACCCGGCGCCAGCCGAGCTTGCCGCCCTCGAGCGCATCCGGCGCCTGCGAATAGCGGATGGCGGCGGCAGTGAAATCGAGCCCGCCGGCCAGCGCCTTCTCGACATCGACGGCCTTGGCCTGCGCCGCGGCGACCTGGTCCGGCGTCGCGGCCTCGGGTACCGCGATCAGGATCTGCGCCAGCTCGACGTCGCCGGCCTTGAACGCGGGGCTGTCGAGCAGGTTGTTGACCTCGGCATCGGTGACCTGGACGCTGCCCTGCAGCACCGCGTCGCGCAGCCGCTGCACGAGAATCTGGTCGGCGATCTGCTTGCGGAACGCGGCGTAGTCGCCGCCCTGCTGCGCGATCGCCTGCTGCAGCTGATCGGGTGTCATCTTGTTCTGCTTGGCGATATTGGCGACCGCGGCATCGACCTCGTTGTCGCTGACCCGGATGCCGTTCTCCTCGGCACGCTGCACCTGCAGCTTCATCAGGATCAGGCGCTCGAGCACCTGCCGCTCGAGCACCGGCTTGGGCGGCAGCTGCTGCGGATTGGCGGCGAACTGGTGCTCGACCTGGGTCAGGGCGCTGTCGAGCTCGCTCTGCAGGACGACGCCGTCGTTGACCACCGCAACGATGCGGTCGAGGGGCTGCTGGGGCTGCAGCAGCTGGGCCTGCGCCGTATTGCACGCGACCAGCGCAAGCGCCGACAGGAGGAGGGCGTGAAGTCGTTTCATGGGGGATGCCGGGCGCCGCAAGGCGCGGAAATCATTGATAACCGAGGATAGCACGGCGCAGGAAATCGCCGGTCTTCTGACCGACATCGCCGAGGCCCTTGAACTCGACCTCGAACATGATCGCGTTGCTGGTGTCGCCGGCGAAGTCGCGCACATAGTGCCGCGCCACCACGCGCACCGCCATGCAGCAGCTGTCCCATTCCACGCCGCCGAGTGCTTCCAGCGTGCTGTGGTCGCGCACGGAATAGTTCCAGCGCCCGACCAGGCTCCAGCTGGCGTTCAGCGGCCACAGCGCGGAGACGTCGTACTGGTCGAGCAGGCCCTGGCGGTAGCGATAGGCGAAGTTGAACACGCCGTCACCGCCGATGCGGCGCTGCACGCCGATGGTGGAGACGGTCATCCGTTGCGCGTTGGGGTCGTACTGCTGGGCGACGTCGAGACGCCAGTCCGGCGACAGCGCCACGCTCAGCGTGCCGACATAGCTGGAGCGGCTGTAGGTCGTGGGCGGCATGCCGGGCAGGGTGACCCGCTGCGGGGTGAAATAGAGGATCTCGCCGAGGCTGGCCGACAGCCGTTCGACACCGCCCGCATCGAGCAGGCGCGAGGTCAGCGCCAGGGTCAGGTTGTTGGCGTTGATCTGACGGTCGGCGCCGGAATAGGTATTGCTGCTGAACATCTGCCAGTAGTCGAAGGTCAGCGGCTGGGTGTCGAACACCGGCAGGTTGTTCTGGTTGCGATAGGGGACGTAGAGGTAATAGGCCTGCGGTTCCAGGGTCTGCGTGTAATCGCTGCCGAACAGGTGCACATCGCGATCGAACACCAGGCCCGCATTCACGCTGCCGATGGGCAGGCCGCGATCGGGGCTGCTGTTGGCGGACTGCTGCAATTGATAGGTGGTGTAGCGGTAGCCCAGCTCCGGCCGCACGAACCAGGCCGCGCCCTGCAGCGGCAGCGCCAGATAGGGATAGAGGTCAAGGCGGTCGCCCTCGAGCGCGTTGCGCTTGCGGAATGCCACCGCCTCGCTGCGCAGGCCGAACTCGAGAGCGCCGGCCAGCGGCAGGTCGGCGTTGAAGGTGGCGCGCGGCAACCGCGCGTAGGGCAGCGAGGTGTAGGGCAGGGTGGGGTCGGTCAGCTGGAAGGTGTCGATGCCCAGCGACGCGTTCCACCAGCTGCCGCTGCCGTAGAGATAGGCGCTGGAACCCAGCAGGCTGGTCGCGGCGAGGGTCAGGCTGTTGCCGAAGTCCTCGAAGTAGCGGCTGTCGCTGACGCGGTTGATGTCGGCGTTGAACGACCAGCCGTTGCCGAGCGCGGTGCTGTCCTGCGCCTGCAGCGACCAGCGCCGGCCGCCGGACAGGCGGTCGTGGCCCATGTAGTCGGCATTGACGGTGCCGTGGCTGGATGCGGTGAGATAGCGGAACTGCCCGCCCAGCATCGCGCCGCGGTTGCCGTAGATCTGCGGGATCACGGTGGCGTCGTAATTGGGCGCCAGATCGAGATAGTAGGGAAGACGCAGGAAGAAGCCCGAGTTGCTCGAGACGCCGAAACTCGGCGCCAGCAGGCCGCTCATGCGCTGGCCGTTGGCCGGAAAGCGCAGATACGGCCACCAGAAGAACGGCACGCCCTTGATGCGCATGCTGACGTCGCGGGCACGACCGATGCCGGTGGCGCTGTCGATGTCGATGCGCCGCGCGGACATCTCCCACAGCCGATGGCGCGGGTCGCAGGTGCTGTAGGTGGCGTCGCTGTAGGCGCTGCGTTCGCGATCAAGGATCTGCGCGGCCCGGGCGCTGCCGTTGCCGTGCGCGGTCAGCAGCAGATACTGCACGTCGCGCGCCGTCGCGCGGTCGGGGGTGGTGCTGCCCTGAATGCTGTCGGCGCGCAGCAGCAGCGCGTGATCCTGGTAACGCACGTTGCCGCTGGCGGCGTAGGCCGTGCTGTCGCGGTCGTAGTCGATGCGGTCGGCGCGCAGCAGCTGATCCAGCCGCTGCAGGGTGACGTTGCCGGTCAGCGTGTACTCGCGGCCGTTGCTGCTGTCGGACCGCGCCGCGCGGATGTCGGTCGGCGCGTTGGCGCGGCCGGCGGCGGTGGCGGGGAGGCTCGGCACATAGTCCGCCATCAGCGGATTGACCGGGCACTGCGAATAGTCGATCGCCGGCTTCGCGCACAGGATGCTGCCCAGCGGGCAGGCCGTCGCGGCGGCGAGATCGGCGGCGTGCAGCGGCGCGGTCGCGGCAAGGGCGACCGCCAGCGCGAGCAGCCGTCGCGGTGGCAGAACAACAGGACGACGCGGCACCGAAACCCCCTGCGGACGTGGCAAGCAAAACTAGCAGAAAGCCGCGGCCTGCGGCATGCGTGCGGGGATGCGGCCGACGGTTGTCGCGGTCGCGCGCTCAGCCCATCAGCGCGCCGACATGCGCGGCGGTGCTGGCGCGCAGCGCGGTGAGGCTGTAACCGCCTTCGAGGCTGGACACCAGTCGGCCCCCGGCGTGCGCGTCGGCGAGTTCGGCGAGGCGCCGGGTCAGCCAGGCGTAGTCCTCGGCGTCCAGGTCGAGATTGGCCAGCGGATCGAGCCGGTGGGCGTCGAACCCCGCCGACACCAGGATCAGCTGCGGGCGAAAGGCGGCGATACGCGGCAGCAGCGCCTCGTGCCACTGCGCGCGAAATTCCCCGGAGCCGGTGCCCGGCGCCAGTGGTGCGTTGACGATGTTGCCGATGCCGCATTCGCTGCGCTCGCCGCTGCCCGGGTACAGCGGCATCTGGTGCGAGGACACGTACAGCACGCGCGGATCGCGCGCGAAGATGTCCTGGGTGCCGTTGCCATGGTGGACATCGAAATCGACCACCGCGACGCGCTTCAGCCCGTGCACGGTCAGTGCCTGCGCCGCGCCGGCGGCGACGTTGTTGAACAGGCAGAAGCCCATCGCCGCGTCGCGGGTGGCGTGATGGCCGGGCGGGCGCACCGCGCAGAACGCGCGCGCCGCGGTGTCCGCGAGCGCCGCGTCCACCGCCGCGCAGACCGCGCCGGCGGCGCGCAACGCCGCCTCCAGCGAACCCGGCGACATCGCGGTGTCGGCGTCCAGGCGCGTCAGTCCGTCCTGCGGCGCGGCGCTGAAGACGCGCTCGATGTGCGCGTTGGCGTGCACGCGCAACAGCTGCTCCAGCGTTGCCCGCGGTGCTTCGATGCGGTCGAGTGCGGCGAAGCGGTCCTGATCCAGCGCCTGCAGCACCGCCTGCAGGCGCGCCGGCGACTCGGGATGACCTTGACCCGGCTGGTGCTCCAGACAGGCGGCGTGCGTGTACAGCCGCAGCATCAGCCGTCCCGGCGACGTGCGTGTTGCCACAGCACCTCGCCGTGGCCGCTGGTGCGCGCCAGCACGCGGGCGTACACGAACAGCAGGTCGGACAGGCGGTTGAGATAGCGCAGCGCCTCGGCGCGTACCGGCTCGGCGCGCGCCAGCGCCACCGTTTCGCGCTCGGCGCGGCGGCACACGGTGCGTGCCAGATGGCAGGTCGCCGCCGCCATGCCGCCGCCGGGCAGGATGAAGTCCTTCAGTGCCGGCAGGTTCTCGTTGTGGCGGTCCAGCGTCTGCTCCAGCCACGTCACGTCGGCGTCGTCCACCAGCGCCATGCCGGGGATGCACAGCTCGCCGCCGAGGTCGAACAGGGTGTGCTGGATGCGCGCGAACTCGGCGCGCAGCGGCGCCGGCACGTCGGCGCAGGCGAGCACCATGCCGAGCACGCTGTTGAGTTCGTCGAGAGTGCCGTAGGCGGCGACGCGGGCGGCGTCCTTCGGTACGCGGGTGCCGTCGCCCAGCCCGGTGCTGCCGTCGTCGCCGGTGCGGGTGTAGATCTTCGACAGGCGGTTGCCCATGCGGGCGCGGCGCCGCTCAGGTCGCCTGAGTCGCCGCGGCCAGCGCCGGCCAGCGTCGTTCCAGCAGCGCATAGCCGCCGAACAGCACGCCGCTCCACACCAGGGTTCCGGCCAGCGTCGCCGGATAGAACGGCAAGCCGGCGACGTAGCAGGCGATCAGGCCGGTTGCGCTGTGCGGATACATCGTCGAGGTCGCCCAGACCGCGAAATTGGTGATCAGGTAAAAACCGCTGGCACTGGCGATTCCGGCCAGCACCACGCGCAGCGCGCCCGGCCGCCGCGCCAGGCCGAAGCCGAGCAGCACGCTGCCGGCGATGCAGGCGTAGACCACCGGGATCAGCGGATGCAGACCGATGACCAGGTCCGAGAGCGCCATCGCCGCCAGCGGCACCAGGAAGGCGTCGCGACGCGAGCTGAAATACGCGCCGCCGAACAGTCCCAGCGCCTCGACCGGGGTGAAGTTCCACGGCAGCACGCCGGGCACGAAGTGGATCAGCAGGCGCACGCCGATCGCCAGCGCGATCATCCCGGTCAGCACCAGGAAGCGGGGCGAAAAGCGGCGGTCTGCAACGGCAGGCTGCATCGGATGGAGCCTCAGTCGGGAAGGAACAGCGGGCAGTTCAAATAGGATACTTCAAAGCGCCCGTCGCGGACGGCGATCGCGCTGACGCCGGCGCAATCCACGCGCAGTGCGCGCGCCTGCGGGAGTTCGAGTCCGAGCGCGTGACAGAGCAGGGCGCGGATGCTGCCCTCGTGCGCGACGGCCAGCACGCGGTCGTCGCGCTGGGCGGCGTCGAGCACGGCATCCAGCCAGGCACGCACGCGCGCCAGCAGCTGCGTGAAGCTCTCGCCGCCGGGCGCGGCGTGGTGCTGCCAGTCGGCGTTCCAGCGTTGCCAATCCTGCGGCGCGGCGGCCGCGGCGCGGGCGAAGTTGAGTCCGTTCCACTGGCCGAGATCGAGCTCGCGCAGGCGTGTGTCGGCCAGTGGCGCCAGCGCGAAGCGTCCCGCCAGTACCTGCGCGCTCTGCAGCGCACGGCGCTGGTCGGAGCAGAACAGGAAGCGCGGCGCGGCACCGGTCCAATGCGTCGCCAGCCGCTGCATCGCGGTGAAGCCGTCCACCGCCAGCGGCAGGTCGGCCTGGCCGCGCAGCGTGCCGGCCGGCGCTTCGGCGCGGCCGCAGCGGACCAGGATCAGCTGCATGGGTTGTCGCGGAGCATGCGCCATCTTAG
>JAJYTG010000089.1 GCA_021793195.1 Pseudomonadota bacterium
TGGACCGCTTCGTCGATGAGCGCGAACGCAGGCAGGCCATCGAGGATCTGCGCGTCAGCGACCTGCGCTTGCGGACCATCATCGAAACCGAGCCGGAATGCGTCAAGGTCGTGGGGAAAAACGGCGAGCTGATGGAGATGAACAGCGCGGGTCTGGCGATGCTCGAAGTGGATTCCATCGAGTCGGCCAGAACGCACCATCTCATCGACTTCATCACGCCCGAGCACCACGAGGCATTCCGGGATCTTCACGGGCGCGTGATGAATGGCGAGAGTGGCACGCTGGAGTTCGAGATTATCGGCCGCAAAGGTACGAGACGCTGGCTCGAAACCCACGCCGCCCCGATGCATGACGCCCAAGGTGCCGTTGTCAGCCTGCTGGGGATTACGCGCGACATCACGGAACGCAAGTATTCCGAGAGCCGAATTCAATATCTGGCCAATTTCGACGCCCTCACCGGGCTGCCCAACCGCAATCTGCTGGCCGACCACGTCCAGTACGCCATCAGCCTGATGCGGCACGGCAATGAAAACCTGACGGTGATGTTCGTCGATCTCGACCGGTTCAAGGACATCAACGACACGCTCGGCCACAGCCTGGGCGATGCCTTCCTGATCGAGACAGGCAAGCGCCTGCAGTCGGTCCTGCGCGAGACGGACACGGTGTCGCGATTGGGCGGGGACGAATTCGTCCTGGTCCTGTCCGACAGCGGCGCGCAAGCGGCGGCTCATGTGGCGGAGAAACTGCTCGGCGTCATCTCGACGCCCTGCCGGATCGATCAATACGACCTGGTTGTCACGGCGTCGATCGGAATCGCCATTTATCCGCATGACGGCGAAGACCTGGAGACGCTTTCCCGGAGCGCCGACACCGCCATGTACCGGGCCAAACAGGAAGGGCGCAATGGCTATCGTTTTTTCACGGCCGAAATGCAGGATCGTGCGATCAGGCACATGAAATTGACCAACGCGATGCATCACGCGCTGGAAAATGGTCAATTGCATCTTTGTTATCAGCCGCAGATGTCCATCGACAGCGGCCACGTCATCGGCGTGGAAGCACTGCTGCGCTGGGATCATCCGGAGTTTGGCGGCATATCACCGGCGGAATTCATTCCGGTCGCGGAATACAGCGGATTGATTCTGCCGATCGGTGAATGGGTGTTGCGCACGGCCGTGCACCAGCTGAAGGCGTGGATGGACCGCGGCCATCCGCCCATGGTCATGGCGGTGAACCTCTCCGCGGTTCAGTTCCGCCATCGCAGCCTGCCCGATCTGGTCCGCGACATTCTCGCCGAAGCGCGGTTGCCTCCCGAATATCTGGAGCTGGAGCTTACCGAAAGCGTGGCGATGCACGACCCCCAGGCAGCAATCTCGGTCATGGACAGGCTTCACGAGCACGGCATCCGCATGTCGATCGACGATTTCGGCACCGGCTATTCCTCGCTGAATTACCTGAAGAAGCTCAAGGTATACAAGATCAAGATCGATCAATCCTTCATACGGGAACTCGACTCCCGAGTGGAGGATCGAGCCATCGTGGCCGCGATCATCAGCATGTCCAACAGCCTCGGCCTGCTGACGATCGCGGAAGGCGTCGAGACGTCCGGGCAACTGGCTTTCCTGCGCGGGCAGCACTGCGATGAGGCGCAGGGGTACTACTACAGCAAGCCGCTGCCGGCGACTGAATTCGAGGCTTTCCTGGCACACCGACAGAAGTCCCCCGGAAACGGATCCGCATCCGATCAGTGCTGACCGGATACCGGCGGGGCACGCCCGCCGATGCCGGCGCGACGCGGGCAAGCCCGCACCGGACGCTGGTACCGAGTGCATTCCGCCGGCAAGGCAGGCGCGGCGACGGGGTATCTCAGCCCAACCCCAGCGCGCGCGGCAGGCGGATCTCGGCCGCCAGCGGCAGGTGGTCGGAAAAGGCGTCGGGCAGGGTCCAGCGCCGCAGCACCTCGATGCCGCCGGAGACCAGGATGTGGTCGATCGCGCGCCGCGGCCGCCAGCTCGGAAACGTCAGCGTTTCGTCGTCGGGGGCGCGCAGCGCGGTGCGAGCGAACAACCGGCGCAGTTCGGGGCTGCCGGGTTCGCAGTTGAGATCGCCCATCAGGACCGCATGGGCGTGGCCTTCGAGCAGATCGCCGATGAAGGCCAGCTGGCGCGCGCGCGCCTGCGGCCCCAGCGACAGATGCGCGATCGCCAGCGCCAGACTGGCCTCGCCGTAGCCATAGTGCGCGACCAGCACGCCGCGACCGGGGATGCGTCCGGGCAGCGGATAGTCGAGCACCTCGCGCGGCTGCAGCCGGCTGAGCAGGCCGTTGGCCGAACGCGCCAGCCGCGCCAGCCTGCGGTTGGGCTGGTCGCTCCAGTACGGCATGCCGGAGGTCTCGGCCAGGTACTCGGTCTGGTTGAGAAAACCCGAGCGCAGACTGCCGGCATCGGACTCCTGCAGCCCGACCAGGTCGAAGTCGGCGATCAGGGCGGCCAGGCGGTCGAGATTGTCGCGCTTGCTGCGGCCGGGCAGTACCGCCGCCAGGCTGCGGGTGACGTACTGGCGATAACGGCGCACGCTGGCGCCGGCGAGGATGTTGCAGCTGAGCAGGCGCAGGTGGCGACGCGAGCCCACTGCGATGGCGACCGGTTCGGGCATCGCCTCAGACTAGGCCGCGGCTGCGGCAAGGGCAATCGCCGGCGTCAAGGATGCGCGCGCGCGACCTGCTCCTTGTGCACCAGCCACAGCGTCAGCTTGACCAGCTCGTCGTAGCTCTTGATCCGGCCGCTGCGATACTTGCCGTCGACCACGATCGTCGGCGTGCCTTCGATGCCCCAGGCCTGCTCGAGGCGGACGTCGTGCATCATTTCCTGATCGACGGCGTCGGAATTGGCGATGCGCAGGAACTCCGCCGGCTTGACGCCATGGCGGGCGTAGAAGCCCGCCAGGTCCTGCAGCGAATACAGCGGTTCGTGCTGCTCATGTAGCGCCTTGAACAGCGCGTCGTGGGTCGTGCCGAGCACGCCCAGCTTCTGCGCGGCATAGAACGCACGCGCATAAGGCTCCCACGCCGGCGAGAACACCGCCGGCACCCTGCGGAACACCACGCCCCTGGGCAGCTGCTTGCGAATCTGCTCGACATAGGGCTCGAAGTGCCAGCAGTGCGGGCAGGCGTAGGAGAACACCTCGACGACCTCGATCTTGCCGTCGTTGACCAGCGGCTGCGCGGGCGTGATGGCGACGTACTGCACGCCGAGCTGGTAGGGCGCCGCGGCGGGCGCCTGCGCGCTGCAGGCGCTGGCCAGCAGCAGTCCGGCCATGACCGGCAGCAGTCGCTTGAGCATGGGCCGATCTCCGGTAGCGTTTTACTTGCGGGCGGCGCCGAGCTTGGCGCCTTCGCGCTGCACCAGCCACTGCACCAGCTCGATGGTCTGCGGGTAGCCGCCGGCGGAAGCGACGTCGAGACGGTACTTGCCATCGATCACCAGCGTCGGCGTGCCGACGACGCCCATGGCCTGGATGGTCTGGTCGGCACGGCGAATCTTGGTGCTGACCGCGAACGAGTTGGCGGTGGCGACGAAGTCGGCCGGCTTGACGCCGTACTTGGCGTAGAACCCGGCGATCTGCTCGAGGCTGGGCATCTTGCTCTTGAGCTGCCCGGTGACCAGATTGTCGGTCGCCAGCTCGCCGGTCTTCCAGACCGCGTCGAACATGGCGTCGTGGCTCCGGGCATCGATGCCCAGCGCCTGCGCGGCGAAATAGGCGCGCTGGAACGCTGGCCAGTCCTCGGTCGGGATGAACCCGGCGGGCAGGTACTCGACCTTGGCGTAGGGCGGCAGTGACGCCGCGATCTTGTCCATGATCGGCTCGAAGTGATTGCAGGCTGGGCAGGCGAACGAGAACACCTCGGTCACCACCACCCTGGAGGGGTCATCGGTCGGTTGCGCCGGCTCGATGCGGAAGTAGTTCTTGCCCTCCACCCAGCGGCCGGTATCGGCCGGCGGTGCCACCGGCGGCGGGGTCGCTGCGGTCGTTGCCGCAGCGGCAGGCGCGCTCGCCGATGCCGCCGGCGTCGCGGCCGCGGTCGCCGCAGCAGCAGGGGCGCTGGCCACTGGCGCGGGCGCGGGCGCACTGGCCGCTGATGCGGCGCTGGTTCCGGCCGCCGGCCCGGCGGGGGACGTCGATGACGGCGACGAGCACGCGGCGAGCAGCAGCGCCGGCAGCAGGCCCGACAGCAGAATGTGGCGCTTCGGCATCACGATTACCTTGATGAGGCGCGGCGGACGCCGCGGCGGACGCGACGACTACTGCGCTGCCGCGGTGGCAGAGGCGTTGGCCGCCTCGGGCACGGCGGTATGCAGGCCCTGGATATAGGAGGCGACGGCCGCGATGTCGGCGGTCGACAGCCGGCCGGCGATGGTCAGCATGATTGCGGCATGCGGACCCTTGCCCCACGGCTGGCCGCTGTGCCATGCCGTGAGCACCTGCTGCACGTATTGCGCATGCTGGCCGGCGAGGTGCGGATAAAGCGCGCCGGGATTGCCGCGACCATCGGGCCCGTGGCAGGCCATGCAGGCCGGGATGCCGGCGGTCTTGTCGCCTTCGCGATAGAGCTTCCCGCCCGCGCTGACCAGGGTCTGGTCGGCGATGCCGGGCAGTGTTTTCTGCTTGGCGAAATAGGCCGCGATGTCGGCCATGTCCTGCGGCGACAGCGGCGTGGCCATCCCGAACATGATCGGATTCTGGCGCTGGCCGCTCTTGAACAGCTCGAGCTGACGCACGATGTAGCTGGCCTGCTGGCCGGCCAGCTTGGGGTACTGCGGATCGCTGGAGTTGCCGTCGAGGCCGTGGCAGGCACCACACACGGCGGCCTTGGCCTGACCGGCGGTGGCATCGCCCGGCTTGAGCGGTGCGGCAGGCGGCACGGCTGCTGCCGCGACCGCGGCCGCAGCCGCGGGAACCGTGGCCTTGGCCTGAGCGACGCTTGCGGGCTTGGCCGGCGCGGCCGTCTGCGCGATCGCGGCAACGGAGAGGAGAGCGCCGGCCAGGGTCACGCTGGCAAGGGCAAGGACGCGCCGAAACCTCATACACTGCACTCCGGAATGGTCATGGCAAGCGGCCCGCGATGCGGGTCGGAAACCGCTCGATTATCCGCGCCCCCTTCCAGTCGGTCAAACCTGCAATGGCCCTGAATCCCTTGCGCGACGCCGTGTTCACCACGGCGGCCCATCGTCTCGATCAGCTGCCGGCCGACGCCGGTTGCGAGATCGCGTTCGCCGGTCGCTCCAACGCCGGCAAGTCGAGCGCGCTCAATGCGCTGGTCGGCGTCGGCGGTCTGGCGCGCACCTCCAAGACCCCCGGTCGCACCCAGCAGCTGGTGGTCTTCACCCTGCCCGACGGCCGCCGTCTGATTGATCTTCCGGGCTACGGCTACGCCAAGGTGCCGGCCGATCTGCGCGAGCACTGGCGCGGCGAACTGGAGCGTTACCTGCGCGAGCGCCGCAGCCTGCGCGGGCTGGCGTTGATCATCGACATCCGCCATCCGCTGAAGGACTTCGACCGCGCGATGCTGGCGTTTTGCGCCGACACCGTGCTGCCCTGTCACCTGTTGCTGAGCAAGGCCGACAAGCTCGGCCGCGGCGAAATGTCGCGTACGCTGGCGCAGGTGCGCCGCGAGCTCGCCGGACTGGGTGCCGGCTTCAGTGCGCAAGCGCTGTCGGCCCTGCGCGGCGAAGGCGTCGACGAGGCGCGCACGGCACTGGCGGCGCTGCTGGATGGCCCCGCGCGCGATTGATACTCGGGAGGCAATCTGCTGCGCGGCTCGATGGCAAGAGTGCCGCTGCTAAGCTTTGCCGAGCATCGGAGCCTCGCGATGAAACAGCCCGCCGTCATTGCCCCGTCGATCCTGTCCGCCGATTTCGCGCGCCTCGGCGACGACGTTCGCACCGTGCTCGACGCCGGCGCCGACTGGCTGCATTTCGACGTGATGG
>JAJYTG010000090.1 GCA_021793195.1 Pseudomonadota bacterium
AAGGGCTGGCCCGAGCCGCGCGTGATCGTGCGCTTCTGGATCATCAGCGTGGTGCTGGTGCTGATCGGTCTCGCGACCCTGAAGGTGCGCTGATGCTCGACTTCCTGCGCCCCGCCCAAGCCCAGCGTCACAGCGGTCCGCGCGGTCGCTACGACCCGTGGCTGCTGCTGGCGATCACCGGCATCGTCTGCCTCGGCATCGTGATGGTGGCATCGAGCTCGATCGCGGTCGCCGAGGGGCGTCACATCGGGCCGTTCTTCTATCTGAAACGGCATCTGCTGTTCCTGACGCTGGGCGGCGCGCTGGCGCTGGTCGCGATCCGCACCGAGCTGCGCCAGCTGGAGAAGTACGGCTTCGTGCTGATGCTGCTGGCGGTGGCCTCGCTGCTGGCGGTGTTCGTGCCGGTGCTGGGCATGCGCATCAACGGCGCGCGGCGCTGGATCAACCTCGGCATCACCGGCTTCCAGCCGGTCGAAGCGGTCAAGCTGGTGGTGATCCTGTACGTGGCCAGTTACCTGGTGCGCCATCGCGAGGGCGTCGAGCGCAAGTTCTTCGGCGCGCTCAAGCCGATCGGCGTCGCCGGCTTCCTCGCCGTGCTGCTGCTGGCGCAGCCGGATTTCGGCTCGGCCACGCTGGTGCTGGCGATCACCGTCGGCATGGTCTGGTTTGCCGGTGCGCGCATGCGCAATCTGGTGGCGATGGGTCTGCCGCTGGTGCCGATGATGGCGTGGGCGGCGCTGAGCAAGAGCTACCGCGTCGAGCGCCTGACCTCGTTCCTCAATCCGTGGAAGGATCCCTTCAGCGACGGCTTCCAGCTGACCCAGGCGCTGATCGCGGTCGGTCGCGGCGAGTGGTTCGGTGTCGGCCTCGGCGCGTCGGTGCAGAAGCTGTTCTATCTGCCCGAGGCGCACACCGACTTCATCCTCGCGGTGATCGCCGAGGAGCTCGGCCTGGCCGGGATCGTGCTGGTGCTGGGCCTGTTCGCGCTGCTGGTCGGGCGCGGCCTGTGGCTGGCGCTGAAGGGCGCGGAAATCGGCCAGCGTTATGCCGGCTACGTGGCGTTCGGCATCTCGCTGTGCCTCGGCGTGCAGGCGCTGGTGTCGATCGGCGTCAACCTCGGCGTGCTGCCGACCAAGGGCCTGACCCTGCCGCTGATCAGCTCCGGCGGCTCCAGCGTGCTGATGACCTGCGCGATGCTCGGCGTGCTGTTGCGCGCCAGCTACGAAATCACCCGCGCCGAGGATGCGCGGCGCATGGCCGTGCGCAACCCGGCTCTCGCCGGCCTGGTGGCGGAGGACGCCGCATGAGCGTCGCCGCGCCCGTGCTGATCATGGCCGGCGGCACCGGCGGCCACATCTTTCCCGGCCTCGCCGTGGCCGAGGCGCTGGCGGCGGCGGGTGTACCGGTGGTGTGGCTCGGCGCGAGCGGCGGTCTGGAAACGCGACTGGTGCCGGCGCGCGGCATCGCGCTGGAGACGGTGCCGGTCAGCGGCCTGCGCGGCAAGGGCCTGGCGGCGCGATTGCGCGCGCCGCTGATGCTGCTGCGCGCCTTCGCGGCTTCGCTCGGCGCGCTGCGCCGGGTACGCCCGCGCAGCGTGCTGGCGCTGGGCGGCTACGTCGCCGGACCCGGCGGCGTCGCAGCCTGGCTGCTGCGGCGGCCGCTGGTGGTGCACGAACAGAATGCGCTGGCCGGGTTCACCAATCGCGTGCTGGCACGACGGGCGCGGCGCGTGCTGGCGGGTTTCGCGCATGCCCTGCCGGGCGCCGAATGGGTGGGCAATCCGGTGCGCGCGACGATCGTGGCGCTGCCGCCGCCGGCGGCGCGCTGGGCCGTGCGTGCAGGGCGTCCGCGTTTGCTGGTGCTGGGCGGCAGCCTGGGGGCGCGCGCGCTCAATCAGGTCGTACCGCAGGCGCTGGCGCTGCTGCCGCCCGCGCTGCGCCCCGAGGTGCGACATCAGTGCGGCGCGCGCGGCGTGGACGAGGCGCGCTCCGCGTATGCGCGGGCCGGCATCGTGGCAGGCGTCGAACCCTTCATCGACGACATGGCCGAGGCTTACGCCTGGGCCGATCTGGCCATCTGTCGCGCCGGTGCCCTGACCGTCGCCGAGCTGGCCGCGGCCGGTCTGGGCGCGATCCTGGTGCCGTTCCCGCATGCGGTGGACGATCACCAGACGCACAACGCCGAGGCGCTGGTGACGGCGGGTGCCGCCGAGTGCGTGCAGGAGCGCGATCTGGATCCGGCGCGCCTCGCCGAGCGGCTCGGCGGCCTGCTGGGCGACCGCGCCCGAATGCTGGCGCTGGCGACGGCCGCGCGCACCCAGGCGCGCCCCGATGCGGCGGCCGCGATCGCGCGCGTCTGCCTGGAGGTGGCCGCATGACGCCGCGTCGCCTGCGCGCCCAGGACGACTTCATGTACGCGTTCCGGCGCGTGCACTTCATCGGCATCGGCGGCGCCGGCATGGGCGGCATTGCCGAAGTGCTGCACACGCTCGGCTACGAGGTGTCGGGCTCCGACCGCGCGCGCAACGCGGTCACCGCGCGGCTCGCCGCGCAGGGCGTGGAGGTGTTCGAGGGGCACGACGCGCGCCACATCGAGGGCGCCGACGCGGTGGTGACCTCGAGCGCGATCCGCGCCGACAATGTCGAGCTGATCGCCGCGCACGCGCGCCGCGTGCCGGTGGTGCCGCGCGCCGAGATGCTGGGCGAGCTGATGCGCTTCCGGCGCGGTATCGCCGTCGCCGGCACCCACGGCAAGACCACCACCACCAGCCTCGTCGCCAGCGTGCTGGCCGAGGCCGGCTACGATCCGACCTTCGTCATCGGCGGCCTGCTCAATTCCGCCGGCAGCCACGCGCGCCTCGGCAGCGGCGAGTACCTGGTCGCCGAAGCCGACGAGTCCGACGGTTCGTTCCTGCTGCTGTCGCCGGTGCTGGCGATCGTCACCAACATCGACGCCGACCATCTGGAAAACTACGGCGGCGACTTCGAGCGGGTAAGGAAGGCGTTCGCCGATTTCCTGCACCGGCTGCCGTTCTACGGCATCGCCGTGCTGTGCGCGGACGATCCCGAGGTGGCCGCGCTGGCGCGCGTCACGCCGCGCAGCATGATCACCTACGGCATCGACACCGTCGATGCCGACGTGCGCGCCAGCCGCGTGCGCCAGCAGGGCGGACAGATGCACTTCGACCTGCACCTGCCCGGTCGCGTCGAGGCGCTGACGGTCACCCTCAACCTGCCCGGTCGCCACAACGTGCTCAATGCATTGGCGGCGGCGGCGACCGGCTGGCAGCTGGGGGTGGAGGCACCGGCGATCGCGCAGGCGCTGGAACGATTTCAGGGTGTCGGCCGGCGTTTCCAGCAGCGCGGCGAGATTGCGCTCGATCGCGGCCATGCGTTGCTGGTGGACGACTACGGGCATCACCCGCGTGAGCTGGCGGCGGTGTTTTCCGCCGCGCGCGGCGGCTGGCCCGGGCGCCGTCTGGTGGTGGCGTTCCAGCCGCACCGTTACACGCGCACGCGTGACCAGCTCGACGATTTCGCCCGGGTGCTGGCCGAGACCGACGTGCTGGTGCTGACCGAGGTCTATCCGGCCGGCGAGGCGCCGATCGCCGGCGCCGACGGCCGTGCGCTGGCACGCGCGGTGCGTGCGCGCGGCAAGGTCGATCCGGTGCTGGTCGAGCATCCGCGCGAACTGCCCGGCGTGCTGCCGGCGCTGCTGCGCGACGGCGACCTGCTGCTGCTGCTGGGCGCCGGCGACATCGGCGCCGCGGCCGCCGAGCTGGCCGCCGCCGGACAACTGAAAACGGTGCGGCCATGACCCGACAGATCGATGATCCGCGCCAGTTCGGCCGCGTCGCCGTGGCGATGGGCGGACACTCGGCCGAGCGCCAGGTGTCGCTGGACTCCGGCGCCAACGTGCTGGCGGCGCTGCAGGCGCGCGGTGTCGATGCGCACGGCATCGACGGCATTCCGGCGCTGCTCGATGCCTTGCGCGCCGGCCATTTCGCCCGCGTGTTCAACATCCTGCATGGCCGCGGCGGCGAGGACGGCGTGCTGCAGGGCGCGCTCGACTCGCTGGGCGTGCCCTGTACCGGCTCGGGCGTACTCGGCTCGGCGCTGACCATGGACAAGGTGCGGACCAAGAAGGTGTGGCTGGCCGACGGCCTGCCGACGCCGCGCTTCGCCGCCTTCGGGCGCGGCGAGGATGTCAGCGCCGCGATCGCGCGCGTCGGTTATCCGGCGATCGTCAAGCCCTCGCACGAGGGTTCCAGCGTCGGCATCACGCGCGTCTATGCCGCGGGCGATCTCGAGGCGGCGGTGGACCTTGCCGCGCGCTACGACGGCGAGATGCTGGCCGAGCAGCTGATCGAGGGCGACGAGCTGACCGTCGGCATCCTCGACGATGCGGCGCTGCCGAGCATCCGCATCGTGCCCAGGGGCGGCTTCTACGACTACCACGCCAAGTACGTCGCCGAGGACACCCAGTACCTGTGTCCCGGGCTCGACGCCGCCGGCGAGCAGGCCGTGCAGGCGCTGGCATTGAAGGCATTCGCCAGCGCCGCCGCCTCGGGCTGGGGCCGCGTGGATCTGATGCGCGACCACTCCGGCGGCCTGCACCTGCTCGAGGTCAACACCACTCCCGGCATGACCAGCCACTCGCTGGTGCCCAAGGCCGCGCGCGCCATCGGCATCGATTTCGAGACGCTGTGCTGGCGCATTCTCGAGACCTCGTTCCGCATGGAGGGCGCATGACCCGCGCCGGCGCCATCCGCCTCGCCGGCTGGGTCGCCGCACTGGCGCTGCTGGCGCTGCCGGTGGTCGGCGTGCTGGAAGGCTGGCTGGCCGCCGGGCGCTGGCCGGTGCGTTACCTGACGCTGGAGGCGCCCTTCGTGCACGTGCATGCCGCCGAAGTGCGCGCCGTGGCGGCACCGCTGCTGAGGCGCGGCTTTTTCGCCATCGATCTCAACCAGGTGCAGCGGGCGGTTGCCGCGCTGCCGTGGGTCGCCAGCGCGCAGGTGCGCAAGCGCTGGCCGGACACCGTGACCATCCGCATCGCCGAGCGCACGCCGTGGGCGCGCTGGACCGCAGGCCGGCTGATCGCCACCGATGGCACCGTGTTCAGCGTGCCCGATGCGGCCACGCTCAGCGGCCTGCCGCAGCTGACCGGGCCGGACGCGCGACTGGCCGACGTGATCGCCTTCTACCAGGCCGCCGCCGCGGCCTGCGCGGCGCACGGGCTGCACGTCGCCGCGGTCGATCTGACCGGACGCGGCAGCTACGCGCTGACGCTCGCCGGCGGTGCCCGCATCAGTGTCGGCCACGAGCAGCCGACGCGGCGCCTGGCGCGCTTCCTGGCGGTCTGGCCGCAGCTGGCCTCCGCCCACCCGCAAGGCTTCGAGTACGCCGATCTTCGTTACACCAACGGCTTCGCCGTGAAGTGGCCGCCGCAACCGCCGGTGGCGGCACCGTCATCGAATGCTCCCGCCGCGCCCGCGGCCGCACCTTCTGCAGCAAGGGCCTGAGATGAACCGCAGAAACGACAAGCAGCTGGTGGTCGGTCTCGATATCGGCACCTCCAAGGTGATGGCCGTGGTCGGCGAGTACTCGCCCGGCGAGCCGGTCGAAGTGATCGGCTTCGGCTCGCACGTCTCGCGCGGCATGAAGCGCGGCGCGGTGGTCGACATCGAGTCCACCGTGCATTCGATCCAGCGCGCGGTCGAGGAGGCCGAATTGATGGCCGGCTGCGACATCCGCTCGGTCTGCGCGTCGATCTCCGGCAGCCACCTGGAAACGCGCAACTCGCACGGCACCGCCGCCATCCGCGACCGCGAGGTGACCGCGTCCGACCTCGAACAGGTGCTGGAAGCGGCCAGCGCGGTGGCGATCCCGGCCGACCGCAAGCTGCTCTACAAGGAGTCGCAGGAGTACCGCATCGACGGCCAGGACGGCATCCGCCATCCGGTCGGCATGAGCGGCGTGC
>JAJYTG010000091.1 GCA_021793195.1 Pseudomonadota bacterium
CACCGTTTACATGCTGACCACGCGCGATGCGCCGCGTGGCCGGATCGTCGCGTTCAAGCTTGATCAGCCGGCTCCGGCGCACTGGCGCAGCGTGGTGCCGCAGGGCAGGGATGTCATCCAGGGAGCACTGCTGGCCGGCGGCGACGTGGTGGTCGAGCGCCTGGTCGACGTCAAGAGCGAAGTCAGCCTGTACACGCCCGATGGCAGGCTCAAGGGCATGCTGCCGCTGCCGGGCATCGGTTCGGTCGGCGGGCTGTCGGGGCAGGCCGACTCGCCGCAGCTGTTCTACGCGTTCACCTCGTTTCTGTATCCGACCACCGTTTACCGCTATGACGTGGCGACCGCCAGCAACCATGTGTTCTTCAAGCCGCAGTTGTCGTTCGATCCGTCGCAGTACGAGACCCGCCAGGTGTTCTACCGCTCCAAGGACGGCACGCGCATTCCGATGTTCATCACAGCGCGCAAGGGTCTCAAGCTCGACGGCAGCAACCCGACCCTGCTCTATGCCTACGGCGGCTTCGACATCAGTGTCACTCCCGGCTACAGCCCGATGATCCCGGTCTGGCTGGAGATGGGCGGTGTCTACGCGGTGGCCAACCTGCGCGGTGGCGGCGAGTACGGCGAGGCCTGGCACCACGCCGGCATGCTCGGCAGAAAGCAGAACGTGTTCGACGATTTCGCCTGGGCGGCCAAGTACCTGGTCCGCGAGAAGATCACCTCGACACCGCATCTGGGCATCGAGGGCTATTCGAACGGCGGCCTGCTGGTCGGCGCCAGCATCACCGAGCATCCGCACCTGTTCGGCGCGGCCTACGCCGGTGCCGGCGTGCTCGACATGCTGCGCTACGAGAAATTCTCCGGCGGTGCCCTCTGGGAGCCGGAATACGGCGATCCCAACAATCCCAGGGCCTTCCAGTGGCTGATCAAGTATTCGCCGCTGCAGAACGTGCGCGCCGGCACCTGCTACCCGCCGACCATCATCAGCACCGCCGATCACGATGATCGCGTCGTGCCCAGCCACTCCTACAAGTTCACGGCGGCGATGCAGCACGCGCAGGCTTGCGCCAACCCGATCCTGATCCGGGTCGAGACGCAGACCAGCCACGGCTACATGCCGACCGACAAGCGCATCCAGCAAAGCGCCGACATCGCCGCCTTCATGGCCTGGAATCTCGGCATCAGGAAGTCCCCGGACCGCTCGCCGCAAGCGGTTCCCGGACACTGACCGTCCGCGGTCGGCCAAGCCGCCCGCGTCGATCGGCGCGGGCGCTTTTCCGGGTCGAACGTCCGCCGAAGCTATCGGGCTGCCGCCCGCTCGTGGCGGTCAGACGGCGGCGAGCAGGAAGTCCGCGTACTGGAAGCGGTCCTCGCGGCGGACGCTGATGCCGCGCTCGAGGCGCAGCGGCGCCGTGAACAACGGCCCGGCATGGCTGAGCGTGTGGAACTCGCCATGTTCGCCGCAGGGATCGCAGCTGGCCGGCAGCGTATCGAGCAGGTCGGCGTCGAACTCGCGGCCGGCGAAATCGGCAGCGAGCTGGGTGGTGTCGACGCAGGTCAGCACGGCGCGGTGTCCGGCGGCGACGAACCCGCGGGCGAGGCGGGCGGTGTCCTTGCCCCACAGCGGAAACACGCCGTGCCAGCCGCAGCGCTGCAGCAGCGCCTCGCGCCAGACACGCACATCGGCGAGAAACAGGTCGCCGAAGGCGATCCGGTCGAGGCCAGGCCAGCACTCGCGTGCCGCCACCAGCGAAGCGGCGAACGCCGTTTCATAGCTGGCGTTGGATGCCGGCCAGTCCAGTTCCGATTCGATCAGCGGCAGCCCCAGCGCACGCGCCTGCGCCTGCAGCACGTCGCGGCGGATGCCGTGCATGGCGACGCGATCGAATGACCGCGTGACCGTGGTCAGCAGGCCGACGACGCGCCAGCGCGGATCGGCACTCAGGCGATCCAGCGCCATCAGGCAGTCCTTGCCGCCGCTCCAGGCGATCAGTACATCGCGCTGCGTGTCCACTCGTGTCCTTGAGCAATCGCTGCCGGTGCGTGCGAGGTCATGAGCATGAGCCAGGGTCGCTCAGGCGACTCGCGGGCGTTCCAGCAGGCGCTCGATGTCGGTCGCGGGCATCGGGTGTGCGAACAGATAGCCCTGACCTTCGCCGCAGCCTGCGTCCAGCAGGAACTGGCGCTGGGCTTCGGTTTCGATGCCTTCGGCGATCGGCTGCAGATTGAGGCTGGCCGCCAGTGCCAGGATCGCGCGGGTGATCGCGACGTCGTTGCCGTCGTGCGGAATTCCGGCGACAAACGACTGGTCGATCTTGATGTAGCGGATCGCCGGCAGTTTGAGGTAGGCCAGCGACGAATAGCCGGTGCCGAAGTCGTCCACGGCCACGCCGACGCCGAGTGCGTGCAGGGCGCCCAGCATCTGCTGGGTACGCTCGCCGATGCGCAGGATGGCGCTCTCGGTGATCTCGATCATCAGCGTCGCCGGCGGGCAGCGGTGCTTTTCCAGCGCCGCCTGCACGCGCTCGGCGAAGCGCGGGTGACGCAGATGGCTGGCCGAGATGTTGACCGCGATGCGGATCGGCGCCAGGCCGGCGTCGAGCCAGGCACGGCTCTGGCGACAGGCCTCGTCCAGCACCCATTCGCCGATGGTGCGGATCAGACCGAGATTCTCGGCCAGCGGGATGAATTCGGACGGTGCGATCGAGCCGCGCTCGGCATTCTGCCAACGCAGCAACGCCTCGACCGCGACCACACGGCGGTCGTCCAGGCGCACGCTGGGTTGGTAGGCCAGGCGGAATTCGCCGCGCGCCAGCGCCTGTCGCAGCTCGCCGGCGAGGGTCAGACGGGTGCGCGCCGAGGCGTGCATCACCGGCGCGTAGTAGCGGAAGCTGTTGCGTTCGTCGGCCTTGGCGGCGTACATCGCCGCGTCGGCGTTGGCGATCAGCGTCGGCACGTCCTCGCCGTCGCGCGGGAAACCGGCGATACCGATGCTGGCGGAGAGAAACACTTCATGCTCCAGCATCGGGTAGGGCTCGCCCAGCGTCAGCAGCAGGTTGCGCGCGACCTGGGTCGACTCCTCGCGGTCGTGCACCTGATCGAGCAGGACGGTGAACTCGTCGCCGCCGATGCGGCCGGCGAAATCACCTTCACGCAACTGACTGTTGATGCGCTCGGCGACCATCGCCAGCAGGCGGTCGCCGAAGGCGTGGCCGTAGCTGTCGTTGACCGCCTTGAATCCGTCCAGATCGACGAACAGCAGGGACAGCTGGCTGCCGCCGCGCGCCGCGCCGGCGATGGCCGCGCTGGCGCGCTGTTCGAAAGACTGCCGGTTGGCCAGTCCCGTCAGGGCGTCGTGATGCGCCAGGTGTTCGAGGTGCTGCTGATAGCGGCGACGCTCGGAGAT
Organism: Pseudomonadota bacterium; assembly: GCA_021793195.1. GTDB lineage: Bacteria > Pseudomonadota > Gammaproteobacteria > Xanthomonadales > Rhodanobacteraceae > Metallibacterium. The sequence goes on from JAJYTG010000091.1 coordinate 3,404, forward strand.
GTCGCTGAACACCGCGACGTAGCGTTGCACGATGCCGTTGCGGTCGCGGATGGCGCTGATGCTCAGCCATTCGGGGTAGCGTTCGCCATCGCGGCGCAGGCTCCAGACTTCTCCGCGCCAGTGGCCGTTGCGCTCCACCGTTTCCCACAGGTCAGCCGGCAGCGGGCGGCCGTCCTCGAGACAGCGCGAGGCGGTGAAGTCGAGGCCGACCGTTTCGCCGTTGCTGTAGCCGGTGATGCTGCGACAGGCCGCGTTGGTCGCCAGCACGCGATGCGCGCTGTCGGCGATGATCACGCCCTCGGCGATCGTGCCAAGTGCCTCGGCCGCGCTGCGGCGTTCCTGTTCCATGCGCAGGCGTTCGCTGAGGTCGTGGATGACCGCCATGCGCACCGCGGCGTCCGAAAGGCCGGCGCCACTGCTGTGCACTTCGACGGGCACCGCATTGCCGTGTGCATCGAGCATGATCCGCTCGGCGCCATCCACAGGACCGTCCGGCAGCGCGGCGTGGGTGCTGGCGGCCGTCGGCTGCGCGAACAGTCCGGCGAAATCCCGGCCCAGCAGCCGATCCTGGGGGAAGCCGGTCAGCGCGATCGCGGCGCGGTTGGCTTCGACGATGCGCCCGCTGTGCTCGTCCACCACCAGGATGGCGTCTTCGGCGCCCTCGAGCAGGGTGCGGTAACGCTCGTCGGAGCTGCGAATGCCGGCCAGGGTACGGCGCGCGAAGTACAACCAGATCAGCACGACCAGTCCGGACGCGGCGACGACGGTCCAGTACAGGATGCTGGCCAGCCAGGCGGCGCCCAGTGCGATGCTGCGCGAGAAGACGTTGGTCAGCGGACTGACGGTGTCGTTGATGGCCAGAATGCGCTGCGCTTCATGGTCGAGCACGGCACGCGAGGGCCGTGGCTGGGCGTATTCGCGCTGCAGGCGCGCGGCGATGGTGCCGAGTTCGTCCAGATAGGGATCGGTTGCGCGCCAGCTCTGCAGGGCGTCGCGGATAAAGAGCGCGTTCGGAAAGTAGTGAATGATGAACATCGTCCCCGGAATCGCGGGCTTGAGGAAATCGCCTTCGGAGAAGGCACTCCTCGCAAGCGCGTAATCGGGGTTGGCCGTCAGCAGGGTATCGCGGGCTTCGCGATCCATGGTGACAATCACCATGCGGCGATGGAACTGCGTCAGCGCGGACGGGTCACCGCTGACTGCATAGGCATACAGATCCAGCGTCGCCTGCTTCTGTGTCTTGGACCAGATGCTTTCGGCATTGAGGATGCCGGCGACGGCGACCTGCAGCTGCAGCGCAAGCCAGGTCAGCAGCAGCACGAACCCCACGATGGCGGTGAGGCCATAGACGAGTGGCCGCAAGCGCTTCGCGAGATCCGAAGACAGAAGACTGCTGCGCATCTCCCGCACGGCGGTGGCTCCCGGTCAGATCGCGGCGGCGGACGATTCCACCCGCCGCCGCAATTCGGTCGCCATGCGCGGCTCAGGCCGCCACGGAGACTGGCTTGCGCTCCGCGCGCGCATGCTCGTAGCAATGATCAAGGCTCGCACGCATGTATGTGTAGGATTTGACAACGCACTGGCGCAGGTGCTCCACATCGCCCGGCGCCGGGTCATTTCCCTTGAGCGTGCAGACAATGTCAAGCGCCTCCCAGGGATGGGAATCGTCATAGTCGGCATGCAAGGTCAGCCAGCGCATGGCCTTGGCGCGCACGCGGGCGTCAAAGCCGTAGGCATAGATGTCGTCCTGGGTCACCAGGACGGCGCCTTCACCGGTGGTTCCCTCGACGGCGAAGTTGGTGGCGATGATGCCGGCGGCGAGGCTGTCGTTGTGACAGACCTGCCAGCACCAGTGGCTGAGCAGCTGGGTTTCCGGCGCGACCGCGCCACGCATCACTTCGGCACGCGGCACGCCCGCCGCATCCGCCCAGTCCAGCCAGTAATCGGCATGATTCTGCTCGATGCGGATATTGCGCACCAGCCAGCGCCGGGCCATCGTCTCCCCGCGGCTGCGACCGTAATGGGTCTTCAACAGGCTCATGGCCATGTAGCGGGGAAACTGCTCGATCACCGGCCAGATGCCGGCCATGAAGTTGCGCATGGAAGCAGGATCGAGGCGGCCTTCGCGCATGTCGGGCCAAAGCGGGTGTGCGAGCACCTCGCGCTTGACCACGTCGCTCGATTGCATCAGATCCTGTGCCCACTGCGGATAGCTGGCGGGATCTTTCAAGGCTCCGGTACGGACGAAATCACGACTCATGACGGGTTCTCCAGGGGTGGCCCGGAGTCGTGATAACACAATTGTGAAAGATTGTGTCGAGACGGCCTGGGCGCTTGTGCAAGACGTAATCCGCGCTGCCAGAACAGCAGCACGGAGCACGGTGCGCCAAGGCGCCTGCCGCGCGCGACGGCAGGGCGCTTATGCCACCTGCCGCGACGAGCGCTTGCGGTCGTTCTCGGTGAGGTGCTTCTTGCGCAGGCGCACGGCCTTGGGCGTGACCTCGACCAGCTCGTCGTCCTCGATGAACTCCAGCGCCTGCTC
>JAJYTG010000092.1 GCA_021793195.1 Pseudomonadota bacterium
GATCCTCCACCGACACGTACGAGAACACCCCCAGCTGTTGCACGTCAGGACTGCGCATCCGATCCTCAGTTTCGCGATTGATCCCGTCTATGACCACCCGGCGATCCGGGAGTTTCTCGACAGCCTGCTAGGAAAAAATCGTAACTGTGAATGCGGCTGCACCTGAGGGTGTAACCGTGTGTGCGGTACTCGAGGAAACGCTCAAGCGTTCCGCGATCGCGCGCAGGCTGACGCGCTCGCGGGCTCGCCGCGGGCCAACGTCAACCCGCGGGCGGGCGCGCCAGTTCCATCACGGTGACATCGCCCTTGTCGTCGCGCTGCTCGAACTTGACCGGCAGCAGCAGCGGCGGCGCGTACCAGGCGCGGATGCCGTTGTCGGCGTCGCTGCGCTCGACCTTGATCGCCTGATAGGTGCCCGCCGGCACCTGCAGCGGCGCGCGCGCGCCGATGGCGTAATGCTGCTGCGAGATGTGGTCGCGCAGCGCCACCGGCAGCACCAGGGTGCCGTGGGCGCCATCGGCCACCGCCATGCCCAGCGCCAGCGTGGTCACGTTGCGGTCGAGCGCACGGCCGTCGAGCGCAAAGGCGTGGCTGCCGTTGCGGTCCTGGTAGCGCGCCTGATGCGTGGTCCAGTCGAAGCTCAGGCTGTTGCTGTTGTCCTTGATGCCGCTTTTCAACGCGTAACGGTAATCGAGGCTTTCCGGCTGACCGTGCACCAGGCGGAAACGCGAATCGGTGCGCACCTTGAGACCGAGCAGGGCGGCCAGTCCCGCGCTGCCGCGGGTTTCGGTGCTGAACTGCCAGTCGCCGTCGGCGCCCGGTTCGAGGCGCATGGTCGCGGTGCCGAGGGCATCGCCGTTGCGCAGCACGCGGTATTCGGCACTGACCGGCTTCAGCTCGGCGGCGCCCGCGGGGCGCAGGCCGGAGGCTGCCAGTGCCATCAGGCTGACAGCAACCAGGGCAGGCAACGGGATACGGGACATGGCGCGGCTCCGGGATCGGGACCGGCGCACTCTGCCGCGCCGCGCCTGAACGGCGGCTCAGGCGGGTTGCAGGCTGCCGTCAACCGCGAGCCGCAGCGGCGCGCGCAGGCGCTGGCCGCCGGCCTCGACGCCGCCGTCGCGCCAGACCACCTGTCCCGTGGCGAGCGCCGCGACGCAGGCGACCAGCAGGCGATGCTCCAGCGGCTGCAGGCGCGCGGCCAGCGACTCCGCACTGTCGCCCGCCTGCACCGGCATCCGCACCTGCGCGATCAGCGGACCGCCGTCGAGTTCGGGCGTGACGAAATGCACGCTGGCGCCGTGCTCGGCATCGCCGGCCTCCAGCACACGCCGATGCGTGTGCAGGCCGCGGTATTTCGGCAGCAGCGACGGATGCAGGTTGATCATCCGCCCCGCCCACGGTGCCAGCGCCGCGGCGTCGAGCACGCGCATGAAGCCGGCCAGCACGATCAAGCCGGCACCACTGGCGGCGACGCGCTCGAACAGGGCGAGGTCGTAGCTGCGGCGATCGGGATAGCCCTGCGGATCGAGCGCGAGGGTGGCGATGCCCTCGGCTTCGGCGCGGCGCAATGCCGGCGCCGCGGCCTTGTCGCTGGCGACCAGCGCGAAGTCGACCGCCAGCCGGCCCGCGCGCCGCGCCGCGATCAGCGCGGCGAGGTTGCTGCCGCGGCCGGAGGCGAGCACGGCGATGGGGGTTGGGGAGGTCATGGCGTGGGGTGGGCGGTGAGCGGAAAGAGCAGTCTGTCGTCCTGAGCGAAGCGAAGGATCTGGCCAGCGACCGACGCCGGATGAACTGGCCATCGGCACCATGCATCCATGCGTCGACGTCCCCGGCCACGCCATCCTTGGCGTGGCGTTCGTGGGCGCGAGAGCGCCCCCTCACCCTTCGCTACGCTCAGGGTGACAAGCGTGAACCCGAGTCCCTCGCTCTCAGGCTTTTCCCGGGTCCCGGGTCCCGGGTCCCGGGTTTCGAGATCAGCCGATGCGCACCCGCTCGCCGTCGCCGGCGCGGACGACCTCGCCGATCGGCGTCGCGCTCAGTCCGTGTGGCGTCAAGGCCGCGGTCACCGCGCCCGCCTGCGCGGAATCGACGATCACCACGTAGCCGATGCCGCAGTTGAAGGTGCGCCACATCTCCGTACGCGGCACCGCGCCTTCGCGTTGCAGCCAGTCGAACACCGGCGGCAGCGTCCACGCCGAACTGTCGATCGTGAGGCCGAGACCGTCCGGCACCACGCGGATGATGTTCTCCTGCAGGCCGCCGCCGGTGATGTGGGCCATGCCGTGCACCGGCACGCGCTGCAGCAGGTCGAGGATGGGTTTGACGTAGAGGGTGGTCGGCGCCAGCAGCGCATCGGCCAGGCTCACGCCGCCGAGATCGAGATCCCACGGCGAGCCGGCGCGTTCGACGATCCTGCGGATCAGCGAATAGCCGTTGGAGTGCGGCCCGGAGGACGGCAGGCCGAGGATCACGTCGCCGGCGCGGATCGCGCGGCCGTCGATCAGCGCGGATTTTTCCGCCGCGCCGACGCAGAAGCCGGCGAGGTCGTACTCGCCGGGCGGGTACATGTCGGGCATCTCGGCGGTCTCGCCGCCGATCAGCGCGCAGCCGGCCAGTTCGCAGCCTTTCGCGATGCCGCCGACCACGCGCACCGTGGTGTCGACGTCGAGCTTGCCGGTGGCGAAGTAGTCGAGGAAGAGCAGCGGCTCGGCGCCCTGTACCAGCACGTCGTTGACGCACATGCCGACGAGGTCGATGCCGATCGTGTCGTGACGGTTCAGCTGCTGCGCCAGCCTGAGCTTGGTGCCGACGCCGTCGGTGCCGGACACCAGCACCGGCTCGCGGTAGCGGCCGGCCAGATCGAACAGCGCGCCGAAGCCGCCCAGCCCGCCCATCACCTCCTTGCGGAAGGTGCGCGCCACCAGCGGCCTGATGCGCTCGACCACGGCGTTGCCGGCATCGATGTCGACGCCGGCGGCACGGTAGGTGAGGCTTTCCTTCTCGGCGGACATCGCGTCGGAACCCGGCGGGACCAGCCGGTCATGATAGACGTTCGGCCCCCGATTGGGCAGACTGCAGGCCGGTTTCACGGCTCCCGACGCCATGCGCAAGTCGCTCGTTCCGGCCCTCTTGCTCCTGCTCGCCCTGCTGTCCGGACTGGCGACCGCCGCCGCCGCCGATGACGCCCTGTACAGCGCCAGCGTGCCGCTGGCCGACACCTCCGCCGCTGCCCGCGACCAGGCCTTCGGTCAGGCACTGGGCGCGGTGCTGAGTCATCTGACTGGCGACCCGACCGTGGTCGCGCAACCGGGCGTCACCACGGCGCTGAAGAACGCACCTGCACTGGTGCAGCAGTACCGCTACGTGCAGGGCGCGCCCGGCACGCCGCTGATGCTGGCGGTCAGCTTCGATCCCGATGCGCTGCAACGGCTGGCGCGCGATCTCGCGCTGCCGATCTGGCCCGGTCCGCGACCGCCGGTGCTGGCGGTGGTCATCGGCCCCGATGGTGTCCCGCTGACCGCCGCCCAGGCGGCTCCGCTGCTGGCCGCCGGCAACGATCGCGGCCTCGACTTCGTGCTGCCGGCCGCCGGCGCAGCGGCGCCGGACGCCGCCGCGCTGGCGCAGGGCGACCCGACCGCGCTGGCCGCCGCCGCCGCGCAATACCACACCGGTCTGGTGCTGGTCGGACAACTGGGCGTCGCCCGCACCAACTGGACTCTGATCATCGGCGGTCAGGCGCAGGCCTGGCAGGGCCGCAGCGGCGACGCCGGCGCGCAGCTCGGCGATAGCGCCGCCACCGCGGCCCGCCGGCTGGCGCAGCGCTTCGCGACCGCGCCGGCCGCCGCCAACACGCAGCAGACCACGCTGTGGGTGAGCGGGCTGCGTTCCGCGCGCGACTACGCCACGCTGATCGGCACGCTGCGCCGCGATCCGCGCGTGCGCGGCCTGCAGCCGCTGCAGGCGCAGGGCGACGGTCTGTTGCTGGCGCTGGATCTCGGCGTGCCGCTGGCCAACGTCAGCGATGACCTGGTCGCCAGCGGGCGGATGGTCCCGGCCGCGGCGCACCCCGGCGCAGCGCTGGCCCTGCGCTGGGTGCACTGACAGGCGCCGCCGTGGCCACCGCGCCGCGCAGCGGCTCCGCGGCCGATTCGCCGCTGCGCCATCTGCCCAACCTGATCACGGTGCTGCGCATCCTGCTGGTGCCGCCGCTGGCGCTGGCGCTGCTCGATCGCGCCTACGTCCTCGCGCTGGCGCTGACCCTGATCGCCGGGTTTTCGGATGCGCTCGACGGCTTTCTCGCGCGCCAGTTCCGCTGGCACAGCCGGCTCGGCGCGCTGCTCGATCCGCTGGCCGACAAGCTGCTGCTGGCAACCTGTTTCATCGGCCTCAGCCTCAATGGCGTGGTGCCGCTGACGCTGACCGCACTGGTACTGCTGCGCGACGCGGTGATCGTCGGCGGCGCGATCGCCTGGCAGCGCGTGGTCGGTGCGGTGCAGGTGCGCCCCAGCCTGCTGTCGAAGGCCAACACCCTGCTGCAGATCGTCTATGTGCTGGCGGTGCTGGCGGGGCATGCGCTGGCGCGCCCGCTGCCGCTGGCCGTGCCGGCCGTGGCGGTCGGCGCGCTGACCCTTGCCAGCGGCGTGGACTATGTGGTGCGCTGGAGTCTGCGCGCGCGCAACGCGCTGCGCATCCGCCACGGGGAGTCGCAACATGGACGGTGAAATCGCGCGTCGGCTGCAGCTTGCCCTGTTGCTGCTGTTGATCGGCTACGTGCTGTGGCTGCTGGCGCCGGTGCTGGCGCCGTTCGCGCTGTCGGCATTGCTGGCGTATCTCGGCGACCCGCTGGCCGACCGCCTCGAACGCCACGGCCTCGGCCGCACCCTCGCGGTGACGCTGGTATTCGGCCTGATGAGCCTGACCGTGATCGGCGTGCTGCTGGTGCTGGTGCCGCTGATCGAGCGCCAGGTCGCCTACGCCATCCTGCACCTGCCCGATGCCCTGGCCTGGTTCCAGGGTACCGTCGCGCCATGGCTGCAGCTGCACCTGCACGTGCCGCCCGAGACTTTCGATCCGCAACGGCTGGTGGCGCTGATCAAGCAGCACTGGCAGGAGGCCGGCGGCATCGCCACCAGCGTGCTGGCCGGCGTCACCCGCTCGGGTCTGGCGGTGGTGGCCTGGCTGACCAATCTGGTGCTGGTACCGGTGGTGACGTTCTATCTGCTGCGCGACTGGGACACGATGGTGGCGCGCCTGCGCGAGCTGCTGCCGCGCGAATACGAGTCGACTCTGGTGCGTCTGGCGCGCGAGGCCGACGCCGTGCTGGGCGCGTTCTTCCGCGGCCAGCTGCTGGTGATGCTGGCGCTGGGCCTGTTCTACGGGCTGGTGCTGTGGCTGGTCGGCATTCGTCTCGGTCCGCTGATCGGCGTGTTCGCCGGGCTGGTCAGCTTCGTGCCCTATCTCGGCTTCATCACCGGCCTGATCGCCAGTCTGATCGCGGCGTTCGCGCAATACGGCGACTGGCTGCACATCGGCCTGGTGCTGGGTGTGTTCGCGGTCGGCCAGACGCTGGAGGGATACATACTGGTGCCGCGTCTGGTCGGCAATCGCATCGGCGTGCATCCGGTGCTGGTGATCTTCGCCATCCTCGCCGGCGGCCAGCTGTTCGGCTTTCTCGGCGTGCTGCTGGCGTTGCCGGTGGCCGCGGTGGCGATGGTGCTGCTGCGCTACGGCCACGAACGCTATCGCGGCAGCGCGCTGTATGCGCGTGCGGCACCACCGGCGGCGCCGGCCGACGACCCCGACGCGGCGCCGCCGGAGACATGAGTCAGCTGCCGCTCGCGCTGCGCTTTCCGCGCCGGCAACGCTTCGAGCATT
>JAJYTG010000014.1 GCA_021793195.1 Pseudomonadota bacterium
TCACCGCGTCCGCGCTGGCCGGCGGCGCCAACGATGTCGAACTGCTCGGTGCCCACGGCCATGCCCTGCAGAAGCTCAAGCGCCACGACGAGGCGATCGCGGCTCTGCAACGTGCGGCGCAACTCGCGCCGCAGAGTGCGCGCGCCGAACACGATCTGGCGCTTGCCCTGCATCAGGCTCGGCGCAACGAAGCCGCGGCGGCGGCGGCGCAGCGCGCGCTGGACAAGGGCAGCGACCTGGCCGAGACCTGGGGTCTGCTGGGCCGCGCGCTGGCGGCGCTCGACCGCTTCGACGCGGCGGAAGCGGCGTTTCGCGCAGCGATCATGCGTCGCGGCGATTTCGCCGAAGCGCAGCAGGATCTTGCGCAGCTGCTCTGGTTGCGCCACGGCGATCTGACGATCGCCACGGCCGTGCTCGATGCGGCGCTCGCGACCGATCCCGCGCAACCGAAACTGTTGGCGATCAAGGCCGCCCTGCATGCCAGCACTGGCGATCACGCCGGTGCGCATGCGTTGTTCGCGCATGCCGCGTCCCTGCCGGGGGTCCACGCCGATGTGCTGCTCGGCGCGGCCGCGACCGCGCTGCGCTGCGACCGCGCGGCGGCGCCGGCGTTTGCCCGCCGCGCCGACGCGCTGGCGCCGGACGACGACTCGGTGCAGTCGGCGCTGTGCGACATCCTGATCGCCTGCGGCGAACTCGACGCTGCCGCGCCGCGGGTCGCCGCGCTGCAGCAGCGCTTTCCGCACGACCAGCATCTGCGCGCCCTGCAGGCCACGATCTGGCGCCTGCGCGGCGATCCCCGCTACGGCGCGCTGTACGACTACCCGCACATGGTGCGCGGCTACTCCATCGACACGCCGCCGGGCTGGCCGGACCTGGCGAGCTATCTGCGCGATCTGGCCGCGAGCTTGCGGCGCCGCCACACCACCTACGGTCATCCGCCGGACCAGTCGCTGCGCGGCGGCAGCCAGACGCTTGAGAACCTCGCCGACACCAACGACCCGGTGATCCGTGCGTTTTTCCGTGCCATCGATCGCCCGATCCGCGAGCACATGGCCTGGCTGGGTGCCGGCGACGATCCGCTGCGCACACGCAACTCCGGTGCCTACCGGCTCAGCGGCAGCTGGTCGGTGCAGTTGCGTCCTGACGGCTTCCACGTCGATCACTTCCACACCGACGGTTGGCTTTCCTCAGCGTGCTACATCGAACTGCCGGATGCCGTGCAGGGTGACGGTCACGCCGGCTGGATCAAGTTCGGCCAGCCCGGCCTGGCGCTGGACCCGCCGCTGCCGGCCGAGCATTTCATCAAGCCCGAGCCGGGCCTGCTGGTGCTGTTTCCCTCGTACATGTGGCACGGCACCGTGCCCTTCCCCGGCACCCAGACGCGGCTGACGATCGCCTTTGATGTCGTCCCGGCCTGAGCACGGGTCGCGCTGACCGCCGTCGTCGAAATCTTTGCGGCACGCATGATGCATGTCTTGTGACCGCACGCACGGCGGACCGAACGAATTCAGCCTAGGTTGTTGCCGTTAGTTTAGAGTTAAGGCATGCTCAGGCCCGTAGCAGTAACGGCCAGATAGCGGATAGTCTCGATGTATCACTCGATCTAGCGCATCCAACTCATTGATTAAAAAATCATGTCGCTTACTCTGATCGCCCTGCTCTGCCTGGTCCTGATGGTCGTCGCGCTGTCGGTCAAGCGCATTCCCGAAGGCCAGGTGTATTCCCTGCATCGGCTGGGGCGACCGGCGCGCCTGCTCATGCCGGGCACGCATATGGTGATGCCACTGCTGGAACGGGTGGCGCACAAGATCAGCCTCACCGGCCGCACGTTGCGACTGGACGAAACCCTTGCGATCAGCGGCGCGGCGCCACGCGCCGTGCGCGCCACGTTGTACTGGCAGGTGCTCGATCCGGCGCGCGCCGAAACCATGATCGAGAGCGCCGATGCGCTGCTGCAGGCACGTGCACAGACGATCCTGCTGGCCATCGATCCGCAGGCACCGGCCAGCGAGCGCAACGCGGCCCTGAAGCGGACACTGAACGCGGCCGTGCAGGCTCACGGCTTGCTGGTGACCCGGATCGACACCGAGCTCGACTGACGGCGCTGACCCTCGCGGAGAAACGCGTCCCGCCCGGTGCGGGCCGCGTGCGTTCGGGCTGGATTTCAGCGCGCCACGCCCGGATACTGCATGGCTCGTCGCGGCCGGCTGCCGCAGGAGACAGGCATGCCGGCTCGCGCGGCGCTCAAACAGCAGCTCACGACCGGACTCGACGCGCTGGCGCTGGCGTTGCCGGATACGGCCGTCGAGCGACTGCTCGACTACATCGCCCTGCTCGAGCACTGGAACGGCAAATTCAACCTGACCGCGGTGCGCGAACCGGCGGCGATGGTGACGCGCCATCTGCTCGATTCGCTGGCGGTGCGGCCCTGGGTCGCGGGCGCCACGCTGGCCGACCTCGGCAGCGGCGCCGGGCTGCCGGGGATTCCGCTGGCGATTGCCCTGCCCAAGCTCAAAGTGACGCTGGTGGACAGCAACGGCAAGAAGGCCGGCTTCCTGCGCGAGGCGGTGCGCGTGCTGGAACTGCCGCAGGTGCAGGTGACCCAGGCGCGTGCCGAAGCCTGTACCGGAACCTACGCCTGCATCACCGCACGTGCCCTCGCCAGCCTCGCCGACATGCTGCGCTGGGGCGGCCATCTGCTGGCGCACGACGGCGTCTGGCTGGCGTTCAAGGGCCGCCGTCCGGATGATGAGCTGGCCGCGCTGCCGGCGGGTTTTCGTGTTACTGCCGTGGAACGGCTGGCGGTGCCGGGCTTGGACGCGGAACGGCATCTGGTGGTAATCAAGAGGGCTCCGCGGCCCGCCAGGCAGACACCATGACGCGCATCATCGCCATCGCCAACCAGAAGGGCGGGGTCGGCAAGACCACCACCGCGGTCAATCTCGCCGCGGCGCTGGCCGAAGCGCGGCGCAAGGTGCTGCTGGTCGATCTCGATCCGCAGGGCAACGCCACCATGGCCTCGGGCATCGACAAGCGCGCGGCCAAGCCCAACGGCTGCGAGGTGCTGCTGGAGGAGGCTCCGATCGAGCGCGCGATCCTGGCCACCGAGGCCGGTTACGACCTGCTGCCGGGCAACAGCGACCTGACCGCCGCCGAGCTCAAGCTGATGGACACGCTGGCACGCGAGTTCCGCCTCAAGGAACAGCTGGCGACGCTGGGCGACCGCTACCCGATCATCCTGATCGACTGCCCGCCGACCCTGCATCTGCTGACCATCAACGCGCTGACCGCCGCGCACGGCGTGCTGATCCCGGTGCAATGCGAATACTTTGCGCTGGAAGGGCTGGCCAGCCTCAAGGAGACCATCGAGGCGGTGCGCCGACGGCTCAATCCGCAGCTCGAGATCGAGGGCCTGCTGCGCACCATGTACGACGTGCGCAACAATCTCGCCAATGAGGTCTCGGCGCAGCTCAACCGCCACTTCGGTGACAAGCTGCTGCGCTCGGTGATCCCGCGCAACGTGCGGCTGGCCGAGGCGCCCAGTCACGGCAAGCCGATCAACCTTTACGACCGCGAATCGCGCGGCGCGATCGCCTACCTCGGCCTCGCCGGCGAAATGATCCGCCGCGAGCGCACCGCCACCAGTGCCGCGGCCGCCGCCGCCGGCCTCCACTGAGCAGCGCTCCCATGGCAGCCAAGAAACGCGGACTCGGACGTGGCCTCGATGCGCTGCTCGGCGGCAGCGGCGACGCTTCGGCGAACGAGGGCGACGGCGAACTGCGTCTGCTGACGGTCGCGGCGATCCAGCCCGGCAAGTATCAGCCGCGGCGCCACTTCGACGATGCCGCGCTGGACGAACTGGCGGCCTCGATCAAGGCCCAGGGCCTGATCCAGCCGCTGGTGGTGCGCGCGCTGGGCCGCGAGCGCTACGAACTGATCGCCGGTGAACGCCGCTGGCGCGCGGCGCAGCGCGCCGGGCTCGTCGAGGTGCCGGCGCTGGTGCGCGAGGTGCCCGAGCAGTCGCTGCTGGCGATGGCACTGATCGAGAACATCCAGCGCGAGGACCTGTCGCCGCTGGAGGAGGCCGGCGCGCTGGCGCGGCTGCTGGAGGAATTCGACCTCACTCACCAGCAGGTCGCCGTGGCGGTCGGCCGCTCGCGCGCGGCGGTGTCCAACCTGCTGCGGCTGCTGGAACTGCCCAAGCCGATCCGCGATCTGCTCGACGAGCGCAAGCTCGACATGGGCCATGCGCGCGCGCTGGCCACCCTGCCCGAACGCGATGCGGTGACGCTGGCGCGCGAGGCCGCGACCGCCGGCTGGTCGGTGCGCGAACTCGAAGCGGCCGTCCGTCGCCGCCAGGCCGCCCCGGTGCGCAAGCCGCAAGGCAGCGCCGCACGTGATCCCAACGTCGATGCCCTCGAGCGCGAGCTGTCCGAACGGCTGGCCACCCCGGTGGCGCTCAGCCACGGCCGCAACGGTCGCGGCAAGCTGGTGATCCGCTATCACAGCCTCGATGAACTGGACGGTCTGCTCGAACGGCTGCGGCGATAATGACCGCTGCCGACCGCGAGCCGTCCGCCATGCCCGAGCTGTCCGTCGTCGTTCCGGTCTTCAACGAGCGCGACAACGTCGTTCCGCTGCTGACCGAGATCGCCGCCGCGCTGCGCGGGCGTCTCGATTTCGAAGTCGTCTATGTCGACGACGCCAGCCGCGACGACACCCTGAGCGTGCTGCGCGGCGCCCGCGGCGACTTTCCCGAGCTGCGCGTGCTGCATCACACGCGCCAGAGCGGTCAGAGCACCGCGGTGTGGAACGGCGTGCGCGCCGCCCGCGGACGCTGGGTGGCGACGCTGGACGGCGACGGCCAGAACGATCCCGCCGACATTTCCGGATTGCTGGCAGCGCGCGATCGCGCCGCCCCGGCGGTGAAACTGTTCGCCGGCTGGCGCACCACGCGTCGCGACGGCTTCAGCAAGCGCCTGTCGTCAAGGGTCGCCAACGGCGTGCGCGCACGCATGCTCGGCGACGCCACGCCGGATACCGGCTGCGGGCTGAAGCTGTTCGAGCGCGAGACGTTTCTTCTGCTGCCGTACTTCGACCACATGCACCGCTTTCTGCCGGCGCTGGTCAAGCGCGCCGGCGGCGGCTGCGAAAGCGTGCCGGTCAACCATCGTCCGCGCACGCGCGGGGTGTCCAAGTACGGCCTGTGGGACCGCCTGTGGGTGGGCATCGCCGACCTGCGCGGCGTCGCCTGGCTGATGCGCCGTGCCCGCGTCAGCGGCGTCGAGGAACTGTAGCCCCCACCACCGCGCTGCCGCGCGGCGCAGGCATGCTCAGCCCTCGTCGCGCCCGGCCGCCGCACGGATCTGCGCCTCGACGCAGGCGATCGCGGTCATGTTGATCACGCGCCGCACCGTGGCCGACGGCGTCAGCACGTGCGCCGGCTTGCTGATGCCCATCAGGATCGGGCCGATCACCACGCCGTCGGTCATCATGCGCACGAGATTGAAGGCGATGTTGGCCGACTCGAGATCTGGAAACACGAACATGTTGGCGCGCCCGCTGAGGCGGGAGTTCGGAAACAGGTGTTCGCGGATCGCCGCCTCCATCGCGACGTCGGCCTGCATCTCGCCCTCGACCTCGAGCCTTGGCACGCGCGCCAGGATCAGCTCCAGCGCGCGCCGCATCTTGCGCGCGCCCTCGGTGTCGCGGCTGCCGAAGTTGGACGACGACAGCAGCGCGATCTTGGGCTGGATGCCGAACAATCTGAGCCGGATCGCCGCCTGCAGGGTGGCCTCGGCGATGTGCTCGGGCGTGGGATCCTCCTTGACGTGGGTATCGAGGAAGAAGAACACGCCCTTGTCGTTGGCGACCGCGGTCATCGCCGCCGGACAGTCCACGCCGGGATCGGTCTGCAGCACTTCCAGCAGATAGGCCAGCTTCTTGTGATAGCGCCCGACCAGACCGCAGATCAGCGCGTCGGCCTCGCCGCGCTCGACCATCAGCGCCGCGATCACGGCGGTGCGCGAGCGCACGAAGGACTTGGCCAGCGAGGGGGTCACGCCACGCCGCTGCATCAGCGCGTAGTACTGCTGCCAGTAGTCGGGAAAGCGCGGATCGGAATGGATGTTGCACAGCTCGAAATCGATGCCGGGGCGGATGCGCAGACCGATGCGTCTGATGCGCGCGGCGATCACGTCCGGCCGGCCGATCAGGATCGGTCGCGCCAGGCGCTCGTCGACCACCGTCTGCACCGCGCGCAGCACGGTTTCCTCCTCGCCCTCGGCGTAGACCACGCGCCTGGGGTCGGCTTTGGCGCGGTCGAACACCGGCTTCATCACCAGGCCGGTGCGGAACACGAAGTTCAGCAGCCGCTCGCGGTACGCATCCATGTCGGCGATCGGGCGGGTGGCCACGCCCGAGTCCATCGCCGCCTGCGCCACCGCCGGCGCCAGCTGCACCAGCAGGCGCGGATCGAACGGCTGCGGGATCAGATACTCCGGCCCGAAGCTGGGCGCCTTGCCGCCGTAGGCGCGCGCGGCGACGTCGCTGGCCTCGCGACGGGCCAGCTCGGCGATGGCGCGCACGCAGGCGACCTTCATCGCCTCGTTGATGGTGGTGGCACCGACGTCCAGCGCGCCGCGGAAAATATAGGGAAAGCAGAGCGCGTTGTTGACCTGGTTGGGATAGTCCGAACGGCCGGTGGCGATGATGCAGTCCGGACGCGCCTCGCGCGCCAGCTCCGGATCGATCTCGGGCGTCGGGTTGGCCAGCGCGAGGATCACCGGCTGCGCGGCCATGCTGGCGACCATCGCCGGCTTCAGCACGCCACCGGCGGAGACGCCCAGAAACACGTCGGCGCCGGCGACGATGTCGGCCAGCACGCGTGCATCGGTGTCGCGCGCGTAGCGGGCGCCGTCGGGGTCGAGTCCCGGCCGGTCGCGATAGAGCACGCCGTCCTTGTCGGCGACCAGGATGTGCTCGGGCCGCACGCCCAGGCTGACCAGCATGTCGAGGCAGGCGATGCCGGCCGCGCCGGCGCCGGAGGCCGCCACGCGCACGCTGCCGATGTCCTTGCCGACCACCTGCAGGGCGTTGAGCACCGCCGCGCCGACGATGATCGAGGTGCCGTGCTGGTCATCGTGGAATACCGGAATCCGCATGCGCTCGCGCAGCTTGCGCTCGACGATGAAGCACTCCGGCGCCTTGATGTCCTCGAGGTTGATGCCGCCGAAGGTCGGCTCCAGGCTGGCGATGATGTCCACCAGCTTGTCCGGATCGCGCTCGTCGATCTCGATGTCGAACACGTCGATGCCGGCGAACTTCTGGAACAGCACGCCCTTGCCTTCCATCACCGGCTTGGCCGCCAGCGGGCCGATCGCGCCCAGGCCCAGCACCGCGGTACCGTTGCTGATCACCGCTACCAGGTTGCCGCGCGCGGTCAGCGCGGAGACCTCGCGCGGATCCGCGACGATCGCCTCGCAGGCCGCGGCGACGCCGGGCGAATAGGCCAGCGCCAGATCGCGCTGGGTCAGCAGCGACTTGGTCGGGGTGACGCGGATCTTGCCGGCGGGCGCGCAACGGTGATAGTCGAGCGCGGCGCGCTTGAGGTCCTCGGCGGTGGGCATGGTCGCAATCGCTGGCCGCGGCCTGCGCCGGCGGGTGGTGGCAAGGGCCGAAAAGAGTAGCACGCGGTATCGCCGCAACCGCGCCGGCAGGCGCCGCGATTCAGCCCCGGGCGAGGTCCGCGGCGCCCACGTCCGCCATGCGGATGCGGTTGGCGAACAGCGAGAACGCGAGGCTGCCGGCCAGCCCGCGCGTGCGTTGCAACCAAGGCGGCAGAAACTGCGCCGGCGCGATGAACCCATTGGCGAACCACGGTGCCAGGGCCACCACATCGCCCAACGCCAGCTTGCCGGCGAACAGCGCCCGGGTCAGGTCGAAGCGCTGATTTTTCAGCGCCCAGCGGAAGAAGGTGTGCACGGTCAGCAGGCCGTGCAGGTAGACGTTGTCCTTGGCGAACGCGGCACCGCCCGCGGTCGGCACGCCGCGAAACACGCGCTGTGCCGAATTGAAGCTGTCGCTCGCAGTCTGTCCGGCGTCGCGAAAGAAACGAAACACCTCGACGAAGTCGGCGCCGGCCAGCGCGCGATCGATCGCCAGGATGCGCAGGCTGATGCGTTTCAGACGCCCGATGTCGATCGATCCCGAGATCAGCTCGGCGAACACCGCCAGCCCCTCCTGGGTCGCGGTGACGCGGGGCGAGGTGCGGCTGAGCGAGCGCAGATGCGGCTGCTCGCGCCCGTTCAGCGCCGTCAGCGTGTGCACGAAGGCCTCGTGGGCCAGCAGCTGGTGGCGGTCGTACTCGCTGAAGCAGGACGACGCGCGCAGGCGGATGCGGGTGGCGCCCGCGGCCGCCTTGGCCGTCAGGTCGGAGTCGATCTCGACCGCGATGCGCCCGGCACCGAACAGCGCATCCAGCGCCGGCAGCAGCTCTGCTCGCAGCGTTTCGGCCGACAGGGTGACCGCGCTGTCGTCGTCGGCATGGGATGCGCCCAGCTCGTCGGCCACCGCCACGAAATGACGCGCGGCGTCGAGGTTGCTCAGCGTGCTGCCGGGAATGACATCACCGGGACGGCCATACAGCGCCATGGAGTGTGCGCTGACCGCCGGCGTACCGACCGCCTCCAGCATCGCCGCCGCGGTCTGCCACGAGGCCGCGGTGCTGCGCAGGTAATCGCCCAACGGGTGCGCCGCATCGGCCTCGTTCTCGATCGCGCCTAGCTCGGCGCGTTCGCGCGCGAGATCGGGCGGCGTGTAGCGCACCTCCGGCAGGCGCACTACCGCGCCCTCGCCCGCCGCCAGAAAGGCCTGCTCGAGTGCAGGCGGCCACGCCACCGTCGGCAGAATGCGGATACGCCGCACCGCGGCGACCAGACGACGATCGAGCGCGGCGTAATGCGCCAGTTCGCGCGACAGCGGGGGCAAGGCTGCGGCGGTCATTGGTGCAGTGTAGCCACGCGACGCGGACAACGATCACGCTGCCGCCTCGCTCAGAAATCCTTTTCCACGCTCAAATAGTAGCCGCGGCGCGGCGCGTATTGCGGCGCGCCGACGCCGATCCCGGTCCCGTCGCGCAGGGCGTAGCTGCGATCCAGCGCGTTGAGCACGGTAAAGCGGGTCTTGACCGCCCCCAGGGCGCCGAAGCCGAAGCGGTGACTGACGTTGAGATTGAGCTGGAAATACGCCGGCAGGTTCAGGGTGTTGGCGAAACCCGCATGCAGACCGGTGCCGTACAGATAATCGGCGCCGATGCGGGTGCGTTCATCGAGGCGGAGGCTCAACCCGCCCGAGGACGACAGACGCTGGGCGTGGTCGAGGTCGATCCAGTGGCTGGCGATGTAGGCCAGCTCGGCGGCGTCGAAGTTGTACTGGCCCGTAGCGACCTGCTTGCCTTTGGCGGTGTTGCCGCTGAGGTTGAAGTAGGCGCTCCACGGTCCGGTGGCGTAGGTGGCGCTGAACTCGATGCCGTGGTTGCGGCCGTAGCGGTAGTTGAAGTCGGAGAAGATCAGCGCGCTGCCGAACTGGCCTTCGTCGAGCAGGTTGTGCGATTGCGCGTAGTAGGTATCCAGCCCCAGCGTCAGCGCCGGGCTGACCTGCCACTGCACGCCGGCGTCGTAATAGTTGCTGCGCGCAGCGCGCACGCTGGTGTTGGCAGGGGTGGGCAGGGCGTTGCTGGTGCCCTGGAACAGGGCGATGTCGGTGGCGGCGATCAGCTCGGTCGCGGGCGGCGTGAAATAGCGCGCATAACCGGCATGCAGGGTCCAGGCATCGCTCAGGTTGTACACCGCGCCGAGGCGCGGGCTCAGCTGGCTCGCGTCGAGGTAGCCGCCGATCTGGTCATAGCGCAGGCCGTAGTTGACCGCCAGCCGCTCGGTCGGCGTCCATTCGTCCTGCAGGTAGGTGCTGAGGGCGCGCGCCTGCAGCCGGTTGTTGTCGGCGATGCTCAGCGGCACGTCGCTGGTTTGCGCGCCGTTGGCATCAACCGGGAACACCAGCGAGGTATTGTCCTGTGCGGCGCGCTCGTAGCTGGCATACGCGCCGTAGCGCAGCGTATGGGTGTCGCCCAGCGGCATCGTGAAATCGGCCTGCAGGGTGCTGGCGCGATTGCTGCGGCCGACCGTGGAGGCAACGCCGTTGAAGATCAGGTCACCGACGTTGTCGGGCTGGAAATTGACCTGGCTGTAGCGCTGGCCCAGCGCCACCTGATAACGGGTGCCGCCCAGCTTGCCCTGCAGCGACAGCACCGCAAAGCGGGTCCGCTCGCGCTGGCGCTCGTCGAGTTGGGCCGAATTGAAACCGGCCGGTGCGCCGGCCAACGCGAAGGCCGGCGACTGATCGGGATTGTCGGGGACCTGGAAGCGGTTGTTGGCCAGTCCCGCCATCAGGCTGATGCGGGCTTCGTCGTCGAGCACATACGAAAGCGTGCCGAAGCCGTGGACCTGGTCGGTACGGTCGTGGATGGCATGGCGCGTCGGCGTCGGGTTCTCGATGCCGAGATCGTTGCGGCTGAAGCTGCCGCTGGCGAACCAGCTCCAGCGGCCGGCGCGGCCCCAGTCGCTCAAGGTCGGATCGAGTGTCGCGTGGCTGCCCGTGGTCAGGCCGACGCTGCCGCCGTTACCGAGCTTTTCACCCGACCGGGTGGTGACATCGACCACGCCCGCGGTGCGCAGGCCGTACTGCGCCGGCAGCGCGCCGGTCAGCAGGCGCAGCGAATTGATCATGCGCGGATCCAGCGTCTGGCCGAAACCGGAGATGCTCTCCGGGATCAGCACGCCGTTGATGCGGTACTGCAGGTTGCCGTGGTCGCCGCGCACGCGCACGTCGCCGTAGGAATCCTGCACCACCCCCGGCGCCTGCAACAGGATCTGGTTGACCGGCGTCGAGGCGCCCTGCGGCAACTGGCTGATGGCCTGCGGGCCGAAGGTGTAGCTGCTGCTGCCGGCGGAGGGCGAAAGCTGGTTGCGCGCCTGGTCCAGGCGTGCGGCGATGACATTGATCGCATCGAGCTTCTTCACCGATTGCGGCATGCCGGCGTCGCCGGTTTGCGCAGCGGCCGCAGCCGGACCGGCGTTGCCGACAGCGGACGGCTGCGCCGCCTGGACGGCGGACCACGCCAGCGCAGCGGCAATCGCCAGCGCCGGGCGGGAAGGAGCCGGGGTGGTCATGGATTCATCCTGAAACGCGGGGGCGGGGTGCGGCACGATCTCTTGTTGTTATTTTATAACATTGCCCATGCATCTCGAATGCGCCTAAGGTCATGGCGCAATCGACAACAGGAAGTCATGCGCGCTGCAACGCAGGTGCGGCACCGGCGTCGAGCCGGAAGCCGACTGCGGAGTTTCTCGCCAAGCCGCCGTGGGGCGCGGCGACGTTCAGCCGCGAGCCCTAGGGCGTGGGCACCAGCGCGGCGGCGACCGGCGCGTCGTCGACCGATGCGGCCAGCACGCCGTGCAGCGCGCTGCGAAAAGCGTGGAAGCGCGCCAGTTCGCTGCCGTCGAGCTGCACCGGCGTGATCACCTCGCGGCGCAGCAGCACCGGGTTGGCCTCGACGTCGGCTTGCGCATCGGCGGCCTGGGTTTCGATGCGCAGTGGATCGATGCGCTTGCCGCTCTCCCACAGCTCGAGATACAGATGCGGCCCGGTCGAAAGCCCCGAACTGCCGACATAGCCGATCACCTGTCCCGCCCGCACGAACTCGCCATCGTGCAGGCCGCGGGCGTAACGCACCATGTGGCCGTAGCGGGTGCGCACATCGGGCGCGTGGCGCACCTCGACCATGCGGCCGTAATAGCCGTGCCAGCCGACGAAATCGACGCGGCCATCGGCGACGGCACGGATCGGAGTGCCCATCGGCGCGGCGAAATCGACGCCCTTGTGGAACTCGGGACGGTGCAGCACCGGATTGGTGCGCCAGCCCCAGCCCGAGGTCAGCCGCGCATCGGGCACCGGCTCGACCAGCGGCAGCGGCATCACGCCCTGGCCCTCGGCATCGACCAGCAGGCTGCGTCCGTGCGCATCGGTGAAACGGAACAGGCGATGCTCGTGGCCGGCGGCATAGATGGTCATCTGCGCCAGCTGGGCGTCGCTGGTGTCCGGATTGCCGAAGAACAAGGCGCTGACGATCGCGCCTGGTGGCAGCGGCGACGGCAGGCGCTGGTCGCGATCGAGCCAGTCGGTGATGGCGCGCGCCAGCAGCGGCGAGACGTGGTGCGCCACCAGCGATTCGGCCAGCGAATTGGCCACCGTGAACGACAGGTGCTGCGGCGTGCCCTGCGGCAGCAGCGGCGCGATGCCGCCCGGGCGGACAGCCGTATCGATCCCCGCATCGGCATGCGTGGGCGCCGCGGCGTCCGCGATCACCCGCCGCGCGCGATGCCGGATCGCCGGCTCGCCCACGCCCAGCACCAGTCGGCCACGACGCTGGCCGTGCAGGATTTCGATCCGGACCAGACGGGTGCCATGCACGGTGTGCTCGATGCAGCCCTCGACGCGATCGCCCGGACGCAGCGCGGCCGCCGGCTCGCGGGCCGCGACGCGGCGGCCCCACTCGAAGGCCTGGCTGCGGGCAAGGCCCCAGCGGGCCAGCAGCACGTCGAGGGTTTCGCCCTTGCGGACCGTGGTGCGCGCCGGCAGGCAGCCGGCACGGGCGGGCGCAGCAAGGACGAGGCTGCAGGCGCTGCCGGCAACCAGGGCGAACACAACGGCAAGGACGCGTCGGAACGAGCGCATCGGGCGGTTTCCTCTCTCGGCGCGGGCCCGTACATGGCAGGCCCGTCGCGTGGTTCGTGCCCGGATGTTTCCTTCCCCCGGGGCAGCGTTCCTTTATACGGGCGACCCGTTACGTGAGCGTTAGATGAAGCTCACGCCCCGTTTACGATTCGTTACCTGGTGGCCATCGGCTCAGCGCGATGAGACGTACTTCTCACGCCGGATATGGGGAATCGGCAGACCGGCCTGCTTCAGGGCCTCGAAGGTCTGGTCGACCATGTCGGGATTACCGCACAAATAGGCGATGTCACCGGCCGGGTCGGGCGCCAGCTCCGGCAGCACGGCCTGCACATGGCCCAGGCGATCCTGCGGCCGCGGCAGCGCACGGGCGCCGCGACTGAGGCAGGGGACGAAGCGAAACCGCGGCTGCGTCCGGGCGAAAGCTTCGAACTCCTCGCCGTAGAGCAGCTCCGCTTCGCTGCGCGCCCCATACAGCAGAGCGACCTCGATGCCGCGGTGCTCGATCGTCGCGGCCAACTGCGGCAGCATCGCGCGATATGGCGTCACGCCGGTACCGGTGGCGATCAGCAGGTAGCGGCGATTGGCGTCGCCGTCCATCAGGATGAAGCGCCCGTAGGGCCCGCTGGCTTCGATCGTGCCGCCTTCGGGCAGGGCCGACAGCAGCGCGGTCGCGGCGCCACCGTCGACATAGCTGACCGCGATCTCGACCCGCTGCACCGGTGCACCCGGCACGGTGACGACGGTGGCCAGCGAGTAGCTGCGCTTGGTCGGCTTGCCATCGGCGTAATGGAAATGGATCTGCACGAACTGGCCCGGCACGAAGACGAACGGCTGGCCGTCGGCGCGCTCGAAGGCCATGTGACGAACGGCGGGCGCGAGCATGCGGCTGCCCACCAAGCGCAGGGTGAAGTGATCGGCCATGAGATACGGGGCTGGCTGACTGGGGCCGATATACTAGCGGTTTGCCTACCCGAGCCCGCCATGACCTCCGCTCCCGCGCTCGACATCCGCGACCTGCGCAAGACCTATCCCAACGGTGTCGAGGCGCTCAAGGACATCTCGCTGACCGTGGAGGCGGGCGACCTGTTCGCCCTGCTCGGTCCCAACGGTGCCGGCAAATCGACCCTGATCGGCATCCTCTCCTCGCTGGTCAACGCCAGCGGCGGCGAAGCGAGCGTGTTCGGCGTGCCGGTGCAGACACGGCGCAGCGAGGCGATGGCACTGATCGGTCTGGTGCCGCAGGAGCTCAACCTCAACCAGTTCGAGCGGCCACTGGACATCTGCATCAACCAGGCGGGCTTCTACGGCATCCCGCGGCGCATCGCCTGCGAGCGCGCCGAGAAGTACCTGCGCGAGCTCAAGCTGTGGGACAAGGCGGAGCATTCCGCACGCATGCTTTCGGGCGGCATGAAGCGCCGGCTGATGATCGCGCGGGCAATGATGAACGAGCCGCGGCTGCTGATCCTCGACGAGCCCACCGCGGGCGTCGACATCGAGATCCGCCGCTCCATGTGGCAGTTCGTGCAGGGCATCAACCGCGCCGGCACCACGGTGATCCTGACGACGCATTACTTGGAAGAGGCCGAAAACCTCTGCCGCAACATCGCCATCATCGACCACGGTCGCATCGTCGAGCACACCACCATGCGCGCGCTGCTGGCCAAGCTCGACGTCGAAACCTTCGTGCTCGATCTGGCCGCGCACTGCCCCGATGCGCTGCCCGCGCCCGAAGGCATCGCCTTGCGCCGCATCGACGAACACACCGTCGAAGCGGAACTGCCGCGCGGTCGCGACCTCAACGGGCTGTTCGCGGCGCTGTCGGCGGCCGGCATCGCGGTGCGCTCGATGCGCACCAAGTCCAACCGGCTGGAGGAGCTCTTCGTGCGCCTGACCGCTCCCGGCAAGGAGGCCGCATGAACGCGCGCGAGCAATGGGTGGCGCTGGGCACCATCGTGCGCCGCGAGGTGATGCGCATCCTGCGCATCTGGGGCCAGACCCTGATGCCGCCGGCGATCACGATGACGCTGTACTTTTTGATCTTCGGCACCCTGATCGGCAGCCGCATCGGCACCCTGCACGGCTACACCTACATGCAGTACATCACCCCCGGCCTGGTGATGATGAGCGTGATCACCAACAGCTACGGCAACATCACCAGCTCGTTCTTCGGCGCCAAGTTCGGCCGTTACGTCGAGGAGATGCTGGTGTCGCCGATGCCGCCGCTGGTGATCCTCGGCGGCTATGTGGCCGGTGCGGTACTGCGCGGGCTGCTGGTCGGCGCGATCGTGCTGGCGCTGTCGCTGTTTTTCACCCATCTCACCGTGGTCAATCCGTGGGTGACCGCGAGCAGCGTGCTGCTGGCCTCGGTGGTGTTCTCGCTGGCCGGTTTCATCAACGCGGTGTACGCGCGCAAGTTCGACGATATCGCCCTGGTGCCGACCTTCGTGCTGACCCCGCTGACCTACCTCGGCGGCGTGTTCTATTCGGTCGATCAGCTGCCGGCGCCGTGGCGCGAGATCTCGCACGCCAATCCCATCCTGTACATGGTCAGCGCGTTCCGCGACGGCATGCTCGGCGCCGGCGACATCGCGCTGGGTCCCGCCTACGCGGTCATGCTCGGCCTGATGCTGGTGCTCGGCTGGGTGGCGATCACCCTGCTCCGGCGCGGCGTCGGCCTGCGCAGCTGAGCGACCCGCGAACGCCCCCCGGCGGCCAGCCCCGCCGGGGGCCGGGCATGAAAAAGCCCCGAAGGCCAGGGGGAAGCCTTCGGGGCCGGGGATGGAACAAGACCCGGGGAGAGGTCCTGCTCCGTGCGACCGGATCCAGGGGAGGGGATCATGGTCGCGATGGACGCCGTTGCGTGCGTCCGAAGTCTTAGATGGACTCGCGGCGGCGAAAGTTCAACGGGCATCCGCAAAAAATTTATTCGTCGTTCAGCGGCCGCCAAATCAGCGGTTTGCGCCAGCTCGCCGGCGCATGGTCCTCAATGTGCCACGTCCCAGTTGGCACCCGCGCCGACATCGACCACCAGCGGCACGTCGAGTTCGGCGGCGGCGCTCATGCGCGCGCTGACCTCGACGCGCACGGCCGTCACCGCGTCCGCACGCACTTCCAGCACCAGCTCGTCGTGGACCTGCAGCAGCAGCCGGGCGTCATCGCGCGAGCCCAGCCAGGCATCGACCGCGATCATCGCGCGCTTGATGATGTCGGCGGCGGTGCCCTGCATCGGCGCATTGATCGCCGCGCGCTCGGCGCCGGCGCGGCTGGCGGCGTTTCGGGCACGGATGTTCTCCAGGTACAACCGGCGCCCGAACAGGGTCTCGACGTAACCGTCCCGTGCCGCACGCTCGCGGGTGGCGTCCATGAAGGCGCGCACGCCGGGATAACGGGCGAAGTAGCGGTTCATGTACTCCTGCGCCTCGTTGCGTCCGATGCCCAGCTGGCGCGCCAGCCCGAATGCGCTCATGCCGTACATCAGGCCGAAGTTGATCGCCTTGGCGGCGCGGCGCTCGTTGCCATCGACCGTATCGGGCGTCTTGCCGAACACCTCGGCGGCGGTGGCGCGGTGCACGTCCAGCCCGGCGCGGAACGCGCGCAGCAGGCCCTCGTCGCCGGACAGGTGCGCCATGATGCGCAGCTCGATCTGCGAGTAGTCGGCGGCCAGGATCACCCAGCCCGGCGGCGCGATGAACGCCTGGCGGATGCGTCGGCCATCGTCGGTGCGAATCGGGATGTTCTGCAGGTTGGGATCGGACGAGCTCAGCCGCCCGGTGCCGGCGACCGCCTGGTGGTAGCTGGTATGCACGCGGCCGGTCCCGGGATTGACCATCTCCGGCAGCTTCTCGGTGTAGGTCGAGCGCAACTTGGCCAGTCCGCGGTAATCGAGGATCAGCCGCGGCAGCTCGTGCTGGTCGGCGATGGCCTCCAGCGCTTCCTCGTTGGTGGAGGGCTGCCCGGTGGGCGTCTTCAGCAGCGCCGGCAGCTTCAGCTCGTCGAACAGCAGCGCCTGCAGTTGCCTGGGTGAGTCGAGATTGAAGCTGCGCCCGGCGATCGCGTGCACGCGCTGCTCGGTCTCGTGCATGCGCCGCGCGAGGTCGGCGCTCTGGCGCTTGAGCTCGACGACGTCGATCAGCACGCCATGCCGTTCCATGCGCGCCAGCACCGGCACTAGCGGCATCTCGATCTCGCGATAGACGCGCGCCAGCGCCGGCACGCTCTCGAGCTTCGGCCACAGTGCGCGGTGCAGGCGCAGGGTGATGTCGGCGTCCTCGGCGGCGTAGCGGCAGGCGGTGTCGAGATCGACCGCTGCGAACGGGATCTGCCTGGCGCCCTTGCCGGCGACATCGCTGTACTTGATCGTGGTGTAGCCGAGATAGCGCGCCGCCAGCGTGTCCATGTCGTGGCGCGTCGCGGTGGCGTTCCAGACATAGGACTCGAGCATGCTGTCGTGGGCCAGTCCCGCCAGCGCGATGCCGTGGCGCGCCAGCACGTTGAGGTCGTACTTGATGTGCTGGCCCAGCTTCGGCCGCTGCGGATCCTCGAGAATGGGCTGCAGCGCCGCCAGCGTCGCCGCGCGATCGAGCTGCGCCGGCGCGCCGGGGTATTCATGCGCAAGCGGCACATAGGCAGCAAGGCCGGGCTCGACCGCGAAGGACACGCCGACGATCTCCGCGCGCATCGCGTCGAGGCTGGTGGTTTCGGTGTCGAAGCCGATCAGCTCGGCGTTGCGCAGCTGCTCCAGCCAGGCGTCGAGTTGTTGCGTCGTCGTCACCAGCTCGTAGACGCCTGGAGCGGCCAGCACGGGGTCGGGCGGTGCGTCGGAAAGGGGGTCAGAGCCCGTTTCGCGCGACACGCCCCGGGTTCCCAGGTCCGACCGCGGCGAAACGGGCTCTGACCCCCTTTCCGCCCTTTCCGCCTTTTCGAGATCCTTCAGTGCCGCGTTGAAACCGTAGCGTGCATACAGCGCACGCAGCGCCTCGACGTCGCGCGGACGCGGCGCGAGATCGGTCGGCGCCTGCTCCAATGCGACGTCGGTCTTGATCGTGGCCAGTTGCCGCGACAGCGGCAGCCGCGGCAGCGCCGCGCGCAGGTTCTCGCCGACCTTGCCGCCGATGGCATCGGCATGGGCCATCACGCCGTCCAGCGTGTCGTACTCCTGCAGCCACTTGGCCGCGGTCTTGGGGCCGCATTTCTCGACGCCCGGAATGTTGTCGACGCTGTCGCCCATCAACGCCAGCAGATCGACGATGCGCTCCGGCGGCACGCCGAACTTCGCGATCACGTCGGCGCGCTCGGTGGTGCTGCCGCTCATGGTGTTGACCAGGCGCACATGCGGACCGACCAGTTGGGCGAAATCCTTGTCGCCGGTGGAGATCGTCACCGCGATGCCGGCGGCGGCGGCCTGCGTCGCCAGCGTACCGATGACGTCGTCGGCCTCGACCCCGGGCTCGCGCAGGATCGGCAGGCCCAGCGCCGCGACGATCGCCAGCATCGGCTCGATCTGCGCGCGCAGATCGTCGGGCATCGGCGCGCGATTGGCCTTGTACTCGGCGTACAGCTCGTCGCGAAAGGTCGGCCCGGAGGCATCGACCACGAAGGCGGCGTAGTCGGGCTTCGCCGCCAGCGTCGCGCGCAGCATGTTGACCACGCCGAACAACGCGCCGGTCGGCTCGCCCGCCGCGTTGCTCAGCGGCGGCAGCGCGTGGAAGGCGCGATAGAGATACGACGAGCCGTCGATCAGGATCAGCGTGGACATGAACGGATTCTCGCACGCGATCCGCCGGTCCCGATGACGGGGATTACCATGAAAGGCCCGCTCCGGAGTCCGCCATGAAATCCCTTGCCCGATTCGCAGCCGCGCTGACCTGCGCCGTCGCCCTGCCGCTGGCGGCGCAGTCGGCGCCGCCCGCCAGCGTGCCGCCACCGCCAGGTCTCAACGACCCCGGCGTCAGCCCCGCGTCACCCGCACGCAGCGCCAGCGTGTTCCCGAACGCCGCGTTGCGCCACGATGAGCACGATCTGCGCGGCGAGCCGCCACCGACCGTCGATGTGCGCAAGCACGACGGCGACACGATCCAGGAATATCGCGTGGCGGGGCGCGTCACCATGATCCGCATCATCCCCAGGCACGGACCGGTGCAGACCTTCTACGCCAACCCGCAAGGGCAGCTGATTCCCGATCCGCGCGAGGGTCCGGTGCAGCCGGTGTACTACACGCTCTACACCTGGAAGCACTGATTCGTCACCCATGGCCGCGCAGTGCGCGCATCCCGATGTGGTCACTGAAGCCAGACCCTTCGCTGCGCTCAGGGTGACAACAAAGGTGGCGCGCAACTGCCTCGCGGCAGCCGAGCGGAGTTCGCACGCAACACCGCAATCGGGAAACGCCACAGTTGTTTCGGCTTCTCAGTGGCGGAAGTGGCGCACGCCGGTGAACACCATCGCCATACCGTGCTCATCGGCCGCGGCGATCACCTCGGCGTCGCGCATCGAGCCGCCGGGCTGGATCACCGCGCGGATGCCGGCCTCGGCGGCGGTGTCGATGCCGTCGCGAAACGGGAAAAACGCATCCGAGGCCAGCACGCTGCCGCGCACCTCGAGCCCGGCGTCGGCGGCCTTGAGCGTGGCGATGCGGGCGCTGATCACCCGGCTCATCTGGCCGGCGCCGATGCCGACGGTACGGCCGTCGCGCGCGCAGACGATCGCATTGGACTTGACGAACATCGCCACGTGCCAGGCGAACAGCAGGTCGCGCAGTTCCTCGGCGTCGGGCACCCGCCGGCTGACCACCTTGAGGTCGCTCAGCAGCAAGGTGTCGCGATCGGCATCCTGCACCAGCATGCCTCCGGCGATGCGTTTGTAATCGCGCGGCGATGCCAGCTGTTCCGGCCAGGCGCCGGTGGCCAGCACCCGCACGTTGGGCTTCTTGGCGAACACCGCCAGAGCCGCGGGGCTGATCTCGGGCGCCAGCACCACTTCGACGAACTGCCGCGCCAGGATCGCCTCGGCGGTGGCCACGTCGAGCGGCTGGTTGAAAGCGATGATGCCGCCGAAGGCCGAGGTCGGATCGCAGGCATAGGCGCGCTCGTAGGCGGTGCGAATGTCGGAACCCAGCGCCACGCCGCAGGGGTTGGCGTGCTTGACGATGACGCAGGCGGGCACTTTCTGGAACGCCTTGACGCATTCGAGCGCGGCGTCGGCGTCGGCCAGGTTGTTGAACGACAACTCCTTGCCGGCCAGCATGCGCGCGGTCGCGGCGATGCCCGGCGACGAATGCGGCTCGAGGTAGAGCGCGCCGCCCTGATGCGGGTTCTCGCCGTAACGCAGCGTCTGCGCCCGCTGCAGCGCGAGGTGCAGCGTGGGCGCGAACGGCTCGACGTGCTCGCCGTCGCCGCGCGCACCCAGCCAGTCGGCGATCAGACCGTCGTAGCGGGCGGAGTGCGCGAAGGCCTTGGCCGCCAGCCGCCGGCGCAGGTCCAGGGTCGTGCCACCCTCGCCGCGCAGCGCCTCGATCAGCGGCGCGTAATCGGCCGGATCGCTCACCACCGCCACATGGGCGTGATTCTTGGCCGCCGCGCGCAGCATCGCCGGACCGCCGACGTCGATGTTCTCGATCGCCTCGTCCAGCGTGCAGTCGGGACGCGCCACGGTGCGCTCGAACGGATACAGGTTGACCACCAGCAGATCGATCGGCGCGATGCCGTGCTGGCGCATCACCGCGTCGTCCGCGCCGCGCCGGCCGAGCAGGCCGCCATGCACTTTCGGATGCAGGGTCTTGACGCGGCCGTCCATGATCTCGGGAAAACCGGTCAGCTCGCTGACCTCGCGCACCGGCACACCGGCCTCGCGCAAGGCCTGCGCGCTGCCACCGGTGGATATCAGCTCGACCCCCAGTGCATCGAGCGCGCGCGCCAGATCGGCCAGGCCGGCCTTGTCGGACACGCTCAGCAGGGCGCGGCGTACCGGAGACAGGGTCGCATCGAACATCGGAGCCGCTCCGCAAAAGGCGTCAAGTATAGAGCCGCCGGTCTCAGCTGATGCCGCGGGCAGCCAGCTTCTTGCGCAGGGTGGCGCGATTGATGCCGAGCGCGACCGCGGCGCGGCTCTGGTTGCCGCCGTGCCAGGCCATCACCTCGCGCAGCAGCGGCGCCTCGACTTCGGCCATCAGCAGCGCGTGCAGACCCGGCTCGCAGGCGGTGTCGCCGAGATCGGCCAGATAGCGCCGCACCATCTGCGTGACGCATGCGGCGAGCGCGCTTTCCTGTGCGCCATGGGCAGGCGCCGACGGTTGCAGTTTGACCACGTTCACGACGATCCATCCCCCGGGGTGATCCTCGCGCGGGCGCTTGCTTGATCCGCGCCCGTCGCGTCCCGCGCGCGGCGGGTGGGAAAGCATACTCCCGCCGCCGGCCGATTTTCAGAGCGCCGACGGCACTGTAAGCCGGCCGGCTGCGCTACTCGAACCCGAACTCGAAAGCGACCGCATTCCTTCCCGGATCCTCGACCTCGAATACCAGTGCCGCACTGGCGCCCGGCGCCAGTCCGCGCGCGCGCGCCGCCGCGTCGCGGATGTAATCGGACGGCCGGAAACGGCGCATCGCCACGCGGTTTTCGTCGAGATCCGAAAGACTGACGTCGACCACCGGAAACGGCTGCGCGAAGGCGGCGTCGTTGCGCAGGGTGGCACTGATGATCAGCGCGCCCGGTACCGAGGGGTGCGGGCGGATGTCGCGCGAGGTCAGCTTCAGCGCCGCCAGATCCTGCACCAGCGGCAGCCGGCAGTGCAGCGCGCCGCACAGACCGGCCAGCCACGGCCGCGTCGCGTCGTTGACCACCAGCGCGTCGCGCTCGGCCCAGCCCAGCTGCGCCGTCAGCAGCAGCGCCAGCGCCACGCTGCCGGCGATCCAGCGCGCCCGCTTGAGCGGCTTGTGCACGCGCGCGAAGGCCGGCGGCGTGGCGCTGGCGGGCGCCGCTTCGGGCAGATGCGACTGCGGCGGTGGCCGGTACACCGGCATCACCAGCTGCGGCGGATCCGGCTGCGGCGGCTGCGCGGGCAGGCTCTCGAAGGGCTCCGGCGGCAGCACGTCGGACAGCGTCACCAGCGCATCGAACACCGCCGCGCAATGCCCGCAGCGCACGCTGCCGCGCGCCTGCGCCAGTGACGCGGCGTCCAGTGCGTAAACCGTCAGGCAATCGGGGCATTGCGCGTACATGCGCGCAGTGTAACGGCGCGGCCGGCGTCAGCCGCGGCGCCCGTCGATGCGCACCCAGCCCTCGCGCACGCTCACCGTCAGCTCGACGAAGCCGCAGGCGGCATAGCGCGCCAGCAGCTCGGATTCCTGTCCGGCGAGGATGCCCGACAGCGCGAACGGCGCGCCGGGCCTGAGCCGCACGGCAAACGTCGGTGCCAGTTCCGCCAGCGGTCCGGCAAGAATGTTGGCCACCAGCACATCGGCGGCGACCGGCGGCAGCCGCGTCGGCGCATGCAGCGCCAGTTGCGCGGCGACGCCGTTGCGCGCCGCATTGTCGGCGCTGGCGGTCAGCGCCTGCGGATCGTTGTCCACGCCTGTCGCCTGCGCCGCGCCCAGCTTCAGCGCGGCGATCGCCAGCACGCCCGAACCGCAACCGTAGTCGAGCAGCGACGTGCCGGCGAGATCGAGGCCCTCCAGCCATTCCAGGCACAGCGCCGTGGTCGGATGCGTGCCGGTGCCGAAGGCCAGGCCCGGATCGAGGCGCACCACTACCGCGTCGTCGTCGAGCCCTGCGGGTTCGACATTCCACGGATAGATCCACAGCCGTCGGCCGAAGCGCATCGGCTGGTAGCGGTCCATCCACGCCCGCTCCCAGTCCTGGTCGGCCACCTCGCAAAACTCCAGGTGATCGGGCTCCAGCTCCGGCAGCAGCTCGGCCAGTGCCGCCATCAGCCCGCGCCGATCGGCATCGGCCGCGAACAGCGCCAGCATGCGCACCTGCGCCCACAGCGGCGTCTCGCCCACGCCCGGCTCGAAGATCGCGCGCTCGTCGGGCGTCTCGGCGTCGGCGTCGGCCAGCGTCACCGCCAGCGCACCAAGGTCAGCCAGCGCCGTTTCGGCGGACTCCTGCTGCGCGGCGCGGACGATCAGGGCGAGCTCGAGGAAGGGCATGGGGGCGAGATGTGCGTGGGGAGTTGGGAGTGAGGGTCGGCAGCCAGAAGCAGGCGGCGGAGAGGCAGGGAGCAAGGATCAGGAACAGGTGTCGTCCCGAGCAAAGCGCGGGATCTTTCAGGCGCAAGTCACCCTGTTCGCTCAGCGCACCGAGCAGGACGCGCTGAAAAGCCCGGCCCATCGCCGCCGCCCCGGAGCGTTGGGCCTGGCAGCCGCCTGCGACGCTGGAGCGATGCCGTCCGCGGGGCGCAAGGGGCTTGCGAACCCCACCGAACTTTGCGTGCTTCGCGTCCTTCGCGGATCCAAGGGCTTCCGTGGCGTTGCGGATTCCGCGAGGGCGCATGCCGGACGCCGAACCTGCAGCGCTCACGACCCCAGCTTGATGCCTTTGTCTTTGCGCTCGGCGATGCGTTTTTCGAGGTAGTGGATGTTCTGCCCACCCTGGCGGAAGCCGGGGTCGGCCAGGATGCGCTGCTGCAGCGGGATGTTGGTCTTGATGCCCTCGATGACCATTTCGCCCAGCGCGATGCGCATGCGCGCGATCGCGGTGTCGCGGTCGATGCCGTGGGTGATCAGCTTGCCGACCATCGAATCGTAATTGGGCGGAATGCGATAACCGGAATACAGGTGCGAATCGACGCGCACGCCGGGGCCGCCGGGCGGGTGATACAGCGACACCGTGCCCGGCGAGGGCATGAAGCTGTCCGGGTCCTCGGCGTTGATGCGGCACTCGATGGCGTGGCCGCGCAGGACGATGTCGCCCTGCTGCAGTCGCAGCTTCTCGCCGGCGGCGATCATCAGCTGCTCGCGCACCAGATCAACGCCGGTGATCAGCTCGGTCACCGGGTGCTCGACCTGGATGCGGGTGTTCATCTCGATGAAGTAGAACTTACCGTTCTCGTAGAGGAACTCGAAGGTGCCGGCACCGCGGTAGCCGATGCGCACGCAGGCCTCGACGCAGACGCGGCCGATGGCTTCGCGCTGCGCGACGGTCAGGCCCGGCGCGGGAGCCTCCTCGACCACCTTCTGGTGGCGACGCTGCATCGAGCAATCGCGCTCGCCGAGGTGCACGGCGTTGCCCTGGCCGTCGGCCAGCACCTGGATCTCGATGTGGCGCGGGTTCTCGAGGAACTTCTCCATGTACACCTGATCGTTGCCGAACGCCGCCTTGGCCTCGGCGCGCGTCGTCGCGATGCTGTTGAGCAGCGCCGCCTCGGTATGGACCACGCGCATGCCGCGCCCACCGCCGCCACCCGCCGCCTTGATGATCACCGGGTAGCCGATGCGCCGCGCCATCGCCAGGCTGGCATCGCCGTCGTCGGACAGCGGGCCGTCCGAACCCGGCACGCAGGGCACGCCGGCCGCCTGCATGGCCTTGATCGCCTCGACCTTGTCGCCCATCAGGCGGATCACGTCGGCGGTCGGACCGATGAACACGAAACCGGAGCGTTCCACCTGCTCGGCGAAGTCGGCGCGCTCGGACAGGAAGCCGTAGCCGGGGTGGATCGCCTGCGCGTCGGTGATCTCGGCGGCGGCGATGATCGCCGGGATGTTGAGGTAGCTCTCGGCGGCCGGCGCCGGGCCGATGCACACCGCCTCGTCGGCCATGGCGACGTGCTTGAGGTTGCGGTCGGCGGTGGAGTGCACCGCCACCGTCTTGATGCCCAGGGCGTGGCAGGCGCGCAGCACGCGCAGGGCGATTTCGCCGCGGTTGGCGATCAGGACTTTCTCGAGCATGTCAGCCGATCACGAACAGCGGTTCGTCGAACTCGACGGGCTGGCCGTTCTCGGCCAGGATCGCCACCACGTTGCCGGCGACGTCGGCCTCGATCTGGTTGAACATCTTCATCGCCTCGATGATGCCGATGGTGTCGCCGGCTTTCACCGCCTGGCCGACCTTGACGAACGACGCCGCGCCCGGACTGGCCGATGTGTAGAAGGTGCCTACCATCGGCGCGCGCACGACATGGCCCGGCGGAAGGGCGCCGGGCGCCGGAACCGCGATGGCGGCGATCGGCGCCGGGGCTGGCGTGGCGATACTCTCGCGTGGTGCATGCGCCGGCGTCACCGGGACGGCGGCGGCCATCGTCGCCTTGGGCACGCGCGACAGGCGCACGACTTCCTCGCCCTCCTTGATCTCCAGCTCGGCAAGGTTGGACTCTTCCAGCAGATCGATCAGCTTCTTGATTTTGCGCAGGTCCATGGCGGCCTCGTTCAAGCGAATCAGGGATGGGGTGGCGTCGCGATACGACGGGCCGGACGGATCCGCGTCAGCGCGTCATCGCGGCGCGTCCGCCGCACGCAGCCGTGCGATCACCGCGGCCAGCGCCAGCCGGTAGCTGTCGGCTCCGAAACCGGCGATGACGCCCTGCGCGATGTCGGAAAAGTACGAATGGCGGCGAAACGGTTCGCGCGCATGCACGTTGCTCAGATGCACCTCGACGAACGGGATCGCCACCGCCAGCAGGGCATCGCGCAAGGCCACGCTGGTGTGGGTGTAGCCGGCCGGATTGAGCAGGATGGCCGCGATGCCCTCGCCCGCCGCGGCGTGCACGCGCTCGATCAGGGCGTGCTCGGCGTTGGACTGGAAGCTGGTCAGGCTGTGACCGGCAGCGGCGGCCTCGGCACGCAGGCTGGCATCGATCGCGGCCAGCGTGGTCCGCCCGTAAAGGCTCGGCTCGCGCTCGCCCAGCAGATTCAGGTTGGGGCCGTGCAGGACCAGGATCGCAGCCACGCAGTCCGCTTCCGGGCGCCGTCGGGACGGCAGAGCGGGCAAGTCTGCGCGGCTTCGCCGTTGTTGTCCATATCGCCGCCGATCGGCGATGTTCGTCGCTGTTATAGCGCCGGCTCGATCCAGCGCCGTAGCTCGCCGGGAGCAAAGGCGCCGAGCCTGGTACGCAGGATCAGGCCGTCGCGGCCAATCAGCACGCTGTAAGGCAGCGCGCCGCGAGTGTCGCCGAAGCGCAGCGAGGGATCGGGGCTGGCGTCGAGACCGATCAGGACCGAGTAGTCCACCGGTACCTGCGCCAGATAGGCCCTGACCGCCGCCGGCTCGTCCATGGCGATGCCGATCACGCGCAGACCGCGCGCCGCATACGCCGTCTGCGCACGGGCCAGGGCCGGCATCTCCTCGCGACAGGGGCCGCACCAGCTGGCCCAGAAGTTCAGCAGCACGAGTTTGCCGTGCCAGCGTGCCAGCGACGTCGGCTGGCCGCGAAGATCGGGCAGGATCAGCGCGTCGGCGCGGTCGCCGATGCCCAGCACCGACACGCCCCGCGGGGGCGGCGGCAAGCGCAGCTGCCACCAGCGTCCCGCGAGCAGCCCGCCGAGGCCGGCCAGCACGGCCAGTGCCAGCACCAGCAGCAGCGCCTTACGGTCCATGCGCCGCCACGGCCTGCACGCGGGCGAGGAACCCATCGGCACCCTCCTCGCCGATCAAGCGCCGGGCGCGGTCCTCGTGCCCGTCGCGGCCGAAGAACAGGAATCCCGGCGGCCCGACCAGGCCGTAGTGCGCCAGCAGCGCGCGGTCGGCCGCATCGTTGGCGGTGACATCCGCGCGCAGCAGCACGAAACCCGACAACGCCTGACGTACGCGCGGATCGGCCAGCGTGCCGGCCTCCATCGCCTTGCAGCTGACGCACCAGTCGGCATACACGTCGAGCATCGCCGGGCGACCCTCGGCGGCAGCGGCGGCAACCGCGCGCTCGACGTCGGCGACGGTCTTGACCGGCCGCATCGCCTGCGCGGCGGTCGGCGCCGTGTTGCCGTCGCGCGCGGCCGTCAGCCCGGCCAGCGGCGTCAGCAGCGCATTGCCACCCGCGGCGGCGCCGATGATCTCGGCGGCACCGGCCAGCAGCAGCAGTACGCCCAGCACCTTCCACAGCCGGCGCCAGCCGGAAGCGCCATCAGCCAGGCGTTCCAGCGCGCCCAGATAAACCGCCGACGCCACCAGCAGCGCGCCGGCCAGCAGCATGATCCAGCGCACGTCGAGCACGCGGTCGAGCATCCAGATCGCCAGGCCGAGGAACAGTACGCCAAACACCGCCTTGACCGCGTTCATCCATGCGCCGGCGCGCGGCAACAGGGCGCCGGCGGCCACGCCGAAGGCGATCAGCGGCGCGCCCATGCCCAGCCCGAACAGAAACAGCGCCAGCGCGCCGAACAGCGGGCTGCCGCTCTGGCTGATGTAGAGCACGCCGGCAGCCAGCACCGGGGTCACGCAGGAGGTGACGATCAGCGCCGACAGCAGGCCCATCACCGCTGCGCCGAGCAGTGAGCCGGCACGCTGACGATCGCTGGCACCGGCCAGCCGCGTCTGCCAGCGTGCCGGCAGTTGCAGCTCGTAGAACCCGAACATGCTCAGCGCCAGCGCCACGAACAGCAGCGCCATCGCCCAGACCACCAGCGGTTGCTGCAGCCAGGCCTGCAGATTGGTGCCGATCAGGCCGGCAACCACGCCGACCGCGGCGTACACCGCGCTGGCGCCCACCACATAGGCCAGCGACAGCGCGAAGGCGCGGCGCGGCGTGGCGCGCGTGCCGCCGCCGGCGATCAGGCCGGACAGGATCGGAATCATCGGCAGCACGCAGGGCGTGAACGCGACCGCCAGGCCGCCGAGGAAAAACAGCGCCAGCGCCAGCAGCCGGCTGGAACCGAGCAGCCCGGCCAGATGCTGCTCGGCGGTGCCGGCGGTGCCGGATGGCATCGAGCCCACCGCGGTCGTGGCGGATGAGCCGCCGTGATCCGCGAACGCGTTCGCCGTAGCAACCGACGGCGGCGGTGCGAACACGGCGCGCACGCCATCGCCTGCGGTGGCGGCCGACGGCGTGCCGTCGGTCAGTGCCAGGGTCAGCAGGTCGGTATGCGGCGGGTAGCAAATCCTGGGATCGACCTCGTGGCAGCCCTGCATGCCGACCGCCAGCGTCAGCGTGCTGCCGTCGCCCCGGTACGGCAAGGTCGCGTCGAGGCTGTGGCGGTAGATGATCGACGGACCCTGATAAGGATCCGGATGCACGATGCCCGCCGGCAGCGCCAGGGCGCCCAGGGTGATGCCCGGCGTTTTCGCGACGACATGGATGCGCTGGCGGTACAGGTAGTAGCCGTCGGCGATGGTCCAGTGCAGATGCACCACGCCGGGTTCGACGCGTGCGCTGAGGCGAAACGCCTGCGTCACCGGCAGCAGGCCATCGGCCTCCTGCGCGTGCACGGCCAGGCCGGGAAGGATCAGCAGCAGCAGTGCGGCCAGGCCGCGGCGGATCAGGCTCACGATGAATACCCTTGCATGGTGCGCACGGGACCGGCCCGCGCACAGGGGGATTACGCCGGCGTCACCGCGGCCTGCACCCAGTCCAGATAGGGCACGTGACCCTGATCGACCGGCAGCGCGATCACTTCCGGCAACGCATAAGGATGCAACGCCAGCAAGCGCGTCTGCAGCACCGGAAACGCGTCGCGCGTGGTCTTGATCAGCAGCAGTTCTTCCGACGCCGACTGCACCGCGCCCTGCCAGCGGTAGACCGAGGTCAGGCCCGGCACCCGGTTGACACAGGCCGCCAGCCGCTCTTCGACCAAGGCGCGCGCGATGCGTTCACCGCTGGCCGCATCCGGGCAGGTACACAGGACCAGAAG
Organism: Pseudomonadota bacterium; assembly: GCA_021793195.1. Lineage (GTDB taxonomy): Bacteria > Pseudomonadota > Gammaproteobacteria > Xanthomonadales > Rhodanobacteraceae > Metallibacterium. Next base: position 28,566 of record JAJYTG010000014.1, read on the forward strand.
CACGCTCATGCCCACTCGCTCATGGCCGTCCGAGGCTAGCACAGGCGGTGTCGCGGTCGGTGCATGGCCCAACAAGTCACGGCCCGGCAGGGCGGCCCGGCAAGCGACCACGCGGGGCGCCCTTGAAAGGCGTGTCGGCGAGCCCCACCCAGCGGGGACACGGAGCGACCCCCTTCACGCGGGGTTTTTCTGTCGCTAGCATTGGCACTCACGGCTGCCGAGTGCTAACAGGGCAGATCCCGTCCCAATTCTCAACCCAATGGTGGAGTCATCATGAAACTGCGTCCGCTGCATGATCGTGTGATCGTCAAGCGTCTCGAGGAAGAGCGGGTTTCCGCCGGTGGCATCGTCATCCCCGACAGCGCCGCCGAAAAGCCCAGCCGCGGCAAGGTCATCGCCGTCGGCGCCGGCAAGGTGCTCGATGACGGCAAGGTGCGCCCGCTGGACGTCAAGGCCGGCGACACCATCCTGTTCGGCAAATGGTCCGGCACCGAGGTCAAGGTCGACGGCGAAGAACTCCTCGTGATGCGCGAGGAAGACATCCAGGCGGTGTTCAAGGACTGAGGGGCACGTTGCTGCGCGATATCGATTCGCTGATCGCGCGCACGACTCCCAGGCCGCAGGCGGCTTGCCCGGCGCAGCTGAAACCGGCCTCGCCACTGCCCGCCAGGCGGATGCGCTCCGCCCCGCTACCGACTGCATTTCCCCATTCCTTTCGAGGTCAATTCCATGGCTGCCAAAGAAGTCCGTTTCAGTGAAGACGCCCGCGCCCGCATGCTGCGCGGCGTGAACATCCTGGCCAACGCGGTCAAGATCACCCTCGGCCCCAAGGGCCGCAACGTCGTGCTCGAGAAGAGCTACGGCGCGCCGACGATCACCAAGGACGGCGTGTCCGTCGCCAAGGAGATCGAGCTGGCCGACAAGTTCGAGAACATGGGCGCGCAGATGGTCAAGGAGGTCGCCTCCAAGACCTCCGACATCGCCGGCGACGGCACCACCACCGCCACCGTGCTGGCCCAGGCCATGTTGCGCGAGGGCATGAAGGCGGTCGCCGCGGGCATGAACCCGATGGATCTCAAGCGCGGCATCGACAAGGCCGTCAGCGCCGCCGTCGGCGAGCTGAAGAAACTCAGCAAGCCGTGCTCGGACGACAAGGCGATCGCCCAGGTCGGCACCATTTCGGCCAATTCCGACGAGAACATCGGCAGCATCATAGCCAACGCCATGAAGAAGGTCGGCAAGGAAGGCGTGATTACGGTCGAGGAAGGCTCGGGCCTCGAGAACGAGTTCGACGTCGTCGAGGGCATGCAGTTCGACCGCGGCTACCTGTCGCCGTACTTCGTCAACAACCAGCAGTCGATGCAGGCCGATCTTGAGGACCCGTACATCCTGCTGCACGACAAGAAGATCTCCAACGTGCGCGAGTTGCTGCCCGTGCTCGAGGCCGTGGCCAAGGCCGGCAAGCCGCTGCTGATCGTCGCCGAGGAAGTCGAGGGCGAGGCGCTGGCCACGCTGGTGGTCAATACCATCCGCGGCATCGTCAAGGTGTGCGCGGTCAAGGCGCCGGGCTTCGGTGACCGCCGCAAGGCGATGCTCGAGGACATGGCGATCCTGACCGGCGGCCAGGTGATTTCCGAGGAAGTCGGCCTGCAGCTCGAGAAGGCCACGATCAAGGATCTGGGCCGCGCCAAGAAGGTGCAGGTCTCCAAGGAGAACACCACCCTGATCGACGGCGCCGGCGACAGCAAGGCGATCGAGGCGCGCATCA
>JAJYTG010000093.1 GCA_021793195.1 Pseudomonadota bacterium
ACAGGATCTGCGCGATGCGATCACCGACCGCGATGGTAAACGGCGCCTGCGCCCGGTTCCAGCACGACACCATCAGCGGCCCCTGGTAATCGGCGTCGATCAGGCCGACCAGGTTGCCCAGCACCAGCCCGTGCCTGTGCCCCAGTCCCGAACGCGGCAGGACCAGCGCGCACCAGCCGGGATCGCCGATGTGGATCGCCAGTCCGGTCGGCACCAGCACGCTGTCGCCGGGTGCCAGCGTCAGCGCCGACTCCGGCGCGGCGCGCAGATCCATCGCCGCACTGCCTGCGGTGGCGTACTCCGGCAGCGGGATCCCGGCGCCGAGACGCGGATCGAGCACGCGGAAGCGGACGTCGATCATGCCGGCGTCCCGCGCGGCGCCGCGAGGCGCCCGGCGATCGCCGCGATCAGCTGCTGCGCCAGTTGCGGCTTGGGCGCGCGCGGCAGGCTGGCGTGGCCGCCGGGCCAGTACAGCTCAAGCGCGTTGTCCTCGGTCTCGATGCCGAGGCCGTCGCCGACACGGTTGGCGGCGATCAGGTCGATGCCCTTGCGCGCCAGCTTGGCGCGGGCGCGGGCTTCGAGATCCTCGGTTTCGGCGGCGAAGCCGACCAGGAAAGGCCGCCGCGGCAGTGCCGTCAGCGCGGCCAGAATGTCGGGGTTTTCCACCAGCGTCAGCGTCAGCGCGGCGCCGGATTTCCTGATCTTGCCGGCACTGGCCGCCGCGGGCCGGTAGTCAGCCACCGCCGCCACCGCGATCACGATGTCGGCTTCGGCGGCCGCGGCCGTCATCGCCGCCAGCATCGCCTGCGCGCTGCGCACATCGATTCGCGTCACGCCGGCAGGCGTCGCCAGGCTGACCGGTCCGGCGATCAACGTCACCTGCGCGCCGGCCGCCTGCGCCGCCGCCGCGATCGCGAAACCCATGCGCCCGGAACTGCGATTGCCGATGAAGCGCACCGGATCGAGGTCTTCGTAGGTCGGGCCGGCGCTGCACACCACGCGACGCCCGGCCAGTGCGCCGTCCAGCGGAATCCGCGACAGCGCGGCAATGATGTCCGCGGGCTCGACCATGCGCCCGGGCCCGCTCTCGCCGCAGGCCTGATCGCCGACCGCGGGCCCCAGCAGCTCGACGCCGCGCGCGCGCAGCGTGGCGACGTTGGCCTGCGTGGCCGGATGCGCCCACATCGCGTGATTCATCGCCGGCACCAGCAGCGGCGGTCGTTCGCTGGCCAGACACAGTGTGGTCAGCAGATCGTCGGCGCGGCCGTGGGCCAGACGCGCGATCAGATCGGCGGTGGCCGGCGCGATGACGATGCGATCGGCCCAGCGTGCCAGCTCGATATGGCCCATCGCCGCCTCGGCCGCGGCGTCCCACAGACTCGTGCGCACCGGCTGCCCGGACAAGGCCTGGAAGGTGGTCGCGGTGACGAAGCGCTCGGCATTGGCGGTCAGGACCACGCGCACCTCGGCGCCGGCGTCGCGCAGACGCCGCGTCAACTCGCAGGCCTTGTAGGCGGCGATGCCAGCGCCGACGCCCAGCAGGATGCGGGAGGGAACCGAAGCCGATACGCGCATGTAAGGCGGAGCCGACAGCCGCGAGACGAACTAGCTTACCGGAATCGACCGTACGCTCCGCTGGGTGCACGCAGGTGGGTGCGCCACCCTGCGGCATGAGCATCCGCGACTGGCCCGCCGCCGAACGCCCGCGCGAACGTCTGCTGGCGCAAGGCCCGGCGGCACTCAGCCATGCCGAACTGATCGCCGTGCTGCTGGGCAGCGGCGTGCGTGGCGCCAGTGCCATCGATCTCGGTCGCCGCCTGCTGACCGAGGCCGGCGGCCTGCCCGCCCTGCTGGCCGAACCCGCACCGGCCTTGCGCGGCCTCGGTCCGGCCAAGCGCGCCCGGCTGATCGCCGCGCTGGAGCTGGCGCGGCGCAGCCTGGGCGAGCAATTGCGCGAACGCCCGGTGCTCAGCAGCCCGCAGGACAGCGCCGCCTTCCTCCGCGCCCAACTGCGCGATCGCCCCTACGAAGTGTTCGCGGTGCTGTTCCTGGATACGCGTCACCGCGTGCTGGCGTTCGAGGAGCTGTTCCGCGGCACCCTCGACGGCGCCTCGGTACACGTGCGCGAAGTGGTCCGGGCCTGTCTGCGCCACAATGCCGCGGCGGTGATCCTGGCGCACAACCATCCCTCCGGCGTGGCCGAACCCAGCGCCGCCGACCGTTCGATCACCCAGGAACTCAAGCAGGGCCTTGGCCTGATCGGCGTGCGCGTGCTGGATCATCTGGTCATCGGCAGCGGCACGCCGGTGTCGCTGGCCGCCCTCGGCTGCTGCTGAGCCGCGCGGCAGCGGCCCGGCGGCGCGCCAGCATCCGGGAGCAGCATCGGACAGCCGGGATTCCGGTCGATGCCCGCCATCCAGGCAACGCGCACGCGGCGATCGCGGTGCACAGGCGCAAAGCGAACGGCGCGGGTGTCACCGCCGCGCCGTTCGGTCCCACTGCGACGCTGGAGAGGGTCAGGCCCTCGTTCCGCCGGGGAGAGAGCCGCCGGAACCCGGCCATCATCGCCAGCCGCGATGACACCGCGATGACGCAACACCCGACCTGCGGCTCCGACGCCGCAGGCAGCGTGCTGCCGGGCTCCCGGTTGCGGGTCAGCGGATCTGCAGCTGCCGAACGGACCCACTGGCGCTGCAGCCCGCGAGTTATGCACAGTCACGATCCCCGTGGCTTGCACGCGAGTGTCAAAGTCAAGTCACAGATCATCCACGTAGCTCATTGTCTAGATTGAGCTTGTGTGACTGATCATGCGGTCCATCGTGGGTCGGCTCGTGTGCGACGCGGCAGGTCCGGCAACAGCCCACAGAGTTATCCACAGGACCGTCGCGGCCTGCCGGACCTTGCTGCCAGGCCGCGCGGCAGGCGCTTGCTGCTACCATCGCGGGCTTCCCGCCGACCTCGACCCGCGACGTGAAACAGCCGCTGCGCGCCCTGCTGCTCGACGCCTTTGCTGCCCTGCAACAGGCCGGATCCCTGCCGCCACTGCCGGCACCGCCGTTCACCCTCGAGCGCACCAGAAATCGCGCCCACGGCGATTTCGCCAGCAATCTGGCGATGACCCTGGCCAAGCCCGCCGGCCGCAAGCCGCGCGAACTGGCCGAGGCGCTGGTCGCGGCGCTGCCCGCGCATCCGCTGCTGGCGCGCGCCGAGGTGGCCGGACCCGGCTTCATCAACCTGTTCCTCAGCCCGGCGGCGTTTCAGGGCGAAGCCCTGCGCGCGCTGCGCGAGGGCACCGGCTACGGCCGCAACGCCAGCGGCGACGGCCGGCGTGTCGGCGTCGAGTTCGTCTCCGCCAATCCGACCGGACCGCTGCACGTCGGTCACGGTCGCGCCGCGGCGATCGGCGACTGCCTCAGCCGCCTGCTCGAAGCCAGCGGCTGGGCGGTGACGCGCGAGTTCTACTACAACGACGCCGGCGCGCAGATCGCCAATCTGGCGCTGTCGGTGCAGGCGCGCTGCCTCGGCATCGAGCCCGACGACGCGCACTGGCCGGCCGACGGCTATCGCGGCGACTACATCCGCGAACTGGCGCGCCGCTATCTGGCCGGCGAGACGGTCACCGCCGATGGTCACGCCGTCACTGCCGGCGGCGATGCGGCTGATCTCGACGCCGTCCGCCGTTTTGCCGTCGCCGCCCTGCGCCACGAGCAGGACCTCGACCTCAAGGCCTTCGGCGTGCATTTCGACGTGTACTACCTCGAGTCATCTCTCTACGGCGACGGCAAGGTCGAGGAAACCGTGCGTGAACTGATCGCCCACGGCCATACCTACGAGGAAGACGGCGCGCTGTGGCTGAAGTCCACCGACTTCGGCGACGACAAGGACCGCGTGATGCGCAAGTCCGACGGCAGCTACACCTACTTCGTGCCGGACGTCGCCTATCACCTGAGCAAGTGGCAGCGCGGTTACCAGCGCGCGATCACCGAGCTGGGCGCCGATCACCACGGTTCGCTGATGCGCGTGAAGGCCGGCCTGCAGGCGCTGGAAGCCGGCATCCCGCCGGGCTATCCCGAATACGTGCTGCACCAGATGGTCACGGTGATGCGCGGCGGCGAGGAGGTCAAGCTCAGCAAGCGCGCGGGCGGCTATCTGACCCTGCGCGAGCTGATCGACGAGGCCGGCCGCGACGCCACGCGCTGGTTCCTCGCCGCGCGCAAGGCCGATTCGCAGCTGACCTTCGACATCGATCTGGCGCGTGCGCAGAGCAACGACAACCCGGTCTACTACGTCCAGTACGCCCATGCGCGCGTCGCCAGCGTGCTGCGCCAGGCGGTCGAACGCGGCATGACGCACGACGCCACGCGCGGCGCAGCGGCGCTGGCGCGGCTCGACAGCGCGCACGAGCAGGCCATGCTGGTCGAGCTGTCGCGCTATCCTGAGGTGGTGGAAGCCGCGGCGGCGCAGCTCGAACCGCACCTGATCGCCCAGTACCTGACCGAGTTCGCCCACGCCTTCCACACCTGGTACAACGCGCAACAATTTCTGGTCGAGGACGCCGACCTGCGCGATGCGCGCCTGCTGCTGGCGCGCGCCGTGCAGCGGGTGCTGGCCAACGGTCTCGACCTGCTGGGCGTATCCGCCCCGGAGAGCATGTGATGGCAGCAAAACGCGGCAAGCAGGCCGTGCGCGGCGGCGGCGTTCCCGCCTGGGCACTGTTCGGCATCGGCGTGGCGGTCGGCGCCGCGGCGATGGGCTACGCGGTCAAGCGCGACTGGGTGCCCAGTCTGCGCACGCACGAGTTGCCCATGCCCAACCCCGAAGCCAAGCCGGTCGGCCCCGGTGATTCCGGCATCGCCGACGGCGGCAGCGTCAAGGCCAAGCCCAACTTCGACTTCTACCAGGTACTGCCGGAAAAAGAGGTCGTGATTCCCGACGCCGAACTGTCCGCCAAGGCCAAGGCCGAGGCGCTCGCGAAAGCGCAGCAGGCACCCGGCAGCGTGGCGCCAGCGAGCAGCGCGGTCGGGCGCTACCTGCTGCAGGTGGGGTCGTTCCCCAGTACCGACCAGGCCGACGCGACCAAGGCCAGGCTGGCATTGCAGGGTTTCGTCGCCAATGTGCAACCGGTCGTGATCAAGGGCGAAACCTGGTACCGCGTGCGGCTGGGCCCGTACCGTGACGCGGGCAACCTGGAAAAGGTCAAGCAGCAACTGGCCGGAGCCGGCATCCCCGCCATCGCGCTGAAAGAAAAAGACTGATCCGTTGCGCCGATCGGGCGCCGCCGTCCGGCGACGCCATCGCATCCTGCCCGCCGCCCGACGCGGCGGCGATTCATGCGGCTCGACGCCTCAGCCGCGGCCCGCGTAGCCCAGCACGCGCGCCGGCAAAAACAGCAGCGCCCGCAGCAGCGCGAACAGCGCCTCGAAACCGATCCCCAGCAGCCGGAACGGCAGCGACAGCAGCCACACCAGCGGCGCCAGTATCAGCGCGAGCAGCGCAATCGGCCAGCACAGCACGAACAGAATGCACCAGCCGATGAACAGGATCAGAGCTTTCATGGTCGGGTTCTCGCGAGCTTGAACGGTCGATCGGGCAACAGCCGGCGATCGAATGCCGGCATCGCGCCGATACATCAGCGCGATCTACTTCCAAGCGTGCACGATCGCACGGTAATGGCGCGGCCGGCGAG
>JAJYTG010000015.1 GCA_021793195.1 Pseudomonadota bacterium
CTTCCCGGCTTGCCCCGAGTCCCGAGTCATCGATCAACATGCCCCGTACCGCCACCCGCGATGTCCACGGCATCCTTCTGCTCGACAAGGCGCGCGGGCCGAGTTCGAATCGCGCCCTGCAGCAGGTACGCGAGCTGTTTGGCGCGGCGCGGGCCGGGCACACCGGCAGTCTGGATCCCCTCGCCAGCGGCCTGCTGCCGATCTGCCTGGGTGAAGCGACCAAGATCGCCGGTCTGCTGCTGGGCGCGCGCAAGGCCTATGCCGCCGGGATTCGCCTCGGCCTGACCACGGCCACCGACGACGCCGAGGGTGCCGTGCTGGTCGAGCGTCCGGTGCCGGCGCTGCAGCTCGACGCCGTGCGTGCCGTCGCGGCGACTTTCGTCGGCCAGATCCGCCAGGTGCCGCCGATCTACGCGGCGATCAAGCGCGACGGCGTGCCGCTGTACCGGCGCGCCCGCCGTGGCGAGGTAGTCGAGGCACCGCCGCGCGAGGTCGAGATCCATGCGCTGCAGATCGATGCCTGCGACGGCGACCGCATCACGCTGCGGGTCGAGTGCGGTTCGGGCACCTACATTCGCAGCCTGGCGCGCGATCTCGGCGAGCGCCTGGGCTGCGGCGGCCATCTGGTCACGCTGCGGCGGCTGTGGGTGGACCCGTTCCGGGCGCCGGCGATGCGGACCCTCGACGAACTCGCGGCATTGCACGAGCGCGCGGGTCAGGCCGGTCTGGACGCCTGCCTGCTGCCGCTCGAGGCCGGCTTGGCCGATTGGCCGCACGTCGTGCTGGGCGCGCCCGAGGCCATCGCGCTCGGCAACGGCCTGCGGGTGGCCGCACCGGCCGGTCTGCGGCCTGGGCCCTGTCTTGCGCTGGAGGCGGGCGGGCGTCCACTGGCGCTGGCCGAGGTGGACGCCGACGGGCGCCTTCACACCCGCCGCGGATTCCACTGGTCGGCCTGAGCCGGCTTGAGTCGGCCGATTTAGCTTGTTGGAAGGTCGTGGCTGCCGCTAAAATGCCCGGCTTGACACCAAGGCTTGTATCCACCTGGCGGGGCTTGCGACGCGTCATCCGAGCGGTGACCCGTGGCAAGCCTCGCACCTGCTTCGAGGCTCAGTACCCCCATGTCGCTTACCGTTGAACAGACCAGCAAGATCATCACCGACTACCGGCGCGCGCCGGCCGACACCGGCTCGCCGGAGGTGCAGGTGGCCCTGCTTTCCGCACGCATCGAGCACCTCTCCGGGCACTTCAAGACGCATACGCACGATCACCATTCGCGCCGCGGCCTGCTGAAGCTCGTCAATCAGCGCAAGCGCCTGCTCGGCTATCTGAAGGGCAAGGACAGCGAGCGCTATCAAACCCTGATCCAGCGCCTCGGCCTGCGTCGCTGAGCCCGGCCAAAAGGACATCATTCGTGGCGAAAGTAACCAAGTCATTCCAGTACGGTCAGCATCAAGTCACTCTGGAGACGGGCGAAATCGCCCGCCAGGCCTCCGGCTCGGTGATGGTCAGCATGGGCGGCACCGTGGTGCTGGTCGCGGCGGTCGCCGCGCCCAAGGCCCGTGACGGCCAGGATTTCTTCCCGCTGACGGTGGACTATCTCGAGAAGTTCTACTCGGCCGGCCGCATTCCCGGTGGCTTCTTCAAGCGCGAAGGGCGCCTGACCGAGAAGGAAACGCTGACCTCGCGCCTGATCGACCGGCCGATCCGTCCGCTGTTCCCCGAGGAGTTCAAGAACGAGGTGCAGATCGTCGCCACCGTGGTGTCGATGAATCCGGAGATCGACGGCGACATCCCGGCGCTGATCGGTGCCTCGGCCGCGCTGTGCCTGGCCGGGGTCCCGTTCAAGGGCCCGATCGCCGCCGCCCGCGTCGGTTATGCCGGCGGCCAGTACCTGCTCAATCCCAGTGCCACCGAGCTGAAGACCTCCGACCTGGATCTGGTCGTCGCCGGTACTGCCAACGCCGTGCTGATGGTCGAGTCCGAGGCCAAGCTGCTCAGCGAGGAAGTGATGCTGGGCGCGGTCATGTTCGGCCACCGGCAGATGCAGGCGGCGATCACCGCGATCAACGAACTGGTCGCCGAAGCCGGCCGCAAGCCATTCACCTGGCAGGCGCCGGCGCGCAATGACGCCCTGTTCGCCGCGCTCGAGGCCGCCCTCGGCGGCCGTCTGCACGATGCCTTCAAGGTGCGCGACAAGCTCGAGCGCCGCGACGCCATCGCCGCACTCAAGCGCGAGGTCAAGGCCGCGGTCGCCGCGCAGGCCGTCGAAAAGGGCTGGAGCGACGGCGAGATCGGCGCCGCGCTGGGCGAGATCGAGTACCGCACCCTGCGCGACGGCGTGCTGAAGACCAAGCTGCGCATCGATGGCCGCAAGCTTGACGACATCCGTGCGATCACGGCACGCGTCGGCGTGCTGCCGCGAACCCACGGTTCGGCGCTGTTCACCCGCGGCGAGACGCAGGCGCTGGTCACCGTCACCCTCGGTACCACCCGCGACGCGCAGATCATCGATGCGCCCGAGGGCGAGTCCAAGGATCCGTTCCTGTTTCACTACAACTTCCCGCCGTATTCGGTCGGCGAAGCCGGTCGCATGATGGGCCCCAAGCGCCGCGAGATCGGCCACGGCCGCCTCGCCAAGCGCGGCGTGCAGGCGGTCAAGCCGACCATCGAGTCGTTCCCGTACGTGCTGCGCGTGGTCAGCGAGATCACCGAGTCCAACGGCTCGTCGTCGATGGCCTCGGTATGCGGTGCTTCGCTGGCGATGATGGATGCCGGCGTGCCGCTGCAGGCGCCGGTGGCCGGCATCGCCATGGGCCTGGTCAAGGAAGGCGACGACTTCGTCGTGCTGTCGGACATCCTCGGCGACGAGGACCATCTCGGTGACATGGACTTCAAGGTGGCGGGCACCGCCGCCGGCGTGTCCGCGCTGCAGATGGACATCAAGATCGACGGCATCACCGAGCAGATCATGCACACGGCGCTGGAACAGGCCAAGCGCGGCCGTCTGCACATTCTCGGCGAGATGGCCAAGTCGATCAGCGCGGCGCGCAGCGAGATGAGCGAATACGCACCGCGTCTGCTGACCATGCGCATCCATCCGGACAAGATCCGCGAAGTGATCGGCAAGGGCGGCTCGGTGATCCGCTCGATCACCGACGAGACCGGCGCCACCATCGACATCCAGGACGACGGCACCATCATCATCGCCTCGGTCAATCGCGCCGCGGCGGAAGAGGCCAAGAAGCGCATCGAGATGATCGTCTCCGACGTCGAGCCGGGTCGCATCTACGAGGGCCGTGTGGCCAAGCTGATGGATTTCGGCGCGTTCGTCACCATCATGCCGGGCAAGGACGGCCTGGTGCATGTGTCGCAGATCTCCAGCGAGCGCGTCGAGAAAGTGTCCGACAAGCTCAAGGAAGGCGACATGGTCAAGGTCAAGGTGCTGGAAGTGGACAAGCAGGGCCGCATCCGCCTGTCGATCAAGGCGGTGCTGGAGGACGCGCAGGCCTGAGCCTGGCGTCCCCGCTGCGCGATAGATACCCGACGCCCGGTCTCGCCAGAGCCGGGCGTCATCGTTTGCGATCCTCGATGGTGCGGTGCACAATAGACGCTTGCGCTCAGGAGATCAGCATGGCCCAAGCAGACTCTGTACCCGGCGGCGATTTTGAACGACTCGCCCGGCAATCCTGGGATGCCTGGCAGGGCTGGATGAAGGGCGGCGCCACGACAGGCCCCGTAGCCACGGCTGCGGCCTCGTCCGAAGCGGCCGAACGCGCTCTGGCCGGCCTGAAAGGTTATTTCACCCTGCTCGAGTCGTTGTGGGCGGGCGCGCCGAACGCTGCTTCCGGCGGCGATTGGCGCGGCTGGATGAGCGGCGTGTTCGCGGGACCGGGACAACCCTTTGCACAGGCGTTCGCGGATACCAGCGGCATCGCCGGTGGTGGTCCCGATGCGTGGCTGGCGGAAGCCCAGCGCGCCGTCGCACCCCTGCTGGATGGCCTGCGCAAGGACATGAATCTGCCGGCTTTCGGCCTTGCCCGCGAGCACCAGGAGCGCCGCCAGCACCTGCTGCAGGCGCTGACCGATCTGCAGCAGCGGATGGCGCAGTATCACGCTCTGCTGGCACGTGCCGGCCGACTGGCCGCCGAGCGGCTCGAAGCCCGACTGGCCGAGCGCTCCGAGCCCGGCCGGCAGGTCGACTCGCTGCGCGCGCTCTACGACCTGTGGGTGGACGCCGCCGAGGAGGCTTTCCAGGAAGTGGCGCTGTCGCCCGAGTACCGCACTGCCTACGGCGCCCTGGTCAACGCGCAAACGCGCGTGCGCAGCGCAAGCCAGGCACAGACCGAAGTCGTCGCCCGCGAGTTCGGGTTGCCGACGCGCAGCGAGGTGGCGACGCTCGGCCAGCGTCTGCACGAAGTGCGACGGACACTGCGGGCCCAGGGCGAACTGGCGCACGAAGTGGCCGCGCTGCGCGCCGAAGTGGAGGCGTTTAAGCGCAGCCATGCCGTCGCGCCGATGTCGGCAAAGCCCGAACCCGTCGTGAGCAAGCCCGCGGCCGCTGGCGGCAAGCTCGAGGCCAGCCTGCGCGTCTCCGCGCCCGCCGCCGGCAAGCCCAAGCCCGGCGCCGGCAAACGCCGCCCCGCGCGCAAGAACTCCTGAGGACGCCATCATGTACAGCCCGCTGCGCATCGACCCGCTCAAGGCCCTCGAAGAGATCGAAACCTTTCGCCGCAAGCTTGCCGCCGGCCTGCCCAGCCTGCGCAGCCTCGGCGAGGTGCGCTTCGGCGCCACGCCGAAGGAGGCCGTCTACCGCGAAGACAAGCTGGTGCTCTATCACTTCAAGGGCGAACGCAAGCCGAGCGCAAAGGTGCCGCTGCTGATCAGCTACGCGCTGGTCAACACGCCGTGGATGACCGACCTGCAGGCCGATCGCTCGCTGGTGGCGCGGCTGCTGGAGCAGGGCGAGGATGTGTATCTGATCGACTGGGGCTATCCCGATCTCGCCGATCGCTGGCTGACGCTCGAGGACTATATCGAGGGCTATCTGGGCCGCTGCATCGACGTGGTGCGCAAGCGTCACGGCCTGAAGGCAATCAATCTGCTGGGCATCTGCCAGGGCGGCGCGTTTTCGCTGTGTTATGCCGCGCTGCATCCGGAGAAGCTGGCCAATCTGATCACGATGGTGACGCCGGTGGATTTTCACACGCCGGACAACATGCTCTCGCACTGGACGCGCGAGATGGACGTCGATGCCTTCGTCGATTCGCTGGGCAACATCCCGGCCGACCTGATGAACTTCTGCTACCTGACGCTGAAGCCGGTGCGACTGAACCAGCAGAAATACGTCGGCCTGTTGGACATCCTCGACGATCCGAAGGAAGTCGAGAACTTCCTGCGCATGGAGAAATGGATCTTCGATTCGCCCGATCAGGCCGGCGAGGCGTTTCGCCAGTTCATCAAGGACTTCTATCAGGGCAACAAGCTGATCAAGGGCGAAGTCGAGATCGGCGGTCGTCGCGTCGACCTCAAGCGGGTGAGCATGCCGGTGCTGAACATCTACGCCGAGCAGGATCATCTGGTGCCGCCCTCGGCGGCGCGCCCGCTGCGCGACCACATCGGCACCACGGACTACACCGAGCTCAGCTTCAAGGGCGGCCACATCGGCATCTACGTCTCCAGCCGCGCCCAGCGCGAGGTGCCCGGCGCAGTGCACGCATGGCTGGCTGCACGGGGCGGTTGAAGCCGCCTCGCGGGGCGGCAGCCGGCGCGATGCCTTCTCGACCCCGCGCAACCGGTCTCGCCCTGCCGCCGCGTCCGCTTCTAGGACGGCGGGCGTGTCGCGGGACCACGATCGTGGCTGGGCATCGGCAGTCATTGCGTCACCCCCGTCGATCGCCATGCCGTGATCCGCAGCTGACGCGCCGCTGCATCCTCGCCGTGCGCGCCGAACTCCTTGCCCGCGGAGGCGTCTATGCCTCATCGTGACGGCAGCGGATCGGCGGCGCCCTGATCGCCCGCAGTACCCGAGGACCCGATGACAGAAACGACCGGACACGATCGCGTGCGCGCCGTGCAGTGGCAGGGCGACCATCTGCGCCTGCTCGACCAGCGCCGGTTGCCGCAGCATGAAACCTGGATCGAATGCCGCGCGGCGGGCGAGGTCGCGAGCGCGATCCGCGACCTCGCCGTGCGCGGTGCGCCCGCGATCGGCATCGCCGCCGCCTGGGGCGCGGTGCTGGCGGCGCGCGCTGGGGCGGGCGCTTTCAACGCCGAACTGGCCATGCTGCGCGGCGCGCGTCCGACCGCGGTCAACCTGATGTGGGCGCTGGATCGCATGGCCACTGCAGCGCATGCCGGCCACGACCTCGCGCTCGAAGCCCAGGCCATCCAGGACGAGGACCTGGCCGCCAACCGGCGCATGGGCGAGCTTGGCGCGGCCTTGTTGGGGCAGGGCACCGGCGTGCTTACCCATTGCAATACCGGCTCGCTGGCGACGGCGGGTTTCGGCACCGCACTGGGCGTGATCCGCGCTGGCGTCGCCGCGGGCCGCATCGCGGCGGTGTACGCGGGCGAAACGCGGCCCTGGCTGCAGGGCGCGCGCCTGACGATGTGGGAGCTGGCGCGCGACGACATCGACGCCATCCTGATCGCCGACTCTGCCGCGGCGCATCTGATGCAGTCCGGAGCGGTGCAGTGGGTGATCGTCGGCGCCGACCGCATCGCCGCCAACGGCGACACCGCCAACAAGATCGGAACTTACGCACTGGCAATCGCGGCGCGCCATCACGGCGTGCGCTTCATGGTCGTGGCGCCGGCGTCGACGGTGGACATGGCGACAGCGGACGGTGAGGCGATCGCGATCGAGCTGCGCGATGCCGACGAGCTGCTGACGTGGGCCGGCCGGCGTCATGTGGTCGCGGGCGCACGTGCCTGGAACCCGGTGTTCGATGTCACCCCGGCCAGCCTGATCGATGCCATCGTCACCGAGCGCGGTGTGATCGCATGCCCGGATCCGCAACGGATGCAGACGCTGTTTGGAGATCGCGATGCGTGAGATCGGATTGTTCTTTGTCGGCGGCGTGATCGGTTTTTTCGTCGATGCCGGCATCGTCCAGCTGCTGGTCAGCAAGGCCGGCATGGATCCGTACCTGGCGCGTGTGTTCTCGTTCCTGTGCGCGGCCTCGGTGACCTGGATCTGGAACCGTCGCTACACCTTCGCCGCGCATCGCGGCCAGCACAGCAAGCGCGCCGAGTGGATGCGCTGGATGGCGGCGATGAGCGGCGGCGCGCTGGTCAATTACGGCACCTACGCGCTGGCCGTCTGGCAGTTCCCGCTGGTGCATGCCTGGCCCGCACTGGGCGTCGCCGCCGGCTCGGTGACCGGCGCCGGCGTCAACTATCTGGGCGCCCGCCACTTCGTCTTCGCCAAGCCTCGGGCCGCCGTCAAGTCGCGCACGTAAGTACCCGTAAGCAAAGACTTTTTTTGCCAAGCCCGCGGATCACCTGTGATACACTTCGCGGATTGTTTGCGGGTCACCGCGGCCGTCCTGGGGCGGTCGCGTTCCGCCACTGCCCGGAAGCCGCCTGATGGCCGAACTTGCCAAGGAAATCATTCGCGTCAACATCGAGGACGAGATGCGCCAGAGCTACCTCGATTACGCCATGAGCGTGATCGTGGGACGCGCGCTTCCGGATGTGCGTGATGGCCTGAAACCCGTGCATCGCCGCGTGCTGTTCGCGATGAGCGAGCTCAGCAACAGCTGGAACAAGCCGTACAAGAAGTCGGCGCGCGTGGTCGGCGACGTCATCGGCAAATACCACCCGCACGGCGATCAGTCGGTCTACGACACGCTGGTGCGCATGGCGCAGCCGTTCTCGCTGCGCTACCTGCTGGTGGACGGCCAGGGCAATTTCGGTTCGGTCGACGGCGACAATGCGGCCGCGATGCGGTACACCGAAGTGCGCATGGCGCGGCTCACCCACGAACTGATCGCCGACATCGACAAGGACACCGTCGATTTCGGCCCCAACTACGACGAAAGCGAGCACGAGCCGCTGGTACTGCCGACGCGGGTGCCGAACCTGCTGATCAACGGCTCGGCGGGTATCGCCGTCGGCATGGCGACCAACATCCCGCCGCACAACCTCGGCGAGGTGGTCGACGCCACGGTGGCGCTGATCGACGCCCCCGAGCTCGGCATCGACGCGCTGATGCAGCACATTCCCGGTCCGGATTTTCCGACCGCCGGCATCATCAACGGTGCCGCCGGCATTGTCGAGGCCTACCGCGGCGGTCGCGGCCGCATCCTGGTACGCGCCCGCGCCGACATCGAGACCGAGCCCAACGGCCGCGAGACGATCATCGTCAGCGAGCTGCCGTATCAGGTGAACAAGGCGCGGCTGATCGAGAAGATCGCCGAGCTGGTCAAGGAAAAGAAGCTCGAAGGCATCTCGGAGCTGCGCGACGAATCCGACAAGGACGGCATGCGCGTGGTCATCGAGATCCGTCGTGACGCCATGGCCGACGTGGTGCTCAACAACCTGTTCCAGCAGACCCAGCTGCAGGTCACCTTCGGCATCAACATGGTGGCGCTGGTCGATGGCCAGCCGCGCCTGCTCAACCTCAAGGACATCATCGAGGCCTTCATCCGCCACCGTCGCGAGGTGGTGACGCGCCGGACCCTGTTCGACCTGCGCAAGGCGCGCGCGCGCGCCCACATCCTCGAGGGTCTGACCGTCGCGCTGGCCAACATCGACGCCATGATCGAACTGATCAAGACCTCGGCCTCGCCGCAGGAAGCGCGTGATCGCCTGCTGGCACGCACCTGGGAGCCGGGCCTGGTGCGCGCGCTGCTGGCGGCCCAGGGCGCCGAGCTGACGCGGCCCGAGGATCTCGATCCCGCCGCCGGGCTGAAGATCGCCGGCTACCAGCTGTCCGAAGTGCAGGCCAAGGAAATTCTCGAGATGCGACTGCATCGCCTGACCGGGCTGGAGCAGGAGAAGCTGACCGAGGAATACCGCCAGATCCTCGACACCATCCGCGGCCTGATCGCCATCCTCGAGAGCCCCGAGCGGCTGCTCGAGGTCATCCGCGAGGAGCTGCTGGCGATCAAGGCCGACTACGCCGATGCGCGCCGCACCGTGATCCAGCCGTCGCAGGAGGATCTCGACATGCTCGACCTGATCCCGCCCGAGGACGTGGTGGTAACGCTGTCGCACACGGGCTACGTCAAGCGCCAGCCGGCCAGCCTCTATCGTGCCCAGAAGCGCGGCGGCAAGGGCCGTTCGGCCACGGCGATGAAGGAAGAGGACTTCGTCGAGCAGCTGTGGGTGGTCAACACCCACGACACGCTGCTCACCTTCACCGGCGCCGGTCGCGTGTTCTGGCTCAAGGTCTATCAGATCCCCGATGCCGGCCCCGGCGCGCGCGGCAAGCCGATCGTCAACCTGCTGCCGCTGGAAGAGGGCGAAAAGGTGCAGGCGGTGCTGCCGGTGCGCGATTTCCCCGCGGACCGTTACGTGTTTTTTGCCACTCGCAACGGCACGGTCAAGAAGACGCCGCTCAGCGATTATTCGCGGCCGCGCACCAGCGGCATTCGCGCGATCGACCTCGACGACGGCGACGGCCTGGTCGATGTGCAGCTGACCGATGGTCACAGCGACGTGCTGCTGTTTGCATCCAATGGCAAGGCGGTGCGTTTCGCCGAGGACGAGGTGCGCGCGATGGGCCGCGTTGCCCACGGCGTGCGCGGCATGCGCCTGACCGACGATGCGCGCGTGGTGTCGATGATCGTGGCCCGCGGCGGCGACATTCTCACCGCCACCGCCCGCGGCTACGGCAAGCGCACGCCGCTGGATGATTTCCCGCGCAAGGGCCGCGGCACCCAGGGCGTGATCGCCATCCAGTGCTCCGGGCGCAACGGTGCGCTGGTCGCGGCGGTGCAGGCCGATAACGGCCACGGACTGATGCTGATCTCCAACCTTGGCACGCTGGTGCGCACGCGGGTCGCCGAAGTCTCGCAGCTGGGCCGCAATACCCAGGGCGTGACCCTGATCCGGTTGCCGGCCGAAGAGAATCTGGTCGGCGTGGTACGCCTGGAGAGCCTGGACGAGGACGACGTCGCAGGAATCGTCGAAACGCAGGCGGCCGCGGAAGCACCGCCCGCCACCTGATCGCGCCGGCGCACCGGCGCGTCATGCGCAGGCCCCGGCATTCCGGGGCTCTGCCGGCGCGGCGTTCCCGGTCAGCGAATGGCGGTCAGCATCGCCTCGGCGCTGGATACCTTGAACTCGCCGGGCGCCTCGACGTGCAGCGCCTTGACCACGCCATCCTCGGCATAGAGGGCAAAACGCTGCGAACGCAGACCCAGCCCGAAGGCCGTGGCGTCGAGTTCCAGACCCAGCGCCCTGGTGAACGCTCCATTGCCGTCGGCCAGCAGATGCAGGCCCTCGGGGGTGTGCTGCGATTTGCCCCAGGCATCCATCACGAAAGCGTCGTTCACGGCCATGCAGGCCACCTCGATGCCGCGCTGGCGGAAATCCTCGAAATGCTCGACGTAGCCCGGCAGATGCTTGACCGAACAGGTCGGGGTGAATGCGCCGGGGACGGCGAACAGGACCACCTTGCGACCCTTGAAGATCTCGTCGCTGGTCACGGCCGCGGGCGCGCCGTCGCGCATGACATTGAGGGGGGCGCTGGGGATACGGTCACCGATGCGGATGCTCATGGGCAGGAACTCCAGGGGGCGGGCACGGCGGCAGGCCATGCGGGTCAGGTCTTGCGACATCCTACCGCGCCTGGCGTGAACCGGCGGTCTTGATCGGCATCCGTCCGCCCCTATTTTCGGGACCAGACGGCCATCGGCCGCATTTCATGGAGGCATCCGACATGAGCATTACCCGCTACACCCCCTGGGCGCTGTCGAACAACCTGCAGGGCGAGATCAACCAGGTGCTCGATCGCTTTCTCAACGGCGGCGAGTCCGACCAGTCCAACGTGGTCACCAGTCAGTGGACGCCGCGCGTGGACATCCGCGAGGAGGACAAGCGCTTCGTGATTCTGGCCGACATTCCCGGCGTCGATCCCAAGGACATCGAAGTGCACATGGACAAGGGCATCCTGTCGATCAAGGGCGAGCGCACCGCCGAGAACAAGGAATCGCAGGGTGCTTTCACCCGCGTCGAGCGTTCGCACGGGCTGTTCTACCGCCGTTTTGCGCTGCCCGACAGCGCCGACGCCGACGGCATCCGCGCCGCAGGCAAGTACGGCGTGCTGGAAATCAGCATCCCGAAGAAACCGGAAACCACGCCGCGCAGGATTAACATCGCTGCGGGCGAGTAAACGGTCGGCCTGCTCAACGGGCCCGCGGCGGGAATACCGCGGCGGGTCCGTTGCGTCGTGCCGTCCGCAGATCGGAGCACGGCATGGAATTCAAGGACTACTACGACACCCTGGGCGTCAAGCCCGATGCCAGCGCGGCCGAGATCAAGACCGCCTATCGCAAGCTGGCGCGCAAGTTTCATCCCGACGTCAGCAAGGAGTCCGGCGCGGAAGAGCGCTTCAAGACGGTCAACGAGGCCTACGAAGTGCTGCAGGACAAGGGCAAGCGCGCGGCCTATGACCAGGTGCGCGCCGGCGGCTACCGCGCCGGCGACAGCTTTCGGCCGCCGCCCGGCTGGGGCGGAGACGCAGGACCGGAGTCTGGTGCCGGCGCTCATGGCGATTTCAGCGACTTCTTCGAGAGCCTGTTCGGCCAGCAGCCAGGCGGCCGTTCCGGCGCGCGCGGCCGCCGTGGCCGCGACGTTCAGGCGCACATCGAGATCGATCTCGCCACGGCTTTTGCCGGCGGCAAGACCCGCGTGGCATTGCACGACGGCAGCCACGAACGCGTGCTTGAGGTACGCATCCCCTCAGGTATCGCGCCGGGCCAGGTGATCCGCCTCGCCGGTCAGGGGCATCCGGGCAGCGGTGGCCAGTCTTCCGGCGATCTGCTGCTCGAGGTCGGCATCCGCGACGACGCGCGTTTCCAGCTCGACGGCCGTGACATCCGCATCAGCCTGCCCGTGGCGCCGTGGGAAGCCGCGCTGGGTGCCACGGTGCCGGTACCGACGCTGGCCGGCACGGTCGAGCTGAAGGTGCCTGCCGGGTCCCAGAGCGGGCGCCGGCTACGGCTCAAGGGCCGCGGCATGCCCGGGCATCCGTCCGGCGACCAGATCGTCGAACTCGCCATTCGCACGCCCGCTGCCGGTGATGCGGACGCGCGCAAGGCATACGAGGCTTTCGAGCAGGCGTTTGCGGGGTTCGATCCGCGGCAGTGACGGGATCGTTGGCGCGCGGGCCAAGCGGGGGTCATGAGGCCAGGCGTCCCGCGGCAGTCCGCAGCGCCGGTTGTCAGACGTGCGCGATGCGGGCGGCATTGCGTTGCGCCCAATCGAGCAATGCCGCCTGGTCGAGCGGCCTGCTGATCAGGTAGCCCTGGAATGCGTTGCATCCCATGGCCACAAGTGCCGCACGCTGCCCTTCGGTCTCGACACCCTCGGCCACGATATGAAGATCCATGCTTCGGGCCAGAGTGATCACCGCCTCGACGAAACGGTCCCTGGGAGACGTGGTCATGTCGCGGATGAAGACCTGGTCGATTTTGAGCTCCCTGACCGGGAGCGCCTTCAGTGTCGCGATCGAGGCATAGCCGGTACCGAAATCATCGATCGCGACGCGGATGCCGAAGGCATCGAGCTGGCGAATCTTGGTCGCTGCATCGACCACATCGTGCAGGAATGAGCTCTCGGTGATTTCGAGGGTGATCAGGCTCGATTCGATTCCCGAAGCCCGGAGCGTTTCGGTCACCATGGCCACGAAATCGGGCAGCGCCAGCTGCCAGGGGCTGATGTTGATCGCCAGTCGCGGCGGCGGAACCGGCGAAGTGGGCCACGCGCGCAGTAGCGCGCAGGCGCGCTGCAATACGAAGCGGCCCAGCGGATGGATCAGCCCGGTTTCCTCGGCCAGGGGAATGAAATCGCCGGGTTCCACGTATCCGAACCCGGCGTGCTTCCAGCGCACCAGGGCCTCGGCGCCGACCAGCCGGCCGCGCCCATCGACCTGTGGCTGGAAGAAAAGCTGAAGTTCGTCGCGCTCGATGGCCAGGCGCAGCCCTTTCTCGAGAGCAAGGCGGCGTTTCGCATCGTCCTGCATGAACGCGCTGTACACGGCCGTGGTGCTGCGACCGGATGCCTTGGCCCGATGCAGGGCAAGATCCGCCTGGCGCAATAGCGTTTCGGCGCTCTCGGTGTCGGCTTGCACCATCGTGATGCCGGCGCTGATGCCCGTGGTCAGTTCATGCTCGCCAAGATGAAACGGCTCGGCGAGCTTTTGCATCAGCTCCTCGGCGATACGGCCGGCGGCGCGCCGGGCCAGGGCGGCATCGTCCCCGAGGCGGTCCAGGAGCAGGGCGAATTCGTCGCCGCCCAGACGTGCCGCGCAGCGTGCGTCAGGGTAGGCCAGGCGCAGCCGATCGGCGATCCCGCACAGCAGCTGATCGCCGACGCCATGGCCCAGGGCATCGTTGATGATCTTGAAGTGATCGAGGTCGAGAACGATCAGGGCGCCATCAGCACCGTTGGATCGGCTGCTTTCGATGGCCTCCGAGATGCCCTCCCAGAGGGCGCGGCGATTGGGCAGATCGGTCAAGGCATCGTGATAGGCCAAATGCCGCAGACGCTGTTGCGCCTGGAGGAGGCGGGCACTTTCGGTGCGCAAGTCCTCGATGCCCGTGGCCAGCGCGTCGCTCTGCAATTGCATCTCGCGGGTCAGCGAGCGGCTGACCAGCAGAACCAGGGCCAGGAACGGGACGGCATCCCAGTCGATCGAACGGATGCCCGCGACCGTCACATATTCGGCATAGGCCTGGGCGGCCAGCTGGATCATGATGTAGATCGCCAACGGCAGTGCGCGTTCGCCGGTGTCTTGGCGCCACAGGACCCAGCAGCGCCAGACCGCCCACAGATAGACGAGGAAGGTGGCAAGGTAGTAAAGCCAGGCGAAACGCGTTGGTGCCCCGGAAAACTGAGTGATGCTCTCGCCCCACGGCAGGGTGAGCGGGGGCAGCAGGGTGATGCCCGACAGCAACAGGCTGGGCGTCGATGCCAGGTCGAGCGCCAGGAGCACGGCGAAAATCACGGCCGCGACCGCGAGCCAGCGGCGCCAATGACGCAGTCCGGTATACAGGCCGAAAAACCAGACAGCCGCCGGGAAGACCAGGCAGGCGACGGCAACGTGCGCACGCTCGACGGGCACGATCGACCTGACGTCGTCGAGCATCTGCAACTGGGCGGAAAGCGCGTTGTAGGCCCCGACCAGCAGGCAGAACCAGCCGAATGCGAGATAGACCCGGTCGGTACGGCGCTGCGAGCCGACATGCATGAAGTGGATGCCGGCGAACAGGCAGGCGCCTGTTGCCATCCACAGCAGCGGTAGCCAGATGGCCATGCGCTTCCCGTGCCCGGTTGCCCCGCGACGCGGCTACTGTCGCATATTCATGGCTGCCGGGTGCGGGGGCCCCGATTCCCTGCCTGCAACCGAGGAAGCCCGAAGCGCCCGCGCCTGACGCATCGAGTCGCGGAGCGTTGCGGAATGCTCAGCCGCCCAGCGTCTCGCGCATGATGGAGCCGAGCTCGGCTTCGTTGATCGGCTTGGTCAGGTAACCCCTGGCACCTTGACGCAGGCCCCAGACCTTGTCGGTTTCCTGATCCTTGGTCGTCACCAGGATGATCGGGATGTGCGCGGTGCCGGGATCCTTGGAGATCGTGCGTGTGGCCTGGAACCCGTTGAGGTTCGGCATCACCACGTCCATCAGGATCAGGTCGGGCTTTTCACGGCGCGCCGCCTCGACTCCGGCGGAACCGTCCTCGGCAGTGACAACCTGATGGCCCAGCTTTTCGACCATGCGCTTGAGGCCGACCAGCTGCGAAGGCGAATCGTCCACGATCAGGATGCGCGCCATCAATGTTTCCCCATGCTGCGGAATGGAATCAAACCCGGAATGCTTTCATTATCACCCGGAGCGCCATGATCGCGAAAGGCAGGCGAGAGAACCACATGCCGCCACCATGGATGGCAACGACCGCGAACGGCGTCGATCAGCTGTCTCACGCGTCGATCTTCACCAGAGTGCGGCCAAGCGACTCCCCGGCCAGCATGCGCGCGAACACGACAGGCAGCTCGGACAGGGTGATTTCCCGGGTCGCGATGGCATCCAGCTGCGCCGGCTTCCAGTCGCTGGCGAGGTGCGTCCACACCCGTTCGCGTTGATCGCGCGGCGTGGCGGCCGAGGCGATGCCGAGCAGACTGACGCCGCGGATGATGAAGGGCATCACCGTGGTAGCGAGATCCGCGCTGGCCGCGAGGCCGCATGCGGCGACGTTGCCACAGGGTGCGATCATTGGCAGCAGGCCGGCCAGCGTCGGGCCACCGACATTGTCCAGCGCACCCCCGTAGCGCACGGATTCCAGCGGGCGCTGACCGGGCCGGAAGACGCGGCGGTCGAGCACTTCGTCGGCGCCCAGCGCGCGCAGGAAATCGGCATGCTCGGGCTTTCCGCTGATGGCGTGCACGGCATAGCCGACCCGACTGAAGATCGCCGTCGCCAGCATGCCGACGCCGCCGGTCGCACCGGTAATCGCGATGGGGCCGAGCTGCGGGCGCTGATGATTGTCCTGCATGCGCAGCAGCGACAAGGCGGCGGTGAAACCGGCGGTACCGAGGATCATGCTTTCGCGCAGACTCAGGCCGGGCGGCAGCGGGATCATCCAGTCGCCCTCGAGCCGGGCGTACTCCGCGTAGCCGCCATCACGGGTTTCCGACAGGCCGCTGCCGGTGCACAGCACGGCATCGCCTTCCTTGAAACGCGCATCGCTCGACGCCACGACGTGACCGGCGACATCGATGCCGCCGACCAGCGGCGAGCGGCGCAGGATCCTGCCCTTGCCGCTGCCGGCCAGCGCGTCCTTGTAGTTGACCGACGAGTAGGCGACCTTGATCACCACCTCGCCGGGATTGAGATCATCCAGCGTCAGCGATTCGATGCCCGCCCGATGGCCGGTGGCGTCGCTGTGGATGCGGAAGGCTTCGAAACGGTCGGGGGTCATCGCCTTGGTCATCCGGGATTTGTCGATGTCGGAAAATACGCCGGATCCCGTGCCGACTGCCATCCATGGCCTGCACGGGATGAAGTCGCGTTTGACTTGGATCCCGTGTCAGCGGCCATCCCTGGCCTGCACGGGATGAAGTGCGTTTGACTTGGATCCCGTGTCAGCGGCCATCCCTGGCCTGCACGGGATGAAGTCGCATTTGACTTGGATCCCGTGTCAGCGGCCATCCCTGGCCTGCACGGGATGAAGTCGCGTTTGACTTGGATCCCGTGCCAGCGGCCATCCATGGCCTGCACGGGATGAAGTCGCGTTTGACTTGGATCCCGTGCCAGCGGCCATCCATGGCCTGCACGGGATGAAGTCATCCTGACTTCAATTGACTTTGTGGATGGCGCGCTTGTCCACGGCCATGGCGGCTTCGTGCACGGCTTCGCTGAGCGTCGGGTGCGCGTGGATGATGCGCGCCAGATCCTCGGCCGAGCCCTTGAACTCCATCGCCACCACCGCCTCGGCGATCAGCTCGGAGACGCAGGCGCCGACCATGTGCACGCCGAGGATGCGGTCGGTCTCGGCATGGGCGATGACCTTGACCATGCCGGCCGGCTCGTTCATGGCGACCGCGCGGCCGACCGCGGCGAACGGGAAGCTGCCGGTCTTGTAGGGCACGCCCTCGTCCTGGAGCTGCTTTTCAGTCTTGCCGGCCCAGGCGATCTCGGGCTCGGTGTAGATCACCCACGGGATCGTGTCGTAACTGACGTGCCCGGCCCTGCCGGCGATCAGTTCGGCGACCGCGATGCCTTCCTCGAAGCCCTTGTGCGCGAGCATCGGGCCGCGCACGCAGTCACCCACGGCCCATACGCCCTCGACGCCGGTCCAGCAATGCTCGTCGACGACCACGCGGCCACGCTCGTCGAGCGCGACGCCGCTGCCGTCACCCAGCACCCCTTCGGTGTAAGCGCGGCGGCCGACGGCGACCAGCAGCTTGTCGACGACCAGCGACTTCTCGCCGTCCTTGCCGGCGTAGGTCAGATGCACCTCGCTGCCCTTGATCTCCGCCTTCAGCAGCTTGGCGCCCAGTTCGATCTTCAGGCCCTGCTTGGCGAATTCGCGCGCCGCGGCCTTGGCGATGTCGACGTCGGCGGCAGCCAGAAAGTCGGGCAGCGCTTCGAGAATGGTGACGTCGCTGCCGAGCCGCTTCCACACGCTGCCCAGCTCGAGACCGATCACGCCCGCGCCGATCACGCCGAGACGCCTGGGTACGCCGGTGAATTCGAGAGCACCGGCGTTGTCGACGATCAGCTTGCCGTCGAACCTGGCGAATGGCAGCTCGATCGGCGCCGAACCGGTGGCAATGATCACATTGGTCGCGGCGATCGTCTGTTGGCTGCCGTCGGGCGCGGTGATCTCGACCTGACGATCCTTCAGCAGCCGACCCTTGCCAAAGAACGAGGTGACCTTGTTCGACTTGAACAGCAAGGCCACGCCGCCGGTGAATTGCTTGACGATTTTTTCCTTGCGCCCGACCATCGCGCTGACGTCGATCTTCGGGTCCTTGGCGCTGATGCCGTGCGCTTCGAAGCCGTGGGTCAGGTTCCAGAACTGGCGTGACGAATCCAGCAGGGCCTTGGAGGGAATGCAGCCGACGTTGAGGCAGGTGCCGCCCAGTGCCTGTTTGCCGTCCTTGCCGGACCAGGCGTCGATGCAGGCGGTCTTCAGACCAAGTTGTGCGGCGCGGATTGCGGCGTGATATCCGGCGGGGCCGCCGCCGATGACGATGACGTCGAATTGTTCTGACATGGTGTCTGAATTCCTGAATCGGGACCCGGGACCCGGGACCCGGAACCCGCAAGAGCAAAACCTTGCCGAGCCGAGTACCGTCTTTTGGCTTCTGCCGGGTCCCGAGTCCCGGCATCTGGCTCACAAACCGAGCAGCATGCGCTGCGGATTCTCCAGCTGGTTCTTGATGTCGACCAGGAACAGCACTGCGTCCTTGCCGTCGATGATGCGATGGTCGTAGCTGATCGCCACGTACATCATCGGCGCGGCGATCACCTGACCGTTCTCGACGATGGCGCGCTCCTTGATGGTGTGCATGCCGAGGATCGCACTTTGCGGCGGGTTGACGATGGGCGTGGAGAACAGCGACCCGAAGGTGCCGCCGTTGGTGATGGTGAAGGTGCCGCCCTGAAGGTCCTCCAGCGTGAGGCCGCCCTCGCGCGCCTTTTTGGCGAAATTGGCAATGGCTTTTTCGATGTCGGCGAAACCCATGCCCTGCGCATCGCGCAGCACCGGCGTTACCAGTCCCTTGTCGGTGGAGACCGCCACCGAGATGTCCTGGTAGCCGTGGTAGATGACGTCGTTGCCGTCCACCGAGGCATTGACCACCGGATGGCGCTTCAGCGCCTCGCAGGCGGCGCGCACGAAGAAACTCATATAGCCGAGCTTGATGCCGTGGGTCTTCTCGAACGGCTCACCCAGCTCCTTGCGCAGCGCGCTGACGCGGGCGAGATTGATCTCGTTGAACGAGGTCAGCATCGCGATCGAGTTCTTCGACTGCATCAGGCGCTCGGCGATCTTGGCGCGCATGCGCGTCATCGGCGCGCGTTCCTCGGCGCGCGTGCCCGGTGTCGGCTTCGCCGCCGATGTGGCGACGGAAGGCGGCGCCTTGGCATGGCCGACCACGTCCTCCTTGATCACGCGGCCGTCGCGGCCGCTGCCGGACACCTGCGCCGGATCGATGCCGCTTTCGCTGGCGACGCGACGCGCGGCGGGCGAGGGCTCGCCGCTCGCGGCGGCGGCTGGCGCGGCCTTGGCGGCCGTCGTCGACTTCGGGGTTTCAGCCTTGGCAGCCGGTGCGGCTTTGGCCGGTGCGGCTGCTGCACCCTCCTCAAGCACGGCGAGCAGCTCCTGGCTGGTCACGGTATCGCCGGTCTGCTTGAGGATCTGCCTGATCACGCCGTCCACCGGCGAGGGCACTTCAAGCACCACCTTGTCGGTTTCGAGATCCACCAGGTTCTCGTCGCGCCTGACCGTGTCGCCCGGCTTTTTGTGCCAGGTGGCGATGGTGGCGTCGGATACGGATTCAGGCAGAACCGGAACTTTGACTTCGATGGCCATGGATGGCGTCCTTGAGGAGGCGTGCGGTCAGTGCGTTCGGGGGAGAGGCGGTCATTCGGCAGCGTGGTCGGCGGCGATCGGCGCGGCCAACGCCTGCTCGACCAGTGCGGCCTGTTCGATCTGATGAGTGCCGAAATGTCCGCAGGCGGGTGCCGGCGAGCGGGCACGCCCGGCGTAGGACAGGTGGTGCCGGCTGGAAATGCACGCCTGCAGATGATGGCGGATCTGGAACCAGGCGCCCTGGTTCATCGGCTCTTCCTGGCACCAGACCACTTCTTTCGCGGTCGCATATCTCGCCAGTTCGTCGCGGACCTCGTCGCGCGGGAACGGATACAGCTGCTCGACGCGCACCAGCGCGACGTCGCTCAGCGAGCGCTTGTCGGCCTCTTCGAGCAGATCGTAGTAGACCTTGCCCGAGCACAGCACCACGCGCCGCACCTTCTTCGCGTTCTTCAGGCGTGCGTCGCCGATCACCAACCGGAAGCCGCCACTGGCGAGGTCATCCAGCGTCGACACCGCCAGCTTGTGACGCAGCAGCGATTTCGGCGTCATCACGATCAGCGGCTTGCGGCAGGGCCGCAGCATCTGCCGGCGGATCAGGTGGAACGCCTGCGCCGGCGTGGTCGGCACGCAGACCTGCATGTTGTCCAGCGCGCACAGCTGCAGGTAGCGCTCAAGGCGCGCCGAGGAATGCTCGGGGCCCTGGCCTTCGTAGCCGTGCGGCAGGAACAGCGTCAGCGCGCAGAGGCGGCCCCACTTGGCCTCGCCCGAGCTGATGAACTGGTCGATCACGACCTGGGCACCGTTGGCGAAGTCGCCGAACTGGCCCTCCCAGATCACCAGCGTATCGGGGTCGGCCGTGGCATAGCCGTATTCGAATGCCATCACCGCTTCTTCCGACAGCAACGAGTCCACGACCGTCACCTCGGCGCCCTCGCGCACGCGCGCCAGCGGCATCACGGTGGTGTCGGTGGCCTGGTCGTGCAGCACGGCGTGGCGATGGAAGAAGGTGCCGCGCGCCGAGTCCTGGCCGACCAGGCGCAGGCCGTAGCCGTCGCGGATCAGGCTGGCGTAGGCCAGATTCTCGGCGAAGCCCCAGTCCAGTGGCAGCTCGCCGGCCGCCATCTTGCGGCGGTCGTCGTAGATCCTGGCCACGCGCGGGTGCAGCTTGATGGTGCTGACGTCGAGGATGACGTCGAGCAGTGCGGCCAGCGTCTTGCGTTCGACACCGGTCGCGGCGGGCGTATCGAGCCGGCCGCCGAGATGGCGGCTCCAGTCCACCAGCAGTCCTTCGCGCGGATTGGCGGCCAGCTCGGCGACCGGCTCGCCGGCCTCGAGCTTCCTGCGGTAGCCGTCGACCATCGCCTGCGCGGCGGCGGCATCGAGCACACCGGCCGCGATCAGGCGCTGCGCGTACAGCTCGCGCGCCGTCGGCCGGGCGCGGATCACCTGGTACATCAGCGGCTGGGTCGCGGCGGGTTCGTCCGCTTCGTTGTGGCCGAGACGGCGGTAGCAGACCAGGTCGATCACCACGTCGCGCTTGAAGGTGCGGCGGAAGTCGCAGGCCAGCCGCGTCACCAGCAGTACCGCCTCGGGATCGTCGCCGTTGACGTGGAACACCGGCGCGTTGACCATCTTGGCGAGGTCCGTGCAGTACAGCGTCGAACGCGCATCATGCGGGTCGGAGATGGTGAACCCGATCTGATTGTTGATGACGATGTGCAGGGTGCCGCCGATCGCGAAGCCGCGCGCCTGCGACATGTTGAGCAGCTCCATGCCGACGCCCTGGCCGGCGAACGCGGCGTCACCGTGGATCAGCACCGCGACGACGGCATCACCATCATCGTGACTGCGCGTCTGCCGCGCGCGCACCGAGCCGGCGACGACCGGGTTGACGATCTCCAGGTGCGAGGGGTTGAACGCCAGCGCCAGGTGCACCGCGCCGCCGGGTGTCGCGACGTCGGCGCTGAAACCGAGGTGGTACTTGACGTCGCCGGAATGCGCCGGGTCGTCGGGATGGTCGAACTTGCCCTCGAACTCGTCGAACAGCTTGCTCGGTGCCTTGCCCAGCGTGTTGACCAGCACGTTGAGGCGGCCCCGATGCGCCATGCCGATCACGAATTCGCGCACGCCGGCCGAGCCGCCGCGACGAATCACCTCGTCGAGCAGCGGGATCAGGCTGTCGCCGCCTTCCAGGGCGAAGCGCTTCTGACCGACGTAGCGGGTGTGCAGGTAGCGCTCGAGTCCGTCGGCGGCAGTGAGTTTTTCCAGTACCCGGATTTGCTCGTCGTGGCCGAGCGCGGCGCGGCCGTCGGCCTGCTCCAGGCGCGAATAGAGCCAGCGCCGCTGCTCGGCGTCGCTGATGTGCATGAACTCGGCGCCGATGCTGCCGGTATAGGTCGCCTTGAGGTGGGCGACCAGGTCCTTGAGCCGGAGACGCGTCGCCGCGCCATAGGTGCCGGTGTCGAACTCGGTATCGAGATCGGCCGCGGACAGGCCGTGGAACGCCAGTTCGAGATCCGGCGCCGTGGGCCTGACCGCGAGACCCAGCGGATCGAGATCGGCGGCCAGATGGCCGCGCGAACGAAAGGCCGTCAGCAGTCGCAGCACTGCTGCCTGCTTGCGTGCATGCGCGTCATCGACGGGCGCCGCGGCTCGCGCGTGGCCGTTCAGTCGCTGCGCCGCCTCGATCCGGGCGACGACATTCGCGTGCGGAACGTCGCCGGCTTCGCGGCCTTTCAGGGATTCGAAGTAATGGCGCCATTCCGGCGCGATGGCACTGGTGTCGGTCAGCCACGCCTCGTACAGCGCTTCGACATAAGCGGCATTGCCGTCGGCGATCGGGCTCGATTCGAAAAACTCGCGGATCAGATGGGCGCTCACGTCATTACCGAGGGACAGCATGGGGCGCGCCACGCGCGCGCCCGGAAGCGGCTTTCCGGCCATCGCGGCAGGAAAGCCTTCGAATTATAGCCGTTGCCTGCTGCGGCGCGGCAATTGCTCCGTCCCGGCGCGAGCGTCATTGGTACGGCGGTGATGCTGCGGGTCAAAGCTCCAGCGGCCGCAGCGCGGCGGCAGGTTGCGAGCGTTCCCAGACCTGTTCGAAGTAGCGCAGCAACTGCGCTTGCTGGCCGGGATCGCAGGTGCTGCCCTGGCCCTCGTAGCGGTTGCCGAGCGGGCGCAGCAGATAACCGCCGACATCGTTGAGCGCGAACGCCGCCGCGTACTGGCGGTCGCTGTCCTCGACCGGCACGCGCAAGCGGATCACGCTGGGCAGGCGTTGAGCCAGCGCGATCAGGCGATGACCGTCGCGCAGGGCGCCGAGCGGATCCTGCACCAGCAGGCGCAGCTCGGCGCCGCGCCCACGCAGGGCCAGTTCGCGCAGGGCCTCCAGGACCGGGTCGGCGTCGAGCAACCCGGGGTCGAGCTCACGGGTATAAAACGCCATCGCATGCCGGGCGTCGCCGAGCAGGGTGAGCACCGCCGCGATCGCCTCATCGCGGCTGACCGCCTCGAGCGCGCGTGCGATCGGTCGCACGGACGCCATGCCGCGCTGCGCGGGCGGCGGCGCGGGCGCCGTCAGCACCAGGCGCATGCGCTGATGGGGGATGCCGCATTCATCGTAGACATCACCGAAGGGCGTGAAACCCTGCCGCGCATAGAAGGGGATCGCCTGTACCTGGGCGTGCAGTACGACTTCCGGCCAGCCGAGCGCGCGTGCCTGCTCGACCAGCGAGCGCAGCAGCGCCTCGCCGACGCCGCGGCCGCGCCACTCGCGCAGGACCGCCATGCGGCCGATGGTGCGATCAGGCGTCAGCCGGCCGCAGCCGATGGCACGGCCGGTCGCATCGCGTGCCAGCAGGTGCTGCGAGGGTGCATCCAGCGCATCCCACTCGTCGCTCTCGGGGATGGCCTGTTCGACCACGAACACCGCCATCCGCACCGCCCTGAGGTCGGCCTGATCGGTCTCCCAGTTTGCGGGTTCGAGAAAGAAGGCGCCGTCGATCATCAGTGTTCCCTCGGCCTCGGGCCAAAACGCAGATGACCGTCGTTGAGCAGATCGCACAGCCGCTGCCGATCCGTTGCCGGCAAAGCCCGCACCGCGTCCGCGGGTATCGCGACAGGCCCGCACACGATCACGGCTGCCGCGCGCGAGCACGGCAGTGCCTGCCCCGCGACGTACAGCGTCGCGCCACGGCCGCGGCGTGACCAGGCGCAGCGGCTCCAGGGGTGCCGCAGCAGAGGCCGGCTGGCCCGCAGCGCGGCGACGAAGGCGGCGGGCGTGGTCGGCCGCGGCGGTGGCGAGGCCGTTTGCGCGGAACGATAGCGCGTGATGAAGCGGCCGAACCAGTCAGCCAGTTCCGGCGTCGCCAGCGTGGCAGCCAGCGGCCCCAGTGCATGGCGCACCCGTGCCAGTGCCGCGGCATCGATTTCGCCATCGGCGCGTGCCGGCGTCAGATCGCGGTCGGCGTAGCGCTGCGTTTCCGGCAGTCGCTCGGCGAGGTGCTCGGCGAGATCGAGCAGCAGCTCGGACCGCGCCGGAGCGCGCATGCCGATCGAGATCGTCATGCCATCGCCTTCGGCGACGCCGTCGTGGGCGATGCCGGGCGGCAGATAGAGCATGTCGCCGGGCTCGAGACGCCAGTCGTGGGTGGCGCTGAAGTCGGCGAGCATCTTCAGCTCGACGCCGCCGCGCAATGCCTGCGGTGCCGCGGGATCGGTACTGATGCGCCAGCGGCGAACGCCCTTGCCCTGCAACAGGAAGACGTCGTATTGATC
This sequence comes from Pseudomonadota bacterium, assembly GCA_021793195.1. GTDB lineage: Bacteria > Pseudomonadota > Gammaproteobacteria > Xanthomonadales > Rhodanobacteraceae > Metallibacterium. Next base: position 24,043 of record JAJYTG010000015.1, read on the forward strand.
GACATGCGGACCGACACCGCCGCCGTCGACGGCGTAACTGACCATCACGTCGTCGATGCGCCAGCGCGGCAGGAAGTCGAAATCGTCAAGCAATGCAGCGACATCGGCATCCCACTTGTCGACGTCCTGGACCAGCAGTGTCCAGTCGCGCGTCGGCAGTGCGGCGTAGCGTGCCTCCGCGAACGGCCCCTGCTCGACGCGCCAGCGATCCGTGCGGCGATCGTGCAGCACCAGTCGCGCCAGCACGCCGTCCTCGCAGGACAGCCCGGCGAGGTCCTCCGGGGCGAGCGGCGGCTTGAAGCCGGGAAAAGCGCTGCGGATCAGCAGTGGCTGCTTCTGCCAGTAATCGCGCAGAAAGCGCGCCGGCGGCATGCCCAGCGGCTGGCCGCGCCGGGCGCGAACCTCCATGGGGAACGTACTGCGGCGACGCACGATGTCGGTCATCGCACCATTCTAGCGGTGCCGTTTGTCAGGAAGACCTGGTTGCCAGGGCGTGCATCAGATCGGCTGAGCGAAGCGAATCTCGAAACCCGATGGATCGGCCAGGGTGAAGTCGCGCAGTCCGTAGGGGCGATCGCCGACGGCGACCACGATGGGCAGACCGAGTTCGTTGGCGCGCGTCCAGACAGCATCGACGTCGTTCACCACGATCCGCAGGTTGGTCCACCGTTTGTCTGTCGGTGCGTTGCGGTTCTGCGCCAGGAACAGACGGCAACCCCCGCGGTTCACGACCGCGAAGTCGCCGGTTCGGCGTTCGATACGAAAATCGAGCGCCACGTAGAACGCCAACGCTCGGTCCAGGTCCGGGCCGACGATCTCGACCACACCCTGCGCAGCGCGTTCTTCGGGAGTCGAGTAGGCCGGCATGCTGGACTGATGCGCGGCGTCAGATCGTTTTCGCAAGCTCGGCGGCCAGGCCGGTGTAACCGGCCGGCGTCAAGGCCAGCAGGCGCTGCATGGCGGGGTCCGGCAGCGCGAGGCCTGCAATGAAGGCCTGCATCGTTTCACGGGTGATGCCTTGTCCGCGCGTCAGCGCCTTGAGCTGCTCGTAAGGCTCGGGCAGGCCATGGCGACGCATCACCGTCTGCACCGCTTCGGCCAGCACTTCCCAGCTGGCGTCGAGGTCGGCTGCAATCCGCTCGGGTGCGACCTGCAGCTTGTCCAGTCCCTTCAGCAGCGATTCCAGAGCGACCAGGGTGTGACCGAAGGCGGTGCCGAGGGCGCGCAGCACGGTGGAGTCGGTGAGGTCGCGCTGCCAGCGGCTGATCGGCAGTTTTTCCGCGAAATGCCCGAGCAAGGCATTCGCGAGGCCGAAGTTGCCCTCGGCATTCTCGAAGTCGATGGGGTTGACTTTGTGCGGCATGGTCGAGGAGCCGACCTCGCCGGCGCGCAGGGTCTGACGGAAATAGCCCAGCGCGATGTAGCCCCAGACGTCGCGGGCGAGATCGATCAGCACGGTGTTGGCACGACGCAGCGCGTCGCAGTATTCGGCGATGCCGTCGTGCGGCTCGATCTGCGTGGTGTAGGGATTCCACTGCAGGCCCAGGCTCTCGACGAAGCCTCGCGCGAGCTGCTGCCAGTCCACCTCGGGGTAGGCGATCATGTGCGCGTTGTAGTTGCCGACCGCGCCGTTGATCTTGCCGGGGATGCCGATGGCCGCCAGCTGCGCGCGCTGGCGATCGAGCCGTGCCGCGACGTTGGCGAACTCCTTGCCCAGCGTGGTCGGCGTAGCGGTCTGTCCGTGGGTGCGCGACAGCATCGGCAGGTCCGCGTGCGCGTGCGCGAGGTCGTGCAGTCGTGCGCCCAGCGCATCCAGCGCCGGCAGCAGCACATCCACCCGCGCGTCGCGCAGCATCAGTGCGTAGGCCAGGTTGTTGATGTCCTCGCTGGTGCAGGCGAAGTGGACGAACTCGCGCGCCGCGGCCAGCGTCGCATCGTCGCCCATGCGCTCCTTGATGAAGTACTCGACCGCCTTGACGTCGTGATTGGTTCCGTGCTCGATCGCCTTGATGCGCGCGCTGTCGTCGACGCGAAACGATTCGCCGATGGCCAGCAGCGCCGCGCGCTGATCGTTGCCGAAGGCCTGCAGCTCGGCGATTCCCGGATGGTCGGCCAGCACCAGCAGCCAGGCGATCTCGACCCTCACGCGGCGATGCATCAGGCCATGCTCGCTGAAGATCGGGCGCAGCGGCGCAGCCTTCGCGGCATAACGGCCATCGAGCGGTGACAGGGCGACGAGGGCGGGGTGATCCATGGCATCCGTACGGCCGGCAAGGGCCATGAATTCTACACCGGGCTATAATTGCCAGCTGTTTCTCATCCATCGACAGGACCCTCCGCATGAGCGCATTTCGCATCGAGCACGACAGCATGGGCGAACTGAAGGTGCCTGCCGATGCGTTGTGGGGCGCGCAGACGCAGCGCGCCGTCGACAATTTTCCGATCTCCGGCATGCGCATGCCGCGCGGGTTCATCCGCGCGCTGGGTCTGATCAAGTCGGCCGCGGCGCAGGCCAATGCCGATCTCGGCCAGTTGAAGAAGCCGCTGGCCAAGGCCATCCGCAAGGCGGCCGAGCGCGTCGCCGCCGGCGAGTTCGACGCGCACTTCCCGATCGACGTGTTCCAGACCGGCTCCGGCACCAGCTCGAACATGAATGCCAATGAGGTGATCGCGCACCTCGCGGCGCAGGCCGGCACCCGGGTGCATCCCAACGACCACGTCAACATGGGCCAGAGCTCCAACGACGTGATTCCGACCGCGATCCACGTCAGCGCGACGCTGGGCGCCAGCGAGGATCTGCTGCCGGCGCTGGCTCACCTGCGCAAGACCGTCGAGCGGCGCGCGCGGGAGTTGCAGAAAGTCGTCAAGACCGGGCGCACGCATCTGATGGACGCGATGCCGGTGACCTTCGGCCAGGAGCTGTCAGGCTGGTCGGCACAGATCCGTGCGGCCGAGGAGCGGATCGCCGACAGCCTGCGGCGCATGCGTCGGCTGCCGCAGGGCGGGACCGCGGTCGGCACCGGCATCAACGCCGATGTCGACTTCGGTCCGCGTGTCGCCGCCGAGCTGTCGCGCATGACCAAGGTGAAGTTCGAGTCGGCCGCCAACTACTTCGAAGGCATGTCCGCGCAGGATTCGGCGGTCGAGCTGTCCGGCCAGCTCAAGGCGCTGGCCTGCGCGCTGATGAAGATCAGCAACGACCTGCGCTGGATGAACTCCGGGCCGCTGGCCGGTCTCGGCGAGATCGAACTGCCGGCGCTGCAGCCGGGTTCGTCGATCATGCCGGGCAAGGTCAACCCGGTGATCCCCGAGGCCATGACCATGGTTTGCGCGCAGGTGATCGGCAACGACGCCGCGATCACCCTCGGCGGGCAGTCGGGCAACTTCCAGCTCAACGTGATGCTGCCGCTGATCGCGCACAACCTGCTGCAGTCGATCGCATTGCTTGCCAGTGCATCCCGGCTGCTGGCCGACCGTGCCATCGCCGGATTCAAGGTCAATACGGCGCGCATCGACGAGGCGCTGGCCCGGAATCCGATTCTGATCACGGCACTCAATCCGGTGATCGGCTACGAAAAGGGCGCCGCGACGGCCAAGAGGGCCTACAAGGAAAAGCGGCCGATCCTCGACGTCGCGATCGAGACCACCGGCCTGCCGCGCAAGCAGATCGAGGCGTTGCTCGACCCGCTTGCCCTGACCCGTGGCGGTGTTCACGGCGGAGGATCGTCTGCAGGCTGAGGTTCCCGACTGCCGGCGGGCCACATCCGTCGACAGCGTTCAAGCAGCGCGAGATCCTGATCGCCGGTGACGCGGCCCATGCCCCCAGCATGGGGCTCGCAGCGGCGGTTCCCGAGTCGGGACCTGGCGCAGGTTATTCCCCCATGCAAACGGAGTTCCCATGCACAAGCGGCTGCTTTTGATGATACTGCTCACTGCGAGCGGTGCAGTTCATGCCCAGGATGTCCTGATTCCAGGACGCCAGCTGACGGCCGGCAAGGCCGACGCCCAACTCGCCCGGATCGCGCGCGAAGCGGCGAGCGAGCACAAGGTGCTGGTCGTCAACGCGCCCAGCTACTGGCAGGCGCGCATCGCCAAGGCCATTCATGCCGCCGACCCCGCGGCCGACATCCGGTTCAACGACAGCTTTTTCGAACATGTCCTGATCCGCCTGAGCGACCGAGCGGCCACGCCAGTGGCTGCACCCGTGCCGCCGCCGGTGGTTGTGCACGCGATGCCGCCGCGCCGTGTGGCGCATGCGCCGGAATCGCACGTGGCCGCACCCCCCGCTACCATCCAGCCGCAAAGGGTGGCCGTGGCGCCGGTGGCGCCGAGCGCACCATCCGCACCTCCAGTGCCACCCGCATCAAACGCGGCGGTGGCGATGGCACCCGCTGCGGTTGCGCCAGCTCCCGCGGCCAGCGCGCTGCCAGCCGTCAAGCCCCAGCAGCCGGTGCACGCCACGCCTGTGCCGGCGGCGGCAACCGCGGCACTGCAGACCAGTCGCGACTCCGCGGCGGTGGAAGCCGAATTGCGCCAGGAAATGCAGCAGGTCCTCAACGCCGGTCGGCCGGCCTTCGGCGATCTGCACGAATCGCAGCTCGAACCGGGCGACGTGGTTTATGTCAACGGTGACCTGCGTGCCGTGGTGCGCCGCGACGCGCTCGGACAGGCCATGTACTGGCTGACCGGCAACGCGAATCTGGAGCGCGCGCAGTACCGTCCGCTGGGACAGGGCCGCTACGAGGTGATCGGCAGCATCGATCCGCTGGCTTCCTTGCAACTGCGCAACGGCAGCGATGCGGCCGTGCTCGACGGCCGGGTGCCGAACGCCGCCAGTCCGGTGCGCGCCCAGCTGCAGCGCCTGTATGCCGATGGCCGTGGTGTCGAGTCAACGCTCGATGTGTCTGCTCTGCGCAGCGGCGACGTGCTCTACACCGGCACCGATGCGGCGATGGTCGTGCGTCAGGACAGTTACGGCCGCAGTCGCTACTGGCTGGTGGGCCACCTTGCCCTCGGCCAGACCGGGCTGCAGCGGATCGGCCCCAACGTGTATCGGGTCATCGGCATCCTCAGGTAAGTATCCGGATGTCGATGCACCCGACGGCCGCCGGATCGTTCCGGCGGCCGTCGGGTGGCGCGTGGACCGGGTTCAGAAATCGCTGTTGCGGCGGCGGAAGACGATCGCTGCGACAATCATCGCGATGCCGATCAGCGCGCCGATCCAGAGGCCGGGCATCATGTAGCCGCGGCCCAGCAGATCGAAACCGAGCACGCCGTCGCGGAGAGGGTCGAAGTTGCCCGGCCGCGTCGCCATCAGATGAGCGAACCAGCCGGGAAAGGTGCTGCCCAGCAGGCGCAGCACGCCCATGTTCCACATCAGTGCACCCGGTACGCTGGGCAGGCCCATCAACCCGACCACGCCGTTGAGTACTCCGGCAGCCAGCGGCAGCAATACGGCCCACAGGAAGGGCGCTGCGCGGACCGCGGCGGAGCACAGCAGCAGCCAGCCGACGGTGGGCAAGGCCCACAACGCATTCAGCGGCAGGGCGATGGCGAGCTTGACCAGCATGAGCAGCGGATGCGAAGGCAGCCACAGCAGGGTGACCGGATTGCCGCCGTGCAGCAGCGCGAACAGGCTGAGCAGGATCAGGACCGCGAAATACGCCACCAGCGCGACGACCGTGGCGATCACCGGCGCCAGCACGATCGCGGTCGCCACCTTGGCCAGCACCGTGTCGCGATCGGAAACCGGCAGCGACTTCCAGAACAGGATGCTGCGGTCCCTGCGCTCGTCGTAGAGCGCGCCGAGCAGATAGAAGAACAGCACGAAGGCCAGCACCATCGAGCCGATGCCGACAAAGCTGATCATGCTGGCGTCGAGCGCGAGGCCGAATTGCGCAATCTGCGCGGCGGTGGGATGGCCGATCAGCTGACCCAGCGGCACGCCGACGTTGATCTGCGTATCCATGC
>JAJYTG010000094.1 GCA_021793195.1 Pseudomonadota bacterium
CGACCTTGCGCAGGCTGGTGACGCGCGCGGCAAAGGTGTCTTCGCCGATGCGAAAGCCCAGGGTGTCGCCCAGCTTGACGCCGAAGCGCTGCGCCCAGCCCTGTTCGACCGAGACCTGGGGTTGCGCGGGGTCGGCCGCAAACCAGTGACCCGCGACCAGGGTGTTGGACGGCGGCAGCGCGGCGCTCCACGACAGCCGCAGCTGCTGCTCGGCCCAGTCGTGCGTGGCGCGGTCGTGGAAATGCACCTGCGCAATCGGCACGCCGTCGATGCTGGCCAGCTTGCCGACCGCCAGTGGCAGCATGTTGATCTGCTGGGCCCCGAGCGGGTGCAGGGCCGCCGTCACCGCGCCGCGCTGGGCGCCCTGGATGTTGAGCGCAAACCAGTTGGGCGTGTCGGCCGGCAGTTCGGTTCGCCAGCGGTCGAGCAATGCCGGCGCGATCACCGCGAGCAGCAGCAGCGCGGTCAGGCCCAGCGCCAGCGCGGTGGCCTGGATCAGGCTGAGCGCGCGCCGTCGCGCCAGTGCGGCCAGCCCCAGCCGCAGCGCCGGATGGGTACCGGGCGCGAGGCGACGGATCAGCGCCAGCAGCAGCGCCGCCAGCAATGCGGCGAGCACGGCCACGCCGGCCAGACTGGCGGCGAGGATGCCGGCGAGACGGAATGAGCCGCTCTCGAACCAGGCCAGGCCCAGCGCGACCAGCACCGGCAGCAGATACAGCGCATCGAGAGCGCGCACGCGTTGTCGTGCGCCGCGCCGGAACACCGCGACCGGCGCGACCTCGGCCAATCGCGCCAGCGGCGGCAGCGCAAAACCCAGCAGCAGGGCGAGGCCGGCGATCGCGGCCGCCAGCGCGGGCAGCAACGGCAGGCCGTCCGCGGTGTCGGGCAGCAGCCCATGCGCCAGCGTCCACGCCGCGCTCGACAGGCCCAGCGCCAGCAGCGCGCCCAGCAGCAGCGCCGGCAACGCCATGCCCAGCAGGGTGACCAACACCAGCGTACGCACCTGGCCACGCGGCGCGCCCAGCGCGCGCAGCAGGGCGATCTCGTCGGTCTTGCGCCGGGCGTAGCGCTGCGCCGACAGCGCGATGGCCACACCGGCCAGCAGCGCCGACAACAGTGCCGACAGACGCAGGAAGGCACCGGCGCGGTCAAAGGCGATGCGCAATCGCTGCTGCGTGCGCTCCGGCGTGATCAGTTCGGCATCCGGTGGCCGATGGGCTTTCAGCCAGCCCACGAACGCATCCACCGCGGCCGGCGCCCCCGCCACCAGCAGGCGATGCTGCGCACGGCTGCCGACGCCGAGCAGGCCCGCGGCCCTGGCGTCGGCGAGGTTCATCAGCGCGCGCGGGGCGATCGCGAACAGCTCGCCGCCGTCAGGCTCGCGCACGATCTCGGCGCCGATGGTCAGCTCGCGCCCGCCGATCTGCACGCGATCGCCGACGGTCAGGCCCAGCGCCACCAGCGCGCGATGGTCGAGATCGACGCTGCCCGCGGCGGGACCGTGACCGGTATCGATGCGCCCCGCGGCATCGGCCAGTCGCAGCGTGCCGCGCAGCGGATAGGCCGCATCGGTGGCGCGCACGTCCAGCAGCTGACTGCGCGTGCCGTTGAAGGCGACCGACGGGAAATCGCTGCTGCGGTTGATCGTGAGCGCGAGGCGCTGCGCTTCGGCCGTGACCATCGGCGGCAGCGGGTTGTTGTCGCTGATGCCGGCGTCGCCGCCGATCAGCTCGGCGGCGCTGGCCAGCAGCGCCGCCTCGACGCGCGCGGCCAGCGTCGCCACCGCGCCCAGCGCGGCGACCGCCAGCAGCAGTGCCGCGGCCAGCGTGCGCAGCTCGGGCAGGCGCCACTCGCGGCGCAAGGTGCGCAGGCCCAGGCGCAGCGTGTTCATGCCGGCGCGTCGGCGACCAGCCGGCCGTCGACCAGCTCCAGTATGCGTCCGCAGCGCCCGGCCAGCGCCGGATCGTGGGTCACCAGCACCAGCGTGGTGGCGTGCGAGCGGTTGAGCGCGAACAGCAGCTCGGCAACGCCGGCGCCGGTGCGACGATCCAGATTGCCGGTGGGTTCGTCGGCGAACAGCAGCCGCGGCCGGTGCACGAAGGCGCGTGCCAGCGCCACGCGCTGCTGCTCGCCGCCGGAAAGCTGGTACGGGTAGTGACCGCCGCGCGCGCCCAGGCCCACGGCCTGCAGCGCCTCGCGCGCACGCGTGCGCGCGGCGGGCTCGCCCTCGAGCTCCAGCGGCAGCATCACGTTTTCCAGCGCGGTCAGCGCCGGCAGCAGATGAAACGACTGGAACACGAAGCCGACCAGACGGCGACGCAACGCGGCGCGGGCCTCCTCGTCCAGCGTCTCCAGCGCGTGACCGTCGAGACGGATGCTGCCGCTGCTCGGCAGGTCGAGTCCGGCGAGCAGACCGAGCAGGGTGGTCTTGCCCGAACCCGAAGCACCGACAATGGCGATGCTGGCGCCGACCGCGACCTCGATGTCGATGCCTGCAAGAATGTCGATGCGACCCTCGGGTCCGACCAGCGCCTTGCTAACATCGCGTGCACTGAGCAAAAGAGAATCTGCGGTCATGCGGCGTGTCCTGTGGTTGTTGCTGTTGTCGTGGCTGCCGGTGCTGGCCTGCGCCGCGCCGGCGGCTGCTTCCGTCGCAAGGCCCGTCCTGGTGCTGGGCGATTCGCTGTCCGCCGCGCACAACATCGCCGAGCAGGACGGCTGGGTGCATCTGCTCGGCGCGCGTCTTGCCAACATGCGGCCACCGCGCGTGGTGATCAATGCCAGCATCAGTGGCGCGACCACGGCCGACGGCGTCAGTCGCCTGCCCGGGCTGCTCAAACACTACCGCCCCGCGCTGGTGCTGCTGGAACTGGGCGCCAACGACGGCCTGCGTGGCCTGCCGCTGGCCGGGATCCGCGCCAACCTGCAGACGATGATCCACGACTGCCGTCAAGCCGGCGCCAAGGTCGTGCTGCTGGGCATCGAACTGCCGGTCAACTACGGGCCGCCCTATCGTGACGGCCTGCAGGCGATCTACGCCGACCTCGCCCGCGAGCACCATCTGCCGCTGTTGCCGTTCCTGCTGCAGGGCGTGGCGCTGGATCCGGCGCTGATGCAGCCCGACGGCCTGCATCCGGTCGCGGCCGGCGAGCCGCGCGTGCTGGCCAATGTGTGGACGGTGCTGGCGCCGGCGTTGAAGACCCTCTGACGCCGCGTGGCCCGCCCTCTTCACGGCAGAATCACCCGGCCCCGGGTTCAATCTTCACATTGGTGAAATGACCCGGAGCAGCCCGATGAACGCACGCGACGAACAGGCCGGCCTGATTCTGCTGATCGAGGACAACCGCAGCATCGCCGAGATGGTGGGCGAGTTCCTTGAACGCCGCGGCTATTCGGTGGACTACGCCGCCGACGGCATCACCGGCCTGCATCTGGCGGTGTCCAACAGTTACGACGTGATCGTGCTGGATCTGATGCTGCCGGGCATGGACGGCCTGGATCTGTGCCGCAAGCTGCGCCAGGAAGCCAAAAAGTCGACCCCGGTGCTGATGCTGACCGCGCGCGACACGCTCGACGACAAGCTGGTCGGCCTCGATGCCGGCGCCGACGACTACCTGATCAAGCCCTTCGAGATCCGCGAACTCGAGGCGCGGGTCAAGGCGCTGATCCGCCGCGACCGCCGCCAGGTATCGGCCGAAGTCCTGAAGGTGGGTGATCTGGTGCTGGATACCGCGACCCTGCGCCTGACCCGCGCCGGGCAGGACCTGCAGATTTCGCCGATCGGCCTCAAGCTGCTGACGATCCTGATGCGCGAATCCCCGCGCGTGGTCAGCCGGCGCGACATCGAGCGCGAGATCTGGGGCGACCTGTTGCCGGATTCCGACACCCTGCGCAGCCACCTCTACAACCTGCGCAAGGTGGTCGACAAGCCGTTCCAGAAGTCCCTGCTGCACACCATCCACAGCGCGGGCTATCGTCTGGCCGATCTCGACAGCGAGATCTCCGGCGCCGCCCGGCAGGTCGGCTGAGCGCGCGGGGAATCCTTGCCGATCCTGCATCCGTGACGCCGGCCGATCGCGTAAATTGTCGCCATTCGTGACCGCCCGAGGTCGCCGCGTCCGCGCCTGCAAACGGCGCACCTGTCCACCAAGAGGCTCCGATGCGTCGTCCCGCCGGCATTCGCCGCAAGCTCTGGGTCGTGTTCGTGATGCAGCTGGCGGCGATCAGCTTCGCCACCGTGCTCAGCGTGTATGGCGCCGCGACCATCCTCGAGGACGTGCTGATCAAGCAGGCGCTGAAGGAGGAGGCGGCGCACTTCTGGGCCTACCGCGCGGCCGATCCCTCGGCGCAGCTGCCCAACACCGCCAACATGCGCGGCTACCTGCTGCCGCCGGGCGGGGCGCGTGCGGCGCTGCCGACGGCCCTGCGCGCGCTGGCGCCCGGGTATCACCGCCTGGGCGGCTCCGGGCACGAGGATCTGGTTTATGTCACCGACGCCGCGCCTGGCCAGTTGTACCTGGTGTTCAAGCAGGAGCAGGTCGATCGCCTGGCCTTCCTGTTCGGCTTCGTGCCGCTGTCGGTGGTGCTGCTGATCATCTACATCACGCACTATTTGACCTACCGCGCCTCGCGGCGCGCGCTGTCGCCGGTGATCGGACTGGCCAGCGTGGTGCGGCGCTGGGACCCCAAGCATCCCGATCTCGCCGCGCTGGAGCCCGCCAATCTGCCGCCCAACAGCGACGGCGATGTCGAGGTCCTGGCGCGCGCGCTGCACGGATTCGCCAGCCGCATCGAATCGTTCATCGAACGCGAGCGCAACTTCACCCGCGATGCCAGTCACGAGTTGCGCACGCCGCTGACCGTGGTCAAGGTCGCCGCCGGCGTGCTCGAGGAAGAGCCCGCGTTGTCGCCGTTCGGACAGCGCTCGGTGCATCGCATCCGCCGCGCCGCGCGCGACATGGAGGCGCTGATCGAGTCGTTCCTGATCCTGGCGCGCGAGGACAACACCGGCCTGCCGGAAGAGGACTTCATCGCCAACGAGGTGGTGCGCGACGAGCTGGAGCGCGCCCAGGACCTGGTGATCGGCAAGCCGGTGCAGCTGCTGCTGGAGCAGCCGCAGCGCTTCGCGCTGCATGCGTCGCCGCGCGTGTTCGCGGTCCTGATCGGCAACCTGATCCGCAACGCCTGCCTGTATACCGAGCGCGGCAGCGTCACCGCCACCATCGGCGAGGGTACGGTGCGTATCGCCGATACCGGCATCGGCATGAGCGCCGAGGAACTGGCACGGGTCACTCAGCCGTTCTTCCGCGCCGGCCGCAGCCGCTCGGACGGCCACGGCGTCGGCCTCACCATCGTGCGCCGGCTGGCCGACCGTTTCGGCTGGCAGGTCGAGTTCGAGAGCGAACTCAACGCAGGCACCGCGGTCACGGTGCGCTTTCCGCACCCGCAGCCCGCCGAGGGCTGAGCGCACCGGTCGCCGTCCGCTGGCCGGCGCGCCCTGTGCGCGGCGTATCGCTG
>JAJYTG010000016.1 GCA_021793195.1 Pseudomonadota bacterium
ACCGAGATCATCGTGCCCGACGCCGCGCACGGCACCAATCCCGCCACCGCCACCATGTGCGGCGCCAGCGTGCGCGAGATTCCCACCCTGGCCGACGGTGATATCGACATCGAGGCGCTGAAAGCCGTGCTGGGCCCCGCCACCGCCGGCATCATGCTGACCAACCCCAGCACCATCGGCGTGTTCGAGCGCCGCATCCAGGAGATCGCGCGTCTGGTGCACGCCGCCGGCGGCCTGCTGTACTACGACGGCGCCAACCTCAACGCCATCCTCGGCAAGGTGCGGCCGGGCGACATGGGCTTCGACGCCATCCACATGAACCTGCACAAGACCTTCTCCACGCCGCACGGCGGCGGCGGTCCCGGTGCGGGTGCGGTGGGCGTGTCGGAGCGGCTGGCGCCGTTCCTGCCGATCCCCATCGTCGAGCGGCGCGCCGACGGGCGCTATGCCTATGCGCGCAGGAAGGACCGCCCGCTGTCGATCGGCCGGCTCTCGGCCTTCGCCGGCAACGCCGGCGTGCTGCTGCGCGCCTACATCTACGCGCGCCTGCTGGGACGCGAGGGCATGCGCCGCGTCGCCGAATACGCCACGCTCAACGCCAACTACCTGGCTGCCGGGCTGCGTGCGGCCGGCTACACGCTGGCCTATCCGGCGCGCCGCGCCAGCCACGAGTTCATCGTCACCGTGGCGCCGCAGAAGAAGCTCAGCGGCGTCACCGCACTGGATTTCAGCAAGGCGCTGCTGGACTACGGTATCCACGCACCGACCAACTATTTCCCGCTGCTGGTGCCCGAGTGCCTGCTGATCGAGCCCACCGAGACCGAAAGCAAGGACACCCTGGACCGCTTCGTGGCGGTGATGGCCGAGCTGCTGGCCAGATCCAGGGACGAGCCCGAGGCGCTGAAACAGGCGCCGCGCAGCACACCAGTACGCCGGCTGGACGACGTGAAGGCGGTGAAGGAACTGGACGTCGCCTGGCGCGGCGCCGCCTGAGCCATGGCCGACGCCGAGCACTTCGGCAGCATCGCGCCGCGTGGTCCGCGCGGCATGTGGCGCGCGTTGCGCTGGTCGGTACAGGGCCTGCGCGTGGCCTGGCAGGTCGAATCCTCGTTCCGGCTCGAGGTGTATCTGTTCGTGGTGCTGGCGCCGCTGGCGTTGTGGCTGGGCCGCGGTGGCGTGGAAAAGGCGCTGCTGCTGGGCAGCCTGCTCCTGGTGCTGGCCGCGGAACTGCTGAACTCGGCCGTCGAGGCGGTGATCGAGCGATACGGCGCCGAGCATCACGAACTGGCCGGACGCGCCAAGGACATGGGTTCCGCGGCGGTGTTCGTGCTGATGCTCAACGTCATCCTCACCTGGGCGCTGATCCTCGGGCCGCGCCTGCTGGCGCGTTGAGGTTCATGCTGCGCGCAGCGCCGCGGGCAGTGCCTCCGGCTGCGTGACCGGCGCGCGGCAGGTGTAGCCCCGGCACAGATAGGCCACGCCACCGGGTCGCGGCGCGCGCGCAGCCAGCATGGGCGGCAGGTCTGCGGCGTCGGCGGGGATCACGTAGCACGCCACCGTGGCCGGTACCTGCGCCAGCGCTTCGCGCCAGGCGGCGTGATCCGCCCCGGCCAGACGCACGATGAGCTGCGCCTCGGGCTGCTGCAGCCGGCGCCAGACGCGCACCAGGCCGGGTGCGGTGGCGGGATATCCTGCCAGCACCGCGCCGGCGGCAGCGAGCGTTCGCGCGGCGGCCTCCACCCAGCGTGGCTCGCCGCACAGGTGCCCCAGACGCAGCAGCGCCAATGCGGCCACGGCATTGCCGCTGGGCTGGCTGGCATCCTCGAAGCCGCGCTCGCGCCCCAGCGGCGTGGCGTGTGCGGCGGCGCTGAAGAAGAATCCGCCGCGCGCGGTGTCCGCGAACGCGTCGCACAGAGTGTCGGCCAGTGCTCGCGCCCAGGCGAAGTCGTCCGCGCGCCAGCGCCAGGCCAGCAGATCGAGCAGGGCATCGAGCAGATAGGCGTGGTCGTCGAGAAATCCCGGCGCACTGACGGCGCTGTCCGCCTGCGCGTACAGCACGCCCTCGTGCCAGGCGCCGCTGCGCAGCGCGGCCAGCGCGTCTTCGGCACAGGCGAGCAGCCCGGGTGCGCGCAGCGCGCGTGCGGCGCGGCTCACGCCGGCGATCGCCAGCGCATTCCATGCGCTCAGTACCTTGTCGTCGCGCGCCGGCGGCGGGCGCTGCCGGCGCGCGGCCAGCAACGCCGCGCGCAGCGCGTGACCGGCCCCGTCCTCGGGCGCCAGCAGGGCATCGCGCGACAGGCGCAGGTGCCAGGCCCGGCCCTCGAAATTGGGCGCAAGCTGCAGATTGAAGTCGTGCATGGCCTGCGCACGCAGCGCCGCATCGGGTACGGCGGCGTCGCACTGTTCCCGGGTCCAGACGTAGCAGGCGCCCTCGCCACCCGGGCTGTCGGCATCCAGCGCGCTGGCCCAGGCGCCGCCGGGCAGGCGCAGGTCGTCGTGCATCCAGCGCAGGCACAGACGCGCGACGCGCGCGTAGTCCTCGCGCTGCAGCAGCGCGGCCGCGCGCGCGTACACCGGCAGCAGCTGCGCGTTGTCGTACAGCATCTTCTCGAAGTGCGGGATGCCCCAGTCGGCGTCCACGCAGTAGCGGAAGAAGCCGCCGCCGAGGTGGTCGTGCAGTCCGCCGCGCGCCATGCCGTCGAGTGTGGCCACCAGCATGTCGCGCGCCGTCACGGCCTGTGCCGTGCCGTCCTCGACCAGATCCAGCAGCAGTTCCAGTTCGCCGGCCTGCGGAAACTTGGGCGCGCCGCGGTGGCCGCCGTGCTCGGCGTCGAAGCGCGCGCCGAGCTGCGCCATGGCCAGGGCCACGGGATCGGCAGGCGGCGCCGTGGACGCGGGCGCGCCGTCTGCATCGGTCGCCAGCCAGCTCTGCCACTGCGCGCCCTGCGCGCGGATCGCCGCGCGCCGCTCGCGCCAGGCGGTGGCGACGGCGGCCAGCACCTGGCGGAAGGCGGGCAGGCCGTGGCGCGGCGTGGGCGGAAAGTAGGTGCCGATGAAAATCGGCAGCAGCGTGTGCGGATCGAGGAAGGCGGTCAGCGGCCAGCCGCCGGGGCGGCCGTTGAGCGCCTGCTGCGCCCGCTGGTAGGCGCGGTCCAGATCGGGACGCTGCTCGCGGTCGAGCTTGATGCAGACGAAGGCCGCGTTCATGGCCGCGGCCGTCGTCGCGTCGTCGAAGCTCTCGTGCGCCATCACATGGCACCAGTGGCAGGCGGCGTAGCCGATCGACAGCAGGATGGGGCAGTCGCGCCGGCGCGCCTCGGCCAGTGCGTTCTCGCACCAGGGCCACCAGTCCACCGGATTGCCGGCGTGCTGGCGCAGATACAGGCTGTCGGCACCGGCGAGGCGGTTCATGCCGCAAGCCTCGCACAGCGCGCCGCGTGCGGGAAACGCTAAGGCCCGGCGCAGGACGCCGGGCCGCTGCGGCGGCATGGCGCGCGCATGGGACCGCCGCAGCCGGTGGCCGCCGTCACCGGCATGCGCAGGCCCGAGGGTCGCGGCCGGCCGGTCTCAATGGGCGCTGGTGCCGGGGCCCAGATAGCGGGCGAGAAAGGACTGGACCTTCCCGAACATCGCCGCCAGGTGCGGTTCGGTCTGGAAGCCGTGGTACTCGTCGCCGAAGTACAGCCACTCGTAGGGTTTGTGCAGGCCGTCCAGCGCACTGCGCAGGCGCTCGGCATTCTGCGGCGGCACGATGTTGTCGGCGCCGCCCTGGATGATCAGTACCGGCACGTTGAAGCGGTCGAGCATGAACAGGGGCGAGATGGCCTTGGCGTCCGCGCGGTTTCCCACGTACTGGGCGAAGGACGTGTTGCCGCTCCTGAGATGCGAATACACGCTGCGGTCCATTTCGATGCGCCAGTCGGACACGCCGGCGTAGTCGATGGCGCATTTGTAGAGCCGCGGCGCCACGATCGGCTGCATCAGCGCCGAATAGCCGCCGAAACTGGCGCCGAACACGCAGATGCGCGCGGGATCGGCATACCCCCTGGCGATGGACCATTTCACCGCATCGACCAGATCGTCCTGGATGCCGGTGGCGAACTGCCGCCAGCCCGACTGCTTGAACGTTTCGCCGCGTCCGCCGGAGCCGCGGTAGTTGACCTGCAGCACCGCGTAGCCGCGACTGGCCAGGAAACCCGCCAGCTGTTCGGCATCGTCGAGATAGGCCCAGCGGTCGCGGACGCCGATGGGGCCGCCATGCGGGATCAGCACCAGCGGCAGATTGCGGTGCGGCACGCCGACGGGGAAGCTGATGTAGCCGTCCAGTTCCGTCCCCGCGCGGTTCCTGAAACGGAACGGCTCGCGCGCGGCCAGTTGTCCCGGCTTGAACCATGGCATCAGCTGCATCAGCGGCTGCACGTGCAGATTCGCACTGTCGAACAGCGCGTACTCGCCCGGGTCGCTGTTGCTGAAGGCCAGCAGGAGGATCGTGCCGCCGTGCCTGCTCATGCCCGCGAAATCGATGAACTTGCCCGGAAAGGCCTTCATCAGCGCCTGGTGGATCTGCGCCCAGCGGTCATGGCTGAGGTAGTCCACGGCGGGCACGCCGTCGCGGAAGGTGGCCGTGAAGGTCACGGCGATCGGCACGTGCCGTCCGCCGCGCGGGCTCCACAGGATGCGGTTGACCGAACCGTAGCGGTTGCCGGCCAGCACCTGTCTGCCGCTGCCGTCGAGTTTGCACCGGATCAGCTGCAGCGGGCCGCCCTGCGCGCTGTAGAGGGCGAACACGCCATGGCCGCCGGGCGTGACCGCGAGCGGATCGAAGCGCTTGCCGAAGGCGCCCGCCGGTGCCGGTTTCCAGCCGCCGCGGCCGTCGGGCCGATACACCACTTCCTGCAACTGCCGGTCATGGCCGATGGCAAACAGCGGCTGGTCGCCGTGCATGAAGAAGCGGGCCTGTCCGTGGTCGATTTCGGCGACCTTTTTCGGGTAGCCGCTGATGCTGTCGACGTCGTACAGGATGGTGCGATGCGCCTGCTCGTTGTGCGTGCTGAAGTTCATCGGGAACGGATGCAGCTCGATGAACACATGGCCGTCCATCTCGTGCGTCGGCCCGATCACCGTGGGCTGGCCGTCGACCATGTCCATCATGTTGAACGAGGCCCCCGGCGTGCCGCGCGCCGCGATGCTGTACAGCATTCGCTGCTGCGAGCCGTCGGCGTTGAGCGCGATGATGTCGCCGGTGGGCTGCGCCGCCGCCAGCGAACCGGTGACCTTGTTCTCGCTGACCACCAGGCGCTGCGGCCCGACCCAGACGATCCCGCCCGGCCGGCGCCACGGCGCGAAGTTCAGGCGTGCGCTTACCTTCAGCGTGGGCAGCGCGAAGACGACGAGCTGGAAACGCGCGTTGGTTCCGGCGGACTGATCGACTTCGTAGGATGCGGCCAGGTAGCGGCCGTCGGGCGACATCACGGCGTCGCTGAGCAGGGGGAACTGCGCGAAATCCCGCACCGGCAGTAGGGGCGCCGGTGCGCCGGCGGTGTCCGTCCCGCCCGTGGCCTGCGCGGCAATGGGAACCAGCAGGACCAACGCCAGCGCGCACAGCCCCCTTCGAATTGTCTTCATGGCATCGTTGCTCCGTTTGTACCCGTGCGGGCCGCGGCAATAGACCACGACGGCCGCGATTGGTTGATTACGTTTTCGTGATTCGGGTCTGCGGCCGGCTGCGCCGGTGGTGCGGAGTATCCGTACCAGGCGCTGCTAGCCTTGCGCGCCGTCTGCCCGAGGATGCCGATGCCCGCCGCGATCCGCCCCGATCTGCCGCTGTTGTACCTCAAGCGTGGCGAGGATGCGCGCCTGCGCGGCGGGCACCTGTGGGTGTTTTCCAACGAAGTGGACACGCGGCGCAGCCCGCTGACGGCTTTCGCGCCGGGCGATGCCTGCCGGATCGCGGATGCCGCCGGCGAGCCGCTGGGAGCGGGCTACGTCAATCCGGCCTCGCTGATCGCCGCGCGCATCGTGGCACGCGAGACCGGCGCGGCACTCGACGCCGCGCTGCTGCAGCAGCGCCTGCAGCGCGCGCTGGAGCTGCGTCGGCGCCTGTACGCCGAACCCTGGTACCGGCTGCTGTACGGCGAGAGCGACGGGGTACCGGGCCTGACGCTGGACCGTTTCGGCGATGCGATCGTGGCGCAGGCCACCACGGCCGGCATCGAGCGACTCAAGCCGGAGGTGGAGGCCGCCGTGCGCGCCGTACTGGCGCCGCGGGCGATGTTCTGGAAGAACGATGCCGGCATCCGCGCGCTGGAGCATCTGCCGCTGTACGCCGGCCTCGCCTTTGGCGAACCGGCCACCACGGTCGAAGTGCGCGAGGCCGGCCTGCGCTTCGTCATCGATCCCCTGGGCGGGCAGAAGACTGGCTGGTTCTACGACCAGCGCGCCAACCGCGACCGCTTCGTGCGCCATGTGGCGGGCACACGCGTGCTGGACGTGTTCTGTTACCTGGGTGGCTGGGGACTGCGCGCCGCCCACGCCGGCGCGCACGGGGTGCTGTGCGTGGACACCTCGCAGCCAGCGCTGCAGCGCCTGCGGCAGGCGGCGCGGGACAACGGGCTGGATGCGCGCGTGGAAGTGGCGCAGGGCGATGCCTTCGCGGTGCTGCGCGACCTGCGCGCCGCGCGCGAGCGCTTCGACGTGGCGGTGGTGGATCCGCCCGCCTTCGTCAAACGCCGCAAGGACCTCGCCGAGGGCCGTCTGGCCTACCGCCGCGTCAATGCGGCGGTGCTGCGGCTGCTGGCGCCCGAAGGCGTCCTGGTGAGCTGCTCGTGCTCGCATCACCTTTCGCGCGACGACCTGCTGGCCGCGATCCAGGCCGGCGCCCGCGATGCCGGCCGCACGCTGCAGGTGCTGGAGTCGCTGCAGCAGGGACCCGATCACCCGGTGCACCCGGCCATCCCCGAGACTGCGTACCTCAAGGGATTCCTGTGCCGGGTGGTGGAGTGAAGCGAGGCGCCGCGGCGCGGGAGCCCCCCGCCGGGCCGACGGTCAGCCCGCCGTGCGCAGTGCCGGATGGTCCCAGCCCGGGCGCGGCGCGAAGCGCGGACCGTGGCGCGCGGCGAGTCCTTCGAGTTGCGCGCGCAACGCGCCGGCGCCGACGCTGCGGATGTAGGCGATGGGACCGCCGCGGAACGGCGCGAAGCCGGTGCCGAAGATCACCCCGGCATCCAGCAGGTCGGCATCGTCCACCACGCCCTCGGCCAGGCAGGCCACGGCTTCGTTGAGCATCGGCCCGATCAGCCGCAGTTCCAGGTCTTCCGGCGCGCGATAGTCCTTGGGCACGTCGGGCTTGACCGGCCTGCCGTCCTGCCAGCGGTAGAACCCCTGGCCATCCTTCCTGCCGCGCTTGCCCGCCTGCAGCAGGCGTTCGATGCCGGCCGGCAGATCCAGGCCCAGGAACGGCGCCAGTTCCTGGCCCACCGAAGCGGCCACGTCCAGGCCCACGGTGTCCATCAGTTCGATCGGCCCCACCGGCATGCCGAAACCGCGCGCGGCGCGGTCCAGCACGGCCCCGGGAATGCCGTCGTTGAGGCCGCGTGCGGCCTCCAGCATGTAGGGCACGAGGATGCGGTTGACCAGAAAGCCGGGTGTGCCTTTCACCGCGACGGGCAGCTTGTCGATGGCGCGGCAGAACGCCAGCGCGCGCTGCTCGGTGCGCGCGTCCAGTCGCGCGTGGCGCACCACTTCCACCAGCGGCATCCGCGCCACCGGGTTGAAAAAGTGCAGGCCGACAAACCGTCCGGGCGCGGCCAGTCCGCGCGCCAGCTCGTTGAGCGGGATGCTGGACGTGTTGCTGGCCAGCAGCGCCTCGGCGCGCAGGTTGGGCTGCGCGGCGGCGTACAGCGCGCGCTTGGCCTCGGCGTCCTCGTAGATGGCCTCGATCACCAGGTCGGCCGCCGCCACCTGCGTGCCCTCGACGTCGGCGCGCAGCCGCGCCTGCGCCGTCGCGATGCGCGCGGGGGATTTCAGGCGCTTTTCGAACAGCGCGCGCGCGCGCGCCAGCGCCGGCTCGACGAAGCGCAGCTCACGGTCCTGCAGGCTGACGCTGAAGCCGCGCAGCGCGCACCAGGCGGCGATGTCGCCGCCCATGGTGCCGGCGCCGATCACGTGCACGTGGGCGATGCCGTGCGCGGTGTCGTCGCCCTGCGCCTTCAGCCGCTCCTGCAGGAAGAACACGCGCACCAGGTTGCGCGCGGCGGGCGTGGCCGCCAGGCGCACCACCGAGTCGGCTTCCAGACGCAGGCGCTGGGTGATGTCGCCGCCGCCGCGCCGCCACACCTCGATCAGCGCGAACGGCGCCGGGTAGTGCGCCCTGCGCACCTTGGCCGCGGTCTGGCGGAACACGATCGGTGCCAGCACCTGCCGCGCGATCCAGGTGTTGTCCGCCCAGGCGCGCAGGCGCTGCATGAAGGCCCGCTGCGGCAGCCGGCGCAGCAGTTCCCGCGCGGCGTCCGGCAACGTGCCCTCCTCGGTCACGCGATCCACCAGGCCCAGCGCCTGCGCGGCCTCGGCGGAGACCGCCCTGCCGGTCAGCATCAGCGGCAGCGCCCGCAGCGCGCCGACCAGGCGCGGCAGCCGCGCGGTGCCGCCCCAGCCGGGGTGGATGCCCAGCATCACCTCGGGCAGGCCGATGCGCGTCTTGGGATCGCGGGTCGCCACGCGGCAGGTGCAGGCCAGCGCCAGTTCGGTGCCGCCGCCCATGCAGTGGCCGTGGATGGCGGCCACGCTGGGGCAGGGCAATTCGGCCAGCTTCTGGCACACGCGCTGGCCGAATTCGATGGCCGCGCGTACCGCGCCGTCGCGCTCGTAATCGGCGAACTCGTGGATGTCGGCGCCGGCGATGAAACCGGCCGCCTTGCCGGAACACACGACCACACCGGCCGGCGGCTCGATGCGCAGCCGGTCCAGCAACTGGTCCAGTTCCTCCAGCACCGCGCGCGCCAAAGTGTTGACACTGCTGCCAGCGCGATCCAGCGTCAGCGTGACGAAGCCGTCGGCATCGGTCCCGGTGCGCCAGTGGCGCAAACGCAATCCTTCGAACATCGCGGGCTCCGGCGTGGGATCGCGCGATGATCGGCCGCGCGCGGGGGGCGGTCAATGCGCGCGCGCGGCCCGAGTTCGCTGCGCTTCACCAGGGCCGCACGCAGTGGCCCCGCACCCAGACACGGTAGCCGTCATCGGTCCAGCGCCAGTGGCCGGGTGCCCAGGTACAGCGCGGCGGCGGCTGCACGTACACCACGCGCGGCGGGGGACCGGCGACGCAGCCGCCCAGCAGGGCGGCCGCGAGCACGGCCGACGAGGCCAGCAGTCGCGTGCGCATGGCGGTCTTCCTCAACGCATCCAGTAACCGGCGCGGAACACCCACCGCGGCCCCCGCGGCGCCCAGCGCGGACCCACCCAGCGCCAGCCCGGACGCGCGGGCATCCAATGGCCGCGCACCCACACGTAACGCCGCAACCGCGGCGCCCAGCGCCACCAGCCGGGGGCCCATACCCAGCCGGGCCGCACCACCACGCGTTCGACGCGCGGCGGCGGTGGCGCGATGCCGACACTCAGTGCCACGAAGCCGCGTGCGTGCGCGGGCGGCGCGGCGAGGGGGGTGAACGGGGCGAGTGAGGCCAGCGCCAGCAGCGCGGGCAGGATCAGCGTGCGTGCGGTCATGTGTGCGGGCTCCGTCATCGCGCCGCGGGCGCGACCCGAGTGCAACAACGGGCCGCGCTGCGCGCTGTTGACGCCCGCGCGCCCCGGCGTTCAGCGCGCGTCCGGCATGCCGCCCGCCGCCGGTGCGCGGGGGCCGCGCGACGAAGGCGTAAAATGTCTGCATCGCCCCGCGGATTCCCACCATGAGCACGCCCGCGCCCCCGCTGCCCGTCGCCCGCGTGGAGCCCGCGTCGGCCCCGCTGCGCTTCGTCACTGCGGCCAGTCTGTTCGACGGCCACGACGCCGCCATCAACATCATGCGTCGGCTGATCCAGGCGCAGGGCGCGGAGGTGATCCACCTCGGCCACAATCGCAGCGTCGAGGACGTGGTGCGCGCGGCGCTGCAGGAGGATGCCGACGCCATCGCGCTCTCCAGCTACCAGGGCGGCCACGTCGAGTACTTCAGGTACATGGTCGACATGCTGCGCGAACGCGGCGCCGGGTACATCCGCGTGTTCGGCGGCGGCGGCGGCACCATCACGCCCGAGGAGATCGCCGCGCTGCAGGCCTACGGCGTCGAGCGCATCTACCACCCCAACGACGGCATGCACATGGGGCTGGTGACGATGATCGAGGACGTGGTGCGGCGCGCGGCCAAGGCGCGTGAGCACCGCCGGGCCGCGCCGTCCGCCCGCGCCGCCGCCGACCGGCTCGAGTGCGCCGCGGCCGTGGGCCTCCACGACGAGCGTGCCATCGGCCAGGCGCTCTCGATGCTGGAGAGCCAGGCATTCGGCGAGGGTGAACTGGCGCACCTGCAGCAGCGCTGGGCCGCGCGGCCCGCGGCGCATGCCGTGCCGGTCCTCGGCCTCACCGGCACCGGCGGTGCGGGCAAGTCCAGCGTGGTGGACGAGCTGCTGCTGCGCTTCCTGCACGCATTCCCCGAAATGCGCATCGCCGTGCTGGCGGTGGACCCCACACGCCGACGCAGCGGCGGCGCGCTGCTGGGCGACCGCATCCGCATGAACGCGCTGCGCAGCCCACGCGTGTTCATGCGCTCGATGGCCACGCGCCGCCAGCATGCCGCCACCAGCCGTGTGCTGCGCGAGAGCCTGGCGTTCCTGCGCGCGCAGGACTTCGATCTGGTGATCCTGGAGACCGCCGGCATCGGACAGAGCGACTCGGAGATCGTCGATCTGGTCGATTTTCCGGTCTACGTGATGACCAGCGACTACGGTGCCGCCAGCCAGCTCGAGAAGATCGACATGCTCGACTTCGCCGAGCTGGTGGTGCTCAACAAGTACGACCGCCGCGGCGCCGAGGACGCGCTGCGCGACGTGCGCAAGCAGTGGAAACGCAACCGCGCACAGTTCGAACTCAGGGACGAGGAGATTCCCGTCTATCCCACCATCGCCAGCCAGTTCAACGATCCCGGCGTGACCTGGATGTTCGTCGAGCTGTGCCGGCTGCTGCGGGAGAAACTGAAAGGGGGTCAGAGTCACTTTTCGAGCACGGGCGTGGACAAGATTCCAGATCGAGGGTCGAAAAGTGACTCTGACCCCCTTTCCAAGGTCACGCCCATTGCGCGCCGCACGGCCGGCATCGGCACGCCGCGCTGCAATTTCACGCCCAAGCTCGAGGTGACGCTAAAGGAACCGCGCGCCACCGTGCTGATCCCGGGCAGCCGCGTGCGCTACCTGGCCGAGACCGCCGAGCAGGGCCGCGCCATCCACGCGCGCATCGAACGCGAGGCCGAGGCCGCGCGCTGCGCGCAAAGCTGCCACCGGGCCCTGGACGAACTGGGCGACCCGCGGCTGCCGCGCGCGCTGGAGCTGTACGACAGCGCCGACCTCGGTGCTGCCGCCGTCCCGGCGCGGCCGCCGGATGCCGACCACGGCGGGGACGACGCAATCGTGCCCGACCGCTCGCTGCTCACCCTGCGCCGGCGCTACAACGACGCGCTGCAAGCGCTCTCCGGCGAGGCGCTGCAGTTGCTGCGCGAATGGCCGGCGCGCAAGGCCGCGGTTACCGCGGAGTTCAACGAATACCAGGTGCGCGGCAAGGCCATCCGCGTGGAAAACTACCGCGAGTCGCTCAGCCACCAGCAGATCCCCAAGATCGCGCCGCCGCAGTACCGCGACTGGGGCGACCTGCTGCGCTTTCTGATGCGCGAGAACCTGCCGGGCGGCTATCCCTACACCGGCGGCGTGTATCCGTACCGGCGCACCGGCGAGGATCCCACGCGCATGTTCGCCGGCGAGGGCACGCCCGAGCGCACCAACCGCCGCTTCCATTACCTCAGCCTGGGCCAGCCGGCCGCGCGCCTGTCCACCGCCTTCGACAGCGTGACGCTGTACGGCGAGGACCCCGCCGAGCGCCCCGACATCTACGGCAAGATCGGCAACTCGGGCGTGTCCATCGCCACCCTGGACGACATGAAGAAGCTGTACTCCGGCTTCGACCTGTGCGACCCCAAGACCTCGGTGTCGATGACCATCAATGGTCCGGCGCCGATGATCCTGGCGATGTTCATGAACACCGCCATCGACCAGCAGGTGGAGAAATACCTGCGCGAGGACGAATCCCGCTGGATCGCCGCGCGCGCCAGGATCGACCGGATGTACGAAGGCCGCCGGCGCCCGGCGTACGCAGGCCCGCTGCCCGAAGGCAACGACGGCCTCGGCCTCGGCCTGCTGGGCGTGACGGGCGACGAAGTCGTCGAGCCCGGGGTTTACGGACGCATCAGGGCGCACACCCTGCGGACCGTGCGCGGCACCGTGCAGGCCGACATCCTCAAGGAGGACCAGGCGCAGAACACCTGCATCTTCAGCACCGAGTTCGCCCTGCGCATGATGGGCGACATCCAGCAGTACTTCGTCGAGCGGCAGGTGCGCAATTTCTACTCGGTGAGCATCAGCGGCTACCACATCGCCGAGGCCGGGGCCAACCCCATCTCGCAGCTCGCCTTCACGCTCTCCAACGGTTTCACCATCGTCGAGTACTACCTCGCGCGCGGCATGCATGTCGACGATTTCGCGCCCAACCTGTCGTTCTTCTTCAGCAACGGCATGGACCCGGAGTACACCGTGATCGGCCGCGTGGCGCGGCGCATCTGGGCACGCGCCATGCGCGAGCGCTACGGCGCCAACGAGCGCAGCCAGATGCTGAAGTACCACGTGCAGACCTCCGGCCGCTCGCTGCATGCACAGGAGATCCAGTTCAACGACATCCGCACCACGCTGCAGGCCCTGTACGCCCTGTTCGACAACTGCAACAGCCTGCACACCAACGCCTACGACGAGGCCATCACCACGCCCACCGAGGACAGCGTGCGCCGTGCGGTGGCGATCCAGCTCATCATCAACCGCGAACTGGGCCTGAACTTCAACGAGAATCCCTGGCAGGGCAGCTTCGTCGTGGAAACCCTCACCGACCTGGTGGAGGAGGCCGTGTACCGGGAGTTCGAGGCCATCAGCGAGCGCGGTGGCGTACTGGGCGCCATGGACACCATGTACCAGCGCGGCAAGATCCAGGAAGAGAGCCTGTACTACGAGCACCGGAAGCACGACGGCTCGCTGCCGATCATCGGCGTCAACACCTTCCTGCCCAGGGAGCACGCCGGCGACATCACCACCGCGATCGAGCTGATCCGCTCGACCGGGGAGGAGAAGCGCCAGCAGATCGCCAACGTGTGCGCCTACCGTGAAGTACGCAACGCATTGGCCGGGGACAGCCTGCGCCGGCTGCAGGACATCGTGCGCGAGCGCCGCAACGTGTTCGCGGCGCTGATGGAGGCGGTGAAGTACAACTCCCTCGGCCAGATCAGCCATGCGCTGTACGAGGTCGGCGGCGAGTACCGGCGCAATATGTAGAGCTAACCGGGTCAGAGCCACTTACCTGAGGAAGTGAACCTGACCCCGTTTCAGACCCCGTTTCAGGAATTGCCGCCACCGTCCCGGTGGTCGCCGCCGTCACCCCGGTGGTCACGTTCGGAGTGGCCGTCGCCGCGCCGGTAGTCGCCGCCAGCGTAGCCGTAGCCGGGGTAGAAACAACCGCTCAGTGAACAGCCGAGCAGCAGGATTGCCGCGGCGGCGAAAATGCGTCTGATCATGGATGAGGACATTCGAATCTCCGGTCAGGGGCCGATCATGGCGTGAAGGGTCAGGCTGGCTTTCTGAACCTCAATAAGTGAACCTGACCCCACTCGGCGGCCTGGCCTGTTTGCGGCAGACCATCAGCACGGTGTCCACGCGAGGGTCATTGATCTGGCCCGACTGCCACTGCAGCCTTATTCTGCATGCGCAGGCCGATGGGCATGAACGCGGGGTTGTACCACCACATTGCACGCTCGCGATGATGGATCGGATGCCACAGTCCCGGGGCAACCGGGCGCGACGATTTTGGCTGCATGCCGAGAACGGCGCTGCGTTCGATGTCGAATCCGTGACGCCGAAGCTTGTTCGTCAGATCCTGCGGTTCGCAGCGGCGGCGATGGCCGACAAAGTCGTCGAACGCGGTTGACGCGGCCCCGTGCAGGGGCACTGGGAGCAGCAGCGCTGCTGGGCACGCACACGCGTGCAAGTTCGGCCAGCGCTGCCTCGTCGTCGCCTGGTGCGCATTGGATGGAGCCAACTGCAAAAGATCGGGCGCATCGCCACCTGAGTCGTAGCGCAGGCGCCATTCCCACTCGATGTCGCACAGCAGTCTCTGCCATATGATTTAAAACCGTCGGCCCTGCCCGCGCTGTACCGTGAGCCGTGTCGACCTGTGCGGAGGATGAACACGATGGGCACAGCGCAGCACGTACGCTCCCTCGTGGCGGCTGTCGGGCTGCTGGCCGCGGCGATGCTTCCCCGGCCCGCGTTCGCGGCCACGCCGCACGACTGGCCGATGTTCGGCTGGGATGTCGGCCGCAGCAGTGCGCCGACGGTGCCGATGGGCATCGATGCCGGCAACCTGCATACGCTGCGGCGGCAGCAGGTGCGCATCGACGGCACCGTGGATTCCTCGGCCATCTACCTGCACGGCGTCACCGTCAAGGGCGCGAGGCACGACGCCTTCTTCGTCACCACCACCTACGGCAGGACACTGGCCATCGATGCCGACACCGGCGCGGTGCTGTGGGAGTTCACGCCCGCCAGCTACGACAGCCTCAAGGGTACCTACCGCATCACCACGGCGACGCCAGTGGCCGACCCCGATCGCAGGTACCTCTACGCCGCGGCGCCGGATGGCCTCATCCGCAAGCTGGCGGTGGCCGATGGCCGCGTGGTGTGGCGCACCCCGATCACGCGTCTGCCGGCGCGCGAGAAGATCGCCGCGCCGCTGGGTTTCTTCGACGGCCGCGTCGTCGCGGCCACGGGCGGCTACATCGGCGATCAGCCGCCGTACCAGGGCCATGTCGTCCTCCTCGATGCCCGGACCGGTGCCGTACTGCAAGTGTGGAACGCGCTGTGCAGCCATCGCACGGGTTTGCTGGAGCCGGCCTCGTGCCCGCAGAGCGATGCGGCGATCTGGGGCCGCGCCGGCGTCGTCATCGACGCGGCCACGGGCCACATCTTCGTCGCCACCGGCAACGCGCCGTGGAACGGTGTCGACCGTTGGGGCGATGCCGTCATCGAGCTCGATGCCGACGCGACCAGGATCCTCGGCAACTACACGCCCCGCGACACCAGACGCCTCGACGAGGACGACCTCGACCTCGGATCCAGTTCGCCGGTGCTGACCGGCGGCCCGTACCTCGTGCAGGGCGGCAAGGACGGCGTGTTGCACGTGCTGGACTGGCGCCGCATGGCGGGCACGGCGCCGCACCGCGGCGGTGCCTCCTCGCGCGTGCCGACGCCGGGCGGCGCCATGCTGTTCACGGCGCCGGCGGTGCGCCGCGCCGCGGGCGGGGCCACCTGGCTGTACGTGGCGGACCGCGCGGGCACCGCGGCCTACACGCTGGTGGGCGGCACGCTGCAGCGGCAGTGGCACAACGGCCACGCCGGCACCAGCCCGGTGGTGGCCAATGGTCTGGTGTACGTGTACGACCCGCAGGGCGGCCTGTACGTCTACGACGCCACCAGCGGACACCAGCTGGCCGAACTCGACTGCGGCGCCGGCCACTGGAACAGCCCGATCGTGGTCGACGGCCGCATCGCGCTGCCGGAAGGCGATGCCAACGCCCACCGCACCCGCGGCGTGCTGGACATCTGGCGACTGCCGCGGCACTGATGTGCGTGCCGGTGCTGGCGGCGGACAGCCCGGGGCGCGGCGTTGTTGTCGTTCGATTCCCGCCGTCCCTATGATGGCGTCCACATTCCCGGGAGGGTACGGCGATGGCGATGGGCACGGCAGGACAGTTGGGACTGGCGGTGCTGGCAGCCTGCGGACTGGCCGGCGTGCCGGCGGCACACGCTGCCGGCAAGCGGGTCGGCAACGTCGACGCGGGCCGGTCGGAGGTGATGATGGTGTGCGCGGCCTGCCACGGCACCGACGGCAATTCCACCGATCCGCAGTACCCGAAACTGGCGGGCCAGCACGCCGACTACATCGAGCACCAACTCGAGTCGTTCCAGAAGGGGCGGCGCAGCAACTCGATCATGTCGGGCATGGCGGCCATGCTCTCGCAGCAGCAGATCGCCGACGTCGCGGCGTACTTCTCGCAGCAGAAGACCGCGCCCGGGCCGGTGGACACCGACCAGGTGGCGCTGGGCAAGTCGATCTACGAGCACGGCGTACCGGCGGTGGGTCTGCCGGGCTGCCAGTCCTGCCACGGGCCCAAGGGCCTCGGCGATGCCGCCAAGCTGGTGCCGCGCATCGCCGGCCAGCACGCGCAGTACGTGGTGCAGGTGCTGACCGGCTGGCACAACGGGCAGGCCTGGGGCGATGGTCCCCATGCCAGGCTGGCGCTGTCGGTGGGACAGAAGCTGTCCGTCGCGCAGATCCACGCCATCGCCGCCTACGTGCAGGGGCTCAACGCCGTACCGTGAAGCGGCCGATGACTCCGCGCGGCACCGCGCGTCCGGCACCGCGGATACGCACCGCCGCCGCGTGCATCGGCGGGCATGCGCCCTGCCGGGCCTGCCCGCATCCTGCTGCGCCGTCCGCGCGAGCGGACCGGCCATGACCGCAGCCCGAGGCGCAGCGGGCCTGCATCTGTCCCCCATCGTCGCCGGCCTGTGGCGCAGCGCGGAATGGGGGCAGACGCTGTCCGGGCGCGTGCGCTGGATCGGGCAGGCGCTGGATCTGGGCGTCACTGCGTTCGACCACGCCGACATCTACGGCGGCGGCGAGGCCGAGGCGCTGTTCGGCGAGGCGTTGCGCGTGACGCCAGGTCTGCGCGAGCGCCTGCAACTGGTAACCAAGTGCGGCATCCGGCTGGTGTCGGAGGCGCAGGGCGTGCGGGTCAAGCACTACGACACCTCGCCGGCCTACGTGCGCGGACAGGTCGAGGCCTCGCTGCGCAAGCTGGCCACCGACCGCCTGGACCTGGTGCTGATCCACCGTCCCGATGCGCTGATGGACGCCGCCGCGCTGGCAGAAACCTTCACCGCGCTCACGCGCGAGGGCAAGGTGCTGCACTGGGGCGTGTCCAACCACAGCGTCGGCCAGTTCGCGCTGCTGCATGCGCGGCATGCGCTGGCGACGAATCAGATCGAGCTGTCGCCGCTGGCGCTGGGCGCGCTGGACGATGGCACGCTGGAGCAGGCGCAGCAGCTCGGGCTGCGGCCGATGGTGTGGTCGCCGCTGGCTGGCGGGCGCCTGCTGCGCGGCGAGGACGAGACGGCCCGGCGCGTGCGCGAGGCGATGCGGCCCATCGCGCAGCGGCTGGGAGCGCCGCTGGCCACGCTGGCCTACGCCTGGGTGCTGCGGCATCCCTCGCGCCCGCATCCGATCACCGGCAGCGGCCGCATCGAGGGCCTGCGCGAGGCGGTGGCCGCGCTGGAGCTGCACCTCGGCGCCGAGGACTGGTACGCGATCTGGACCACCGCTGCGGGACGTGCGGTGCCGTAGCGGCGCACCGTCAGCCTGCGACGGCGGGGTGCGCCGCACGGCGGGTGTTCTCGGCCAGCAGCGCGAACAGCGCATCGGACACGCGCGCCGCGGTGATCTGCGCGGGATCGTCCGCGCATACCTGGCGGTGCAGCGGGCCCAGCGGCGCCCAACTGCGTGCCAGCGCGGCGGTGCCGATGGCGAGGGTGGGCGTGCCGACGGCGCTGGCCAGGTGCAGCAGGCCGGACGAGGTGCCGATCCATGCGTCCATGCGCCGCTGCACCGCAGCCAGTTGGCCCAGCGGCAGTGCGGGCAGCAGGCGCGCGGCGGGGATGGCGCGTAGTACCTGCTCGGCCTCCGCGCGTTCGGAAGGATTGCCGGGCGCCAGCAGGACTTCGATGCCGCGGTCGACGAGGTCGCGGACGGTACCCAGCAGCTCCTCGTGCGGCCAGGCCCTGCGCCGGTGCCGGCGGTCGCCGCGTGCGGGAATGGCGACGCCCACCTTGATGGCGTGGTCGGGAACCTCCAGCGCATGCAGGATCGATCCGGCCAGCGCGTCGTGGTCGGGCGGCAGCTCGATCAGCGGATGCGGAGGGCCATCCGGCAGATGGGCCCCCAGGTTCCGCGCCGCATTCCAGTAGCGGCGCGTCTGGTGGGGGTCGTTCGGCCCGGCGAACACAGTGAATGCGGGCGAGGTGCGTGGCGAAGCCTGGGCGGCCATGCGCACCGGTGCGCGGCTGGCGGCGGCGATGAACGCGCCGGAGAGCACCTCGGAGCGCAGGCTCACCGCCAGATCGAAGCGCTGCCGCGGCAGCCACGCCGCCAGATGCAGCCACGCCGCCGGATCACGGCGGAAATCGGGGCCGCGCCGCAGGTAGGGCAGCAGCGGCGCCAGCGCGCGGTTTTTCGGTCCGCCCACCAGGGTCATCTCGGCCTGGGGCCAGCGCTGATGCAGTGCCGCGACCAGCGGCGTGCTGCACAGCAGATCGCCGATGCGGTCGCTGCGGATCAGCAGGATGCGCCGCGGAGTGAAATCGGCCAGATCCTCGACGCTGCATGCCGAGGCATCCAGGCCCATCACCGCCAGCGCGGACAGCGCATGCATCAGCGGCACCTTCAGCGCCACGCGCGCGCGCTTGAGCGCGCCGTGCCAGCCGCTCGCACGGGGTGCGGACGACGCCTGTATCGCGGCACCGATGGGCGCGGACGGGATCCCTGCGGCATCGCGTGCGGGAACTGCGGCGCGGGATTGCGCGTTCATGGGACAACCTCGGCCGGGCAACCCGGCGCACCGGCGGCGCGGTGCGGTAGGTGTGAGACTAGTCCCTGGCGGTTGGCCGCACGTTTGCGCGCAAGCTCGCGATTTCTTGATCCGGCGCCCGCAAACGGCGTATGGATACGGTTTCGTGATGGCGCGGTACCTGCAACTGACAGGTCTGGCCATGCGTGCCGGCAGGAGCCGGTTGCGCGCGCCGGCCGCGGGCGGCCGCCGCGTCGCGCACCCCGCACGACGGGTACGGCCTGCGCGGTGGCCGCGCACGCGGCTTACACTGGCGGCTTTCGGGCAGGGGAAAAGTGCCGTGCGGGGTTTGCGATCGGTGATGCTGGGTGTGGCGCTGGCGCTGGCCGCGAGCCTGCCGGCGCAGGCCGGTGCAGCGACGGCGAAACCGCCGTTCCAGTTGCGCGACGTGCGCCGGATGGTGCGGCTGAGCGAGCCGCGGATCGCGCCCGACGGACGCCGTATCGCGCTGATCGTCACCCGCTTCGACTGGGCCACCGACCAGAGCCGGCCACGCATCGAGCTGGTGGATGCAGCCAGCGCCAGGGCGCGCGTGCTGACCTGGCACCGCAAAGGCATCGACGCGCTGCGGTGGTCGCATGACGGCACGCGCCTGGCGTTCCTGGCCAAGGCGCCCGCGGTGAAGCCAGCGCCGGGCGGTCTCAAGACCAGCCCCGCGCCGCAGGTGTTCGTGCTGCCGATGGACGGCGGCGACGCGCGGCAGATCACGCACGCACCGCGCGGCGTGGCGGGGTTCGCCTGGAGCCCGCACGACGCGCGCATCGCCTACATCACCGAGGACGCGCCCGCCAACGCCAAGGCGCTGGCGCACCACGACGGCGCCTTCGAGGTGACCGACGGCAACTTCCGGTTGCGCAACGCATTGGCACCCTGGCACCTGTGGGTGGTGGGCAGCACGGGCGGCAAGGCCGTGCGGCTGACGCGCGGTCCCTACAGTCTGCAGACCGACCGCCAGGGCACGCCGTATCCGGCCTGGAGCGCGGACGGCAGGACCATCGCCTTCATCCGCTATCCGGGCCCGTACTGGGGGCCATCGTTCCACTCCGTGGTCGACGAGATCGCGGCGACCGGCGGCACCCCGCGCATGCTTTCCGCCCGTCAAGGCGCGATGCAGGTGCGGTTCGCGCCGGGCAGCTCCGCGCGCTATGCCTATCTGCGCCCGCGCAAGGGCGATGAGAACAACGGCAACGCGGTCTACGTGGGCGAAGCCGGCCACGACCGCGACGTCACCGCCGACCTCGCGCGCAACATCGACACTTATGCCTGGATGCCGGACGGCCGCAGTTTGCTGCTGAGCGGCGAGCGGGGTACGCGCTCGGTGCTGTGGCTGCAGCCGCTCAAGGGTCGCGCGCGCCAGCTCGATCTGGGCAATGTCGAAGTGAAGCAGCAGCCCAGCGTGGCGCGCGACGGCGCCATCGCCTTCATCGGCAGTACCGCCACGCACCCGGACGAGCTGTACGTGCTGTCGCGCATCGGTGCCGCGCCGCGGCGCCTGACCGATTTCAACCGTATCGCTGACCGCTGCCGGCTGGGTCGCACGCGCAGCATCGACTGGACCGGTCCCGGCGGCTTTCACGAGGATGGCGTGCTGGTGTACCCGGCGGGCTACGCGGCGGGCCGGCGCTATCCGCTGGTGCTGGTGATCCACGGCGGCCCCGAGGGTGCCAGCACGGTGGTGTTCTCGCCGTTGACGCAGTTGCTGTCGGCCGCGGGCTTTCTGGTGTTCGAGCCCAACTACCGCGGCAGCACCAACCTGGGCGATGCCTACCAGCACGCCATCTTCCGCGACACCGGCGAGGGCCCGGGCGAGGACGTGATGGCCGGGCTGGCGGCGGTGGAGAAGCTGGGCATCGTGGACACGAACCGCATCGGCGTCAGCGGCTGGAGCTACGGCGGCTACATGACCGCCTGGCTCACCGGCCACTACGACGTATGGAAAGCGGCGGTGGCTGGCGCCGCGCTCACCGACTGGGTCATGGACTACACCATCGCCTACTATCAGATCGGCGATACGTACTTTTTCGGCGGTTCGCCCTGGGTGGCCAAGTACCGCGACATCTGGCGCGTGCAGTCGCCGATCGCCTATGCGCAGAACGTCAAGGCGCCGACGCTGATCATGGGCGACGTCGGTGATGCCAACGTGCCGCTGGTCAACAGCTACGAGTGGTATCACGCGCTGCGCGACAACGGCGTCGCCGTGCGCTTCATCGCCTATCCGGCCGACACGCATTTCCCCGAGGACATCGTGCAGACCACCGACGTCTACCGGCGCTGGGTGGACTGGATGAAGCGATACCTCCGCTGAGGGCGGCGCGCCCGGCCGCTCAGCGCACGCGGCCGCTCGTGTCCGCGGATGGCGTCGCGCGTGCGCGCAGCAGGCGGTCGAGTTCGGTCACGTGCGGATCGTCCTCGCCCAGCGCGCGCAACGCCGCGGCCAGCCGCAGCAGGTACTCGACATTGCCGCCGCTGGGACCGGCGGCCCGCTCGATATGGCCGGCGATGGCCGGCATGGGTGCATCGCCCAGCCAGGCCGGGTTGCCGGGCCCGGCAACGTACGCCACGCCCCGCGGTGTGCGGCCGTCGGCCAGATGCAGGGTTGCGATGACGCGGCGGTAGCCGTTCTTCTCGCGGCGATCGAGATGGACGAACACTTCCGGCAGCACGCGGTAGGCCATGCCGGTGCAGACCGCACCGGGCGCGGGGACCAGTGTCAGCACACGGCCGGGCGCCGCGGGCGTGCCGCGGTGGTCGTGCGACCCCTGCCAGAAGCGCCGCGCCCAGCCGTGCAGGCGGGCCACGGCGCGCTCGCGCACCGGGAAGTCGACCTTCCAGATCAGCGAACCGTAACCGAACACCCACACCGCGCCGCCGCGGTCGCATGGAGGCAGCGCGTCGTCATCCTGCGGGCCGGGGGTGGACGCGTTCACGACGGGCCGTCCAGGCTTTGCACGGCTCGCCCGGAAGCCTGCATGGCTGCCATCACGCAGCGGTTGCCGCCGCGCTGCTTGGCATCGTACATGGCGCGGTCGGCCTCGCGGATCAGGTGCTGGCCTTCGCTGCCGTGCCCGGGGAACACCGCCACGCCGATGCTGGCCGATACGGACAGCCGCTGTCCGCCTACCTCGAACGGCTGCAGCAATGCGGTGCGGATCTTCTCGCCCGCGACCATCGCGTGGTCCGCCTGCTGGATGCCTGCCAGCAGCACCACGAACTCGTCGCCGCCCATGCGCCCCACGGTGTCCGACTCGCGCACGCAGTGGCGGATGCGCCGCGCCGTGTCCCGCAGCAGTGCATCGCCGGTTTCGTGTCCATGGCGGTCGTTGACCAGCTTGAAGCGGTCCAGATCGAGGTACAGCACGCCCAACAGCCCGTCGTCCCGGTGCGCGTGCCGCAGCGCCGCCTGCAGGCGGTCGTCGAACAGCGTGCGGTTGGGCAGCGCGGTCAGCGCATCGTGCTGTGCGATGTGGCGCAGCCAGGTCTCGTTCTGCTTGCGTTCGATCGCCGCGGCCACCTGCGTGGACACGAACTGCAGCAGCTGCCTGTCGCTCTCGCGGTAGCGGACGTCGCCCGTGTAGCTCTGCACCACCAGCGCGCCCAGCACGCGTCCGCGCGCGACCAGCGGCACGCCCAGCCAGTCCAGCGAGGGCCTGCCGATCGGCCGTACGTGCGCGGGCAGATGCATGCCGCGGTCGGGCGCCAGCAGCAGCGCCTCGCCGCTGCGGATGACCTCGCCGGTGAGCGTGCCGGCGTCCAGCGGGATCGGCGCTGGCGCGCGGTCGTAGGCGTCGACGAAATAGGGAAAGCTCAGCATGCCGGTCGCAGGATCGTGCAGCGCCACGAAGCAGTTCTGTGCCGGCAGCAGGCCGCCGATGATCTGGTGGATGCGCCGGAACAGCGCCAGCAGGTCGGCGGTGGTGTGCGCCGCTTCCGAGATGTCCAGCAGCGCGGCCTGCACCGCCTCGGCATGCCTGCGCGCGGTGATGTCGCGCGCCACCGCGATGCGCACACCGTCGGCTTCCGACCAGCGTGCGGACCACATGATGTGCACGGTGCCGCCGTCCTTGCGCAGGTAGCGGTTCTCGAAGTGCGGGTTGGGTATGCCCGACATGATCTTCGCCGCAGCGGCCAGGGTGCGGGCGCGGTCGTCCGGGTGCACCATCTCGATCATCGGCCGGCCCAGCATCTCCTCCGGGGTGTAGCCGAAGATGCGCTCGCAGGCGGCGCTGGCGTAGACGAAGCGACCCCCGGTGTCGACCACGCAGACGGCGTCCACCAGCAGATCGAGGACGTGCTCGAGGCGGGCGGGGATGGGAATCGTCATGTGTGCACTGTGCCAGCGCGTGCCGGGGTGCGCACGCGGACGGCGTCCGTGGCCGTGCAAACAATGTTGACCGCGGGCGGGCGGTCGTGGCCGTGGGGGAGGGTCAGGCATCGCGCTCGCTGTCGAGCATGGCCATCTGCGCCGGCGCGTAGCGGCCGCCGGCCGCGGCATCGCGCGGCACGGCCTGCGCCAGCGCCGTCAGGGTGGCCGGATCCAGCGGTCGGTCCAGCGCGCCCAGTGCCTCCGCCAACTGGTCGCGGCGGCGCGCGCCGATCAGCGGCACGATGTCCGCACCCTGCGACAGCACCCAGGCGATGGCGAGCTGCGCCACGCCGAGTCCCAGCGGCTGCGCGATCGCGCGCATGCTCTCCACCAGCGCCAGATTGCGCTCGAGATTGCCGGCCTGGAAGCGCGGGCCGTGCGCGCGCCAGTCGCCGGGCGCGACCGCGCCGGCACGCCAGTGGCCGCTGATGAGCCCGCGCGAGAGCACGCCATAGGCGGTGATGCCGACGCCCAGCGCGCGGCAGGCCGGCAGGATGGCGTCCTCGATGCCGCGCGAGATCAGCGAGTACTCGATTTGCAGATCGCAGATGGAATGCACCGCGGCAGCGCGGCGCAGCGTGCGCGCGCCGACCTCAGAAAGGCCGATGTGGCGCACGTGTCCGGCCCTGACCATGTCGGCGATGGCGCCGACGGTGTCCTCGATCGGCACCTGCGGATCCAGCCGCGCCGGCCGGTAGATGTCGATGTAATCGGTGCCCAGCCGCTGCAGCGAGCAGGCCAGGAAGTTCTTCACCGCCGCCGGCCGCGCGTCGAAACCCTGCCAGCCGCCGGCCGGATCGCGCAGCGCGCCGAACTTCACGCTCAGCCGTACGCGTTCGCGCGGCACCTGGCGCAGCGCCTCGCGGAGCAGCAGCTCGTTGTGGCCCGAGCCGTAGAAATCGCCGGTGTCCAGCAAGTCGACGCCGGCGTCCAGCGCGGCGTGGATCGTGGCGATGGCCTCGCCGCGGTCGGCCGGGCCGTACAGGCCGGACATGCCCATGCAGCCCAGGCCGAGGCGCGGGACCTGCGGGCCGCTGCGGCCCAGCGATGCGCGGATCACCCCGGTGCTCCGGGTGCCGGCCCGAGGGCGGGCGGGGCGCGCATGGCTAGGGTCGTGCGTGCCGCAGGAACTGCGGGTCGCGGCGCGCGTGGGTGGCCTGCTCGAAGCCGTAGGCGATCTCGATTAGGGTCGGTTCGCTCCACTTGCCGGCGAAGAAGCTGACGCCGATCGGCAGACCGTGCACGAAGCCGGCGGGCACGGTGATGTCCGGATAGCCGGCCACCGCCGCGGGCGAGGAGCTGGACACGCTGCTGCCGGCGTCGCCGTTGACCAGGTCCACCTTCCACGCCGGACCGTTGGTGGGCGCCATCAGTGCGTCGAGATGATCCTTGCGCAGCGCGGCGTCGATGCCCTCGGGCCCGGCCAGGCGCTTCTCGTCGGCCAGCGCCTTGAGGTACTTGGGATCGGTCAGCGGGCCGCGCTTCTCGGCGGCGATCATCAGCCCCTGGCCGAACCAGGGCATCTCCTCGGCGGCGTGCGCCTTGTTGAAGGCGATCACGTCGGCCAGGGATTTCACCGGCACGCCGCTACGCGTGGCGAGGTACGCATCGAGATCGTGCTTGAAATCGTAGGACAGCACGAGGTTCTCGTCCTTGCCGTAGTCGTTCACGTGCGGGATGGTCACCGGGTCGATGACGATGGCGCCGGCCTTGCGCAGCGCGGCCACGGCCTCATCCAGCACGCGCTCGACTTGCGGATTGCCGGCCGCGAACGCGCGCACCACGCCGATGCGCTTGCCTTCCAAACCGTCGGGCTTGAGGAACTGCGTGTAGTCGACCTTGTGCAAGTTGGCGTCGCGGGTCGCCGGGTCGGCCGGATCGCTGCCGGCCATCACCGTCAGCAGGGCGGCGGCGTCGGCCACGCTGCGCGCCATCGGGCCGGCGGTGTCCTGGTTGTGCGAGATCGGCACGATGCCGGCGCGCGAGATCAGTCCCAGCGTGGGCTTGATCGCCACGATGCCGTTGGTGCCGCCGGGACAGACCAGCGAGCCGTCGGTCTCGGTGCCCACCGCCACCGCGGTGAGACCCGCGGATACGGCGACCGCCGAACCGGAGCTGGAGCCGCAGGCGGAGCGGCTGAGCACGTAGGGGTTGCGGGTCAGGCCGCCGCGGCCGCTCCAGCCCGAACTGGAGTGGTTGGAGCGGTAGTTGGCCCATTCGCTGAGATTGGTCTTGCCCAGGAGCACCGCGCCCGCATCGCGCAGCCGGGTCACCAGGTAGGCGTCCTTGGCCGCGGGCGCACCGACCAGCGCCAGCGAGCCGGCGGTGGTCATCATCTTGTCGCCGGTATCGATGTTGTCCTTCAGCAGCACCGGGATGCCGGCCAGCGGACCCAGGGGCTTGCCGGCGCGGCGCTCAGCGTCGATGCGGCGCGCCTCGCGCAGGGCGTCGGGGTTGAGCTCGATCACGCTGTTGAGCTTGGGGCCGGCGCGGTCGATGGCCGCGATGCGCGCCAGGTACAGCCGGGTCAGCTGTGTCGCGGTGAGCGTGCCGGCGCGCATGCGCGCTTCTAGTTGCGCGATGGACTGGTCGTACAGCGGCTGCGCGGCGATGCGACCGGCGGCCAATGCCGGGCCGGTGCTGACTACGCCGAGCAGCAAGGCCAGCAGCCAACGGGGGCGGGGCATGGGGGGATTTCCTGGCGACGGGAAAGCACGAGGATGCCACCGTGCACGCACGCGGGCATGCTTCAGCGCAGCGCGTGCACGGCGCGGGCCAGTGCGTGCCAGGGGGTCTCGTCCCAGAAGCGCCGCGCCTGGCCGGAGGGCGAGGGCAATACCCACAGCGCGGTTTCGCCCCAGCGCACCGACTGTGCGCCATAGGCTGCGCGCGCGCCCAGCGCGGCCTGCGCGGCGTTCTTGCTGGTGAAGGCCAACACGCACGGCGCATGGCGCGCGATCTTGCGGCGCAATGCCGGCACGTCG
Source organism: Pseudomonadota bacterium (assembly GCA_021793195.1). Lineage (GTDB taxonomy): Bacteria > Pseudomonadota > Gammaproteobacteria > Xanthomonadales > Rhodanobacteraceae > Metallibacterium. The sequence continues at coordinate 26,318 of JAJYTG010000016.1, forward strand.
AAGGCGTCCGCGGGCAGTTGGTCGTCGTTGCCGCTGTGGTGCTTGGCGAGGTCGGTCAGGCCCAGGCCGAATTCGGGCAGGCGCCGGAACGCGCCGGCCGGCAGCGGCTGCGGCAGCAGGCCCACCGCGTGCAACGTACGCCAAAAGTAATTGCCGGGGTTGGCGTAGTACGCGCCGCGCGCGGCCGAGATGCGGCTCGGCGCAGTACCGCACAACACCAGGCGCAGTCCAGGCTCGAGCACATCGGGCAAGACGGGCGGTCTGGCGTGTTTCGACATGCGCACAGGGTGCCACGCGAACTTCCAACGTGCACCGGCGTCAAAGTGGGTCGAGCCGTCACCCGTCGGGGAGTTCCATGCACGCATCCATCGCTCGTCTGCGCGCGGCCTGCGCCGCGTTGTTGCTGGCCGCCGCGCCAGGGGCCTTGCTTGCCGCGCCGCTGCCGGCACAGCTGCTGCCGCAGTTGCACTGGCGTCTGCTGGGGCCGTTCCGCGGCGGTTGGGCCACCATGGGCGTGGGCATCCCGACGCAGCCGGACGTCTATTACATCGGCACCGCCGGCGGCGGCGTGTGGCGCACGGAGAACGCCGGACGCACCTGGACGCCGCTGACCAACCACATCGGCGCGGCCTCGATCGGCGCCGTCGCCATCGCGCCATCCGATCCCGAGGTGATCTACGCCGGTAGCGGCCAGGTGGCGCCGCGCTACGACATCGCCGCCGGCGATGGCATGTACCGCTCGATCGATGGCGGCATGCGCTGGACGCACGTCGGCCTGGCCGACACCCGCCACATCGGCGCGATCTGGATCGATCCGAAGAATCCCGACGAACTGGTGGTGGCCGCACTGGGCAAGGTGTTCGGCCCCAGTCATGCGCGCGGCCTGTACCGCAGCAGCGATGGCGGCAAGTCCTGGCAGCACGTGCTGTTCGTCAACGATGAAACCGGCGGCGTGGACCTGGCCGCCGACCCCGCGCATCCGGACACGCTGTACGCCGCGTTGTGGAGCATCCGCAACTATCCGTGGCTGAGCTACTTCAAGCCGATCGTGGGCCGCGGCAGCGCGATCTACGTGTCGCACGACGCCGGCAAGACCTGGCACAAACTGGGCGGGCAGGGCTGGCCCACGGCGCCGTTGGGGCGCATCGGTCTGGCAGTGACCGACACCGCGCAGGGCACGCGCATCTACGCCTCCATCGACGGCGGCGACGACGCTGCGGCGACCGGTTTGTGGCGTTCCGATGACGGTGGCGCTCACTGGCGGCGCGTCAACGCGCATACACAGGCGGCCAACTGGTACTTCAGCCGCCTCACCACGATGCCGGGCCAGCCCGACACCGTGTTCACCACCGGTCAGTCGGTGCGCGAATCCACCGACGGCGGCAGGATTTTCCATGTCGTCAAGGGTTCGCCGGGCGGCGACGATTACCACTTCGTGTGGATCAACCCGCTGCATCCCGAGGACCGCATCGTGGCCTCCGACCAGGGTGCGGTGGTCAGCCTGGACGGCGGCAGAACCTGGTCGAGCTGGTACAACCAGCCCACCGCGCAGGTCTATCACCTGGCCGCCGACAACCGCTTCCCGTTCTGGATCTATGCCGGCCAGCAGGACAGCGGCACCATCGCCATCGCCAGTGCCAGCGACTACGGTGCCATCAGCTTCCGCGACTGGCATCCGGTGGGCGGCGACGAGCGCGACTACGACGTGCCCTATCCGCCGGACCCGAAGATCGTGTTCGGCACCGGGCTGGGCGGACGCGTGTCGCGCTGGGACGCGCGCACCGGACAGGTGCAGAACGTCTCGCCGTGGCCGGTGATGAGCTACGGTGCGCGTCCCGACACGGTGAAGTACCGCTACACCTGGATCACGCCGCTGGCCATCGGCCAGCAGGCGCCGTATCCCATCTACGTGGGCGCGCAGGTGCTGTTCCGCAGTACCGATCAGGGCGCGCACTGGCAGGTGATCAGCCCCGACCTCACCGGCGCGGTGCCCGGCACCGCCGGCTGCGACCATACCGGCACGCTGGCGCACGCCAAGGCCTGCGGCTACGGGGTGATCTACAGCATCGCGCTGGCGCCTTCGGATCCGCGCACCATCTGGACCGGCAGCGACGACGGTCAGGTGGAAGTGACGCACGATGGCGGCAAAAACTGGACCAACGTGACGCCCAAGGGCGTGCCACTGTGGGCGCGTATCGACAGCATCGATGTGTCCGCCCGCAATCCGGATGTCGCCTACCTCGCGGTGGACGATCACCGCGACGGCAACGATACGCCGTACGCTTTTCGCACCGAGAACGGCGGCAGGACGTGGCAGTCGATTACGCACGGCTTGCCGGTCGGGCACTACGTGACCGTGGTGCGTGCCGATCCGATCAAGCCCGGCCTGCTCTACGCCGGCACCGATACCGGCGTGTACGTGAGCTTCGACAACGGCGACGACTGGCAGCCGCTGCAGTACAACCTGCCCACCGCCTGGGTGCGCGACCTGC
>JAJYTG010000017.1 GCA_021793195.1 Pseudomonadota bacterium
TCGATCTGGTGAACAAGGTCGAAGGATACCCGATGCGTTTTCCGTGGTGCGCCGATGCGCGCGTGCTGGAGCGCGGCGACGGCTATCTGGTGGCGCAGCTCAGCCTGCGCATCGCCGGCATGGTGCAGGCCTTCACCACGCGCAACGAGCTGGACGCGCCGCACCGTATCGCCGTGCGCCTGATCGAGGGCCCGCTGAAACAGATGGAGGGTGTGTGGATGTTCACCGCGCTGGGTGATGCGGGTTGCAAGGTCGAACTCGATCTCGGCTTCGAGTTCGCCGGGCGCCTGACTGCGAGCGCGCTGCGGTTAGGATTCCAGGGCCTGGCCGACCGGCTGGTGGACGATTTCTGCAGCGAGGCGCGGCGTGCCTACGGCTGAACCGATTCGTGTCGAAGTGGTGTACGCGCCGGCGCGGGGTGCCGCTTTCGGTGCGAAGTTGATGCTGCCTGCGGACGCGCGGGTCGCTGACGCCCTGCGTGCCAGCGACCTGGCGCGGGTGCATCCCGAGGCGGCGTGCGTCGCGGGTCGCATCGGCATTCACGCGCGGCTGGTCGCGCTGGATGCGCCGCTGGCCGACGGCGATCGCGTGGAAGTCTATCGGCCGCTGACCCAGGATCCGCGCGAGGCGCGGCGCCGGCGTGCGCGGCGTTGATCAGCCGCCGCCGTCGCCCTGGCCGTTCTTCTTCGGAATCGTGGGGATGTATTCGCCCTTGTAGGCGTCGCTCTGCTTGAGCAGATCCTTCGAGTTCTCGGCGAAGAAGTTGCCTTCGGTGCGGACCAGGGCATCGTTCTTGAAAAACAGGGTGAACCGGCGCACGTCCACCGGGCCGCCGCGATGCTGGTAGCTGGCGACATAGTCCCAGCGATCCTGGGTGAACGGACTCTGCACCGAAGGCGAGCCCAGCAGCGCGAGCACCTGACGCTTGGTCATCCCGGGCTTGAGTTCTTCGACGTTCTTCTTTTCCAGCAGGTTGCCCTGCTGCACGTCCGGTTTGTAGATGATGCCGCAGCCGCCCAGCGAGGCGATGGCAAGCAGCAGGACGAGAGGGCGATTGAACTTGGGCATGCGACGGGCATCGGCGAGGTCAAACCCCGATGATACACTGCCGAGGATTGCATCAGCGGCACCGGAGATGGCGGTGGATTCCGAGTCCCACGAATTGCGCAAGGCGGGCCTCAAGGTCACGCATCCGCGCATGCGCATCCTGCAGATCCTCGAGGAGTCGGCGCAGCGGCACATGACCGCCGAGGACATCTATCGCCAGCTGATGGTCAGCCAGGATGATATCGGTCTGGCCACGGTCTATCGCGTGCTCACGCAGTTCGAGGCGGCGGGCATGGTCGTCAAGCACAACTTCGAGAGCGGGCAGGCGGTGTTCGAGCTGGAGCGCGGACGCCACCACGATCACATGATCGACATCGAGAGCGGCAAGGTGATCGAGTTCGTCAGCGAGCAGATCGAACGGCTGCAACGCGAGATTGCCGACAAGCACGGGTACATGCTGGAAGAGCACAGCCTGGTGCTGTACGTGCGGCCGAAGAAACGCGGGAAATGAAAAACCGCGGACGGTGATCCGTGACCGTCCGCGGTGCCCCCGATCCCATCGATCGGGCATCGTCATCAGCGTCCTGCCGATGGCGAGCACGGCATCTCCCTCTGCCGCAGCAAGCAGGCCTCTTGCCCGCCGAGCGGACCAGCCGTCCCCAAACGGCCTATCCGCGACCGCTGCCCCCAGGCAGCGGTGCCCCCAAGCTGTATCAAGCGTAAACGCAATGTTAAGAGCTCGGTATCGGAAAGATTCCTAGGCAGCGTCCGAACCCGTTCCGGCTTTCCTCGATCCATGGCCGCTTGCTGCGCATCGGACACGCTCGTGCCGGATGTGGTTTGACCGGGCCCGGACCCCGGATCAGCTCCAGGGCAGGCTCTACGCCGGACTCGGCGCCTTCGGACAAGTCCCGGATCGACGTGTTCGGAGGTTCCGGGCATCTGCCAGGCCGATGCGGCCTCAGCCGAGCCCGCCGCGCGTCTCTCCGACGCCGCTGCCCAGCGGCTGACGCAGCAAGACCCGCAGCCGCGTACCGCGCGGCTCCTGACGCAGCCGGAACAGGCCGCCGAGTGCGAGCACGCGATCGCGCATCCCCTGCAGACCGCGCCCGTCGCCGCGTCCGGGCTGCAGGCCGATGCCATCGTCGCGCAGGTCGAGCAGGACCAGCAGTGCATCGCCGTGACGGCCGGCGCGCAGGCGCAACTCGAACTGCCGCGCCTGGGCATGCCGCACGGTGTTGGTGGCGGCCTCCTGCGCGATGCGGTAGACGGTGGTGCCGGTGTCGTCGTCGAGCGCGCGCAGGTCGCCGTGCAGTTCCAGCCGGTAGCGGATGCCGGCGCTGCGCAGCAGGTCGCGGATCGGGCCGTCCTCCAGCGCCCGCGCCAGACCGAATTCATCCAGCGCGACCGGGCGCAGCGACTCGAGCAGGCCACGCACGCTGCGGCGCATGCCGGCGAGAATCTCGTTGATGGCAGCGGCGACGTCGCCGAGCCCCGCTTCCTGCAGGCGCCCCTGTGCCAGCTTGACGCGAGTCTGGATGGCGGTGAGGTTCTGGCCCAGTTCGTCGTGCAGCTCGCCGGCGATGCGGCGGCGCTCCTCCTCCTCCTCGCGCAGGTTGCGGCGTGCGGCCGACGCCAACTGCTGGGCCAGCTGGTCGAGGCGTCGGTTGGCGCCCTCGACACGCGCATTCTGCAAGGCCAGTCGCGCGCCGCTGCGCCGCAGGGCGTCGGTGGCGGCCCCCAGCAGCAGCGCACCGGTACCGGCCACCGCCATGAACAGCTGGGCCTCGGCGGGTGCATGCGGATGCAGCGCCTGCGCGGCGCGCAGAGTCACCGCGGTGCTCGCCGCCAGCATGGCGATGCAGGCGCCGCGCCAGCCGTGGCGAAAGGCGAAAAACATCACTGGTACCAGCGCCAGGATCCGCGCGTAGCGCGCCAGCGGCTCGCTGCCGCCCATCGCCAACAGCAGCAGGGCGACGACCGGCAGCAGGAACCACAGCATGTCGGCCAGCATGCGCAGGCCGGCCTGTTCGCCGGGCGGCGCCCGCAGCAGCATCACCAGCAGTGGCGCGATCAGCAGGATGCCGACGTAATCGCCCAGCACCAGGTTGGCCAGCGCGTAGGGCAGGCTGGCGGAAGGCATCGGCGCCAGCGCGGTGACGAAGCTGGCGTTCAGGACGGTGACCGTGATTGCGGCCAGCAGCGCCGCGGTCAGGATGCGCGCCAGATCCTCGGGCAGGTCGATCGATGCGCGCAGGCCGAAGCGGCGCAGCACGACGATCACGGCCGCCACGGCCAGCGGCGGCGGCAGGCTGATCAGCAGCGGGATCGCGTCCGGAAGCGGCCGCAGCGTCGTGTTGAGCAGCAGTGCCGCAGCCCATTCGCCGCCGATCAGCCAGGGCCACAGTTCCAGCGGCGCCAGCAGCAGCACGCCGAAGCGCAGGCCCGCCGGCAGAAACCAGTACGACTGCGAGATTTGCCAGAGCCCCAGCCAGACCGCGCCATAGGCCAGCCCTGCAGGCAGTCCACGCGAGAACGGAGCGATGCGGATGCGCATGCGGGTTCGATAGCACAGCGTCCGGTCGGGCGCCAGCGTGGGGTACGACGGCGCGCGCCACCGGGCGTGCGCCACTAGACTAGGACGATGAGTCGCATCGTTCTGGTCGATGATCACGCCATCGTGCGCGAAGGTTTCAAGCGCCTGATCGAGCAGGAGCCGGGCCTCGAGGTGATCGCCGAATGCCGCGGCGCCGACGAGGCGCTGGAGACGGTGGTGCTGCAGCGTCCGGATCTGGTGGTGCTGGATCTGTCGCTGCCGGACGGCGGCGGCCTGCCGCTGATCGAGCACATGCACAATGTCGCGCCGACGATCCGCATCGTGGTGCTGAGCATGCACGACACCGAGCCGTATGTGACGGAGTCGCTGCGCCGCGGCGCCAGCGGCTACGTGACCAAGGGTGTCGCGCCGGAGGAGCTGGTGGCCGGACTGCGTGCGGTGCTGGCCGGCGAGCACTTTCTCAGCTCGGACATCGTGTCGCGTCGCGCCGAGCGCCCGCGCGAGGATCTCGATCCGCTAAGCCGGCTGACCGCGCGCGAGCGCGAGGTGTTCCTGCTGCTGGCGCGCGGCCTGACGCCCAAGCAGGCCGCGGTCGAACTCGGCATCGGCCAGAAGACGCTGTACATCCATCGCGCCAGCCTGATGGGCAAGCTGGGTGCGGGCTCCGAGTTCGACCTTTATCGGCTGGCACGCGAGCGCGCGCTGCTGCGCGACTGAGGTTCGCGACCGCCGAAGCCAATCCTCGCGCCGTCGCCGGACGCGCTCCGCTCAGTCCGCCTGGGCCTGTTCGAGCATGCGCCGCGCATGGGCGCGGGTCTCGCGGGTGATCTCGACGCCGCCGAGCATGCGTGCCAGCTCCTCGCGACGGCCCTCGGTCGCGAGCATCTCGATGCGCGTGTGCGTGGTACCGCCGTCGCTGTCCTTGAGCACGCGCAGGTGCGCATGTCCCTGCGCCGCCACCTGCGCCAGATGGGTCACGCACAAGACCTGCCGTTCGCTGCCCAGTGCACGCAGCTTCTGCCCGACCACTTCGGCCACGGCGCCGCCGATGCCGCTGTCGACCTCGTCGAACACCATGGTGCCGACGGCGTCATGGCCCAGCGCGGCCACTTCGAGCGCCAGTCCGATGCGCGCCAGCTCGCCGCCGGAGGCCACCCTGCGCAGCGGGCGCAGCGGCAGGCCCGGATTGGCGCTGACCATGAACTCGCAGCGTTCGCGGCCCCGCGGATCGGGATCGTCGTCGCCCTGCGCCTCGAGCTCAACCGCGAAACGGCCGCCGGCCATGCCCAGCTGCTCCATCAGCGCGGCCACCGCTGCGCCGAGGCGCGCGGCGGCGGTGGCGCGTCCGCTGCCGAGCGTCGCACTGGCGCGGGCGCAGGCCGCGGCCGCCGCGACGCGCTCTCCGGCGAGCCGCTGCAGTGCCGCGCCGGCATGATCGAGGCGTTCGAGTTCGTCGCGCAGCGTCTGCGCGTGCTCGGCCAGCGCGGTGATCGGCTGCCGATGCTTGCGGCCCAGTTCGTGCAGATGGGAGAGATGGGCATCCGCCTCGGCATAGCGGGCGGGATCGAGATCCTGACGCTCCGCGTAGCGCGTCAGCAACTCGCTGGCTTCGCCCAGCTGGATCGCGGCGCCCGCGAGCAGCTCGGCCGCGCCTTGCAGTTGGGAGTCGAGTTCGACCAGCCGCGCCAGCTCACCCTGCGCGCGCGCCAGCTGGCGCGCGAGCGCCTGATCGGCGTCGCCGTCGCAGCGATCGACCAGGGCCGCCGCGCCGCTGACCAGGCGTTCGGCGTGCGCGAGGCGGCGGTGCTGCTGCTCCAGTTCGGCCAGTGCCTCCGGTGCGAGCGCCCAGCGCTCGAGCTCGTCCAGATCGTGGCGCAGCCGCTCGATGCGCGCGTCGCGATCATCGTCGCCGGCCAGCTGGCGGATCTCGGCATCGAGCGCGCGCCAGCGCAGCGCCTGCGTGCGCACCTCGGCGAGATCCGCCTGCAGATGGCCGAACGCGTCCAGCAGTTCCAGTTGATGCTCGCGCTGCAGCAACGCCTGATGCTCGTGCTGGCCGTGGATCTCCAGCAGCCGCTCGGCAAGCGCATCGAGCTGGGCCAGGCTGGCTGGCCGGCCGTTGATCCAGGCGCGCGAGCCGCCCTCGGCGGCGATGACGCGGCGCAGTCGGCAGGCGCCGTCGTCGTCGAGTGCCTCGTCCTGCAGCCAGGCGCGGGCGGCGGGCAATGCTCCGATGTCGAATTCGGCGGCAAGCTCGGCGCGCGCGGCGCCGCTGCGGACCTGGCCGGCGTCGGCGCGCGCGCCGGCGAGCAGGGCCAGTGCATCGACCAGCAGGGATTTGCCGGCGCCGGTCTCGCCGGTGACCACAGTCAGGCCCGGGCCGAAGTGGATCTCGGCTTCCTCGACCACCGCGAACTGGCGCACATAGAGCTGTTTCAGCATGAGAGAGGCATCGTGCGGTTGATGATCCGGGCGCCGCGCCGGGTCGGGATTCTAGTGGACTCCGGCCGGGCGGGCTGTCGTCCGATGCCGCGCAGGTCAGCGGTCGCGATTCCGGCAGACGTCGCGGGGCTTGCATCGCGGGCCGTCAGGCCTTATCCATGCGGGGCCGGTTTGATCGCCCTGAGCCGGCGTCCGAGTCATGATCCGCGAGTCCGGCCCGATGCTCGATGCCCGCGCACGCCAGTTGTTGCGCACCCTGATTGCCCAGTATCTGGTCGACGGCGAGCCGGTCGGTTCGCGCACGCTGTCGCGCGCGCCCGGTCTTGACGTCAGCGCGGCGACCATCCGCAACATCATGTCCGATCTCGAGGAAGCCGGCTTGCTGGCGTCGCCGCACACCTCGGCGGGGCGGATCCCGACCGCGCAAGGCCTGCGTGTATTCGTCGACAGCCTGATCGAACTCAAGCCGCTGCCACGCGCCGAGATGGATCGTCTCGAACGCGAGGTGCCGCGCGATGCGACCAATGGCCGCGAGCTGCTGAGCAACGTCTCGACCCTGCTGTCGGCGGTGACCCACTTCGTCGGCGTGGTCACGGTGCCGCGCGAGGGCGACATGCCGCTCAAGCACATCGACTTCGTGGCGCTGCCCGACAACCGCGTGCTGGCGGTGCTGGTGTTCGCCGACCAGCAGGTGCAGAACCGCGTGCTGCAGATGACCCGGCGCCCGCATGCGGCCGAACTGGAGCATGCTGCGGCGGTGCTCAACGCCCAGTTCGCCGGCCTGCGCCTGGACGATATCCGCGCGCGCCTGCTGGCCGAGTTGCGCGCCGCCGGCGGCGATCTGCATCGCGCGCTGGGCGCGGCGGTGGACATGGCCGCTGGTGCCTTCGCACCGCCGCCGCACGAAGGCCTCGACATGCTGGTGTCGGGGCAGACCAACCTGATGGGCCAGCAGGGTCTGGCCGATCTCGACCGCCTGCGCGACCTGTTCGAGGCGTTCCAGCAGAAGCGCGGCCTGCTGGCGCTGCTGGAAACCTGCGCGCGCGCGCCCGGCGTGCGCCTGTTCATCGGCGAGGAGTCGGGCTTTGCCGCGCTGGACGGCTGCTCGGTGGTCACCGCGCCTTACGGCGCGGGCGGCCGCGTGCTGGGCGCGATCGGTGTGATCGGGCCCACGCGCATGGCCTACGACCGGGTGATCCCGGTGGTGCAGGCCAGCGCGCATCTGCTCAGCGATGCCTTGAATCGCGTCGTCACGGCCTCATAACGCTTCCCCGGAAGGGCGTTTCGCCCGATCATCCGCGCCCCGGCCATGCCGGGTGTGCCGACCGACTGCGGGAATCCGACGATGCACGACAGCAATCCCTCCGCGCCGGATCCGGCGCAACCGAGCACGCCGGCCGATGCGGCCGAGCTGGCCGCACGCCTGGCCGCGGCCGAGGCTGCCGTGGCCGAGATGCGCGAGACCCTGCTGCGCGAGCGTGCCGAGCTGGAGAATCAGCGCCGCCGGCTGCAGCGCGATCTGGAGCAGGCGCGCCGCTACGCCAACGAGAAGCTGCTGGCCGATCTGCTGCCGGTACGCGACAGCCTCGAGCGCGGCCTCGGCATCGCCAACGCCGATGCCGGGAGCCTGCGCGCCGGCATGGAGCTGACCCTGAAGGCGCTGGCCAAGGTGACCGAGTCGGCCGGCCTGACCGCGCTCGATCCGCTGGGGCAGCCCTTCGATGCCGAGCGGCACCAGGCGATGAGCATGGTCGAGAGCAGCGAGTACGCGCCCGACAGCGTGGTCAGCGTGCTGCAGAAGGGCTATCTGCTCAACGATCGCCTGCTGCGACCGGCGCTGGTCGCCGTCGCCCGCGCACCTGCGGACGCTTGAATCGCCGCACGCGCAACCCCATTCCCACCCCCAGCGCGGCCGATGTGCCGCATCGCATTCCGGAGCTGAAGCCATGGGCAAGATCATCGGTATCGATCTCGGCACGACCAACTCGTGCGTCGCGATCATGGAAGGGTCCTCGGTGCGCGTCATCGAGAACGCCGAGGGTGATCGCACCACGCCCTCGATCGTCGCCTTCACCAAGGACGGCGAGGTGCTGGTCGGTGCGCCGGCCAAGCGTCAGGCGATCACCAATCCGAAGAACACGTTCTACGCGGTGAAGCGCCTGATCGGCCGCAAGTTCACCGACGCCGAGGTCAGGAAGGATCTCGACCTGGTGCCGTACAAGATCTTCGGTCACGACAACGGCGATGCCTGGGTCGAGACCAGCGACGGCCGCAAGATGGCCCCGCCCGAGGTGTCGGCCAAGGTGCTGATGAAGATGAAGAAGACCGCCGAGGACTATCTCGGCGAGCCGGTGACCGAGGCGGTGATCACGGTGCCGGCCTACTTCAACGACAGCCAGCGCCAGGCGACCAAGGACGCCGGCCGCATCGCCGGGCTGGAGGTCAAGCGCATCATCAACGAGCCGACCGCGGCCGCGCTGGCCTACGGTCTCGACAAGAAGGGCGCCGACCGCAAGATCGCCGTGTACGACCTCGGCGGCGGCACCTTCGACGTGTCGATCATCGAGATCGCCGCGGTCGACGGCGAGAAGCAGTTCGAGGTGCTGGCCACCAATGGCGACACCTTCCTCGGCGGCGAGGATTTCGACAAGCGCGTCATCGACTATCTGGTCGAGGAGTTCCAGAAGGAGCAGGGCATCGACCTGCGCAAGGACCCGCTGGCGCTGCAGCGCCTGAAGGATGCCGCCGAGCGCGCCAAGATCGAGTTGTCGAGCGCGCACCAGACCGACGTCAACCTGCCCTACGTCACCGCCGACGCCTCGGGTCCGAAGCATCTCAACATCAAGCTGACCCGGGCCAAGCTCGAGGCGCTGGTGGAGGATCTGGTCAAGCGCACCATCGATCCGTGCCGCACCGCGCTCAACGACGCCGGTTTGAAGATCGACGATATCGGCGAGGTGATCCTGGTCGGCGGCATGACCCGCATGCCCAAGGTGCAGGAGGCGGTCAAGGCGTTCTTCGGCAAGGAGCCGCGCAAGGACGTCAACCCCGACGAGGCGGTGGCCATCGGCGCGGCGGTGCAGGGCGCGGTGCTGGCCGGCGACGTCAAGGACGTGCTGCTGCTCGACGTCACGCCGCTGAGTCTCGGCATCGAGACACTGGGCGGCGTGTTCACCAAGATCATCGAGAAGAACACCACCATTCCGACGCGCGCCGCGCAGGTCTTTTCCACCGCCGACGACAACCAGGCCGCGGTCACCGTGCACGTGCTGCAGGGCGAGCGCGAGCAGGCGCGGTTCAACAAGTCGCTGGCCAAGTTCGACCTGGCCGGCATCGACCCGGCGCCGCGCGGCATGCCGCAGGTCGAGGTCACCTTCGACATCGACGCCAACGGCATCCTGCACGTCTCGGCCAAGGACAAGAAGACCGGCAAGGAGCAGAAGATCGAGATCAAGGCCGGCTCGGGCCTGTCCGATGACGAGATCCAGCGCATGGTTCGCGACGCCGAAGCGCACCGCGAGGACGACAAGAAGTTCCACGAGCTGGTGGCGGTTCGCAACAAGGCCGACCAGCTGGTTCATGCCACTCGCAGCGCGCTCAAGGAACACGGCGGCAAGGTGCCGCCGGCGCAGATGGGCGGCATCGAAGGCGCGCTGGCCGAACTCGAGACGGTGATGAAGGGCGACGACCAGGCCGCGATCGAATCGCGCACCCAGGCCCTGGAGCAGGCGGCGCAGCCGCTGTACGCCGCAGCGGCGTCCGGCGCCCAGGGCGGTGCGGCGGGCGGCGGCGACGCCCCCGGCGGCTCCGCGCAACCCGAGGACGTGGTCGACGCCGAGTTCACCGAGGTCAAGGACAAGAAATAAGCACGCGGTCGCCGCGAGCGGCGCGCCCGCTCCCGGTACGCTGGAGGCGCGATGGGCAAGGGGCGGCTCGAAGCGTTCAGCGACGGCGTGATCGCGATCATCATCACGATCATGGTGCTGGAGCTGAAGGTGCCGCAATCGGCAAGTCTTGCCGCGTTGCAGCCACTGTGGCCGGTGGTCCTGAGTTACATGCTGAGCTTCGTCAACGTCGGCATCTACTGGAACAATCACCACCACATGCTGCATGCGACGCGGCGCGTCAATGGTCGCGTGCTGTGGGCCAACCTGCACCTGCTGTTCTGGCTGTCGCTGTTTCCGTTCGTGACCGCGTGGATGGGCGAGAATCACTTCGCGCCGGTCCCGGTCGCGGTCTATGGCGGCGTGCTGCTGATGGCGGCGCTGGCGTGGCCGCTGCTGCAGCACGAGATCGTCGCCTGCAATGGCCGCGACTCGATGCTGGCGCAGGCGCTCGGGCGTGACCGCAAGGGCAAGTTGTCGGTGCTGCTCTACCTGCTGGCCATCCCGCTGGCCCTGGTGCAGCCGGCACTGGCGGGTGTGCTCTACGTGGCTGTCGCGCTGCAGTGGTTCATCCCCGACCGGCGCATCGAATCCAGGCTGAAAGAATGAGCAAGCGCGATTACTACGAAGTCCTCGGTGTCGAGCGCAGCGCGACCGACGATGAACTCAAGAAGGCGTTCCGACGGCTGGCGATGAAGTGTCATCCCGATCGCTGCCCGGACGATCCGCAGGCGCAGGACAAGTTCAAGGAGGCCAAGGAGGCCTACGAGGTGCTGTGCGACGCCGAGCGGCGCGCGCTTTACGACCGCCACGGCCATGCCGCCTTCGAGGGCGGTGCCGGTCGTGCCGGAGCGGGTGCCGGCTTCGGCGATGTCGGCGATATCTTCGGCGACATCTTCGGCGACATCTTCGGCATGGGCGGCCGCGGTCGCGCGGCGCGCGGATCGGATCTGCGCTACCTGCTCGATCTCGACCTCGAGGACGCGGTGTTCGGCTGCGAGCGCCAGATCGAGGTGCCGACCGCGGTCGCCTGCGCCGCCTGCAAGGGCAGCGGCTCCGAGGATGGTCGCAGCGCCACCTGCGGCACCTGCCGCGGTCACGGCCGCGTGCGCATGCAGAACGGCATTTTCTCGGTGCAGCAGCCGTGCCCGCACTGCGGCGGTGCCGGTCGCGTGATCGAAAAACCCTGCAAGCGCTGCCGCGGCGAGGGCCGCGTCCAGGACACGCGCACGCTTTCGGTGCGCATCCCGGCCGGGGTCGACGCTGGCGACCGCATCCGCCTTTCCGGCCAGGGCGAGGCCGGGCCCGCCGGCACGCCGGCCGGCGATCTCTACGTCGAGGTGCGGCTGCGCGCGCATCCGATTTTCCAGCGCGACGGCAACGATCTGCACTGCGAGGTGCCGGTGCGCATCGGCCAGGCCACGCTGGGCGCGACCATCCCGGTGCCGACCCTGGAAGGCGAGGTCGAACTCAGCGTACCGCCGGAAACGCAGACCGGTCAGGTCTTCCGGTTGCGCGGTCGTGGCGTGAAGTCGGTCCGCAACGGGCGCTCCGGCGATCTGATCTGCCGCGTCGTGGTCGAGACCCCGGTGCGTCTGACCAAGGCCCAGCGCGAGCTGCTGCAGGCGTTCGAGGCCAGCTTCGACGACGAAGGTGGCGCCCAGCACACGCCGCGCGCCCACTCCTTTCTCGATGGTGTCAAGCAGTTCTGGTCGCGGGTGACATCCTGACGGCAGCGGCCGTCGCGGCGGCCGGCCTCAGAAGGTCTTCGAGTAACCCACCATGAAGCCGCCCGGCAGCCACGACACGATCAGTGGCTGATGACGCTCGTGCGCCCACAGGCCGAAACCCACGCCCAGCGCCGCGCCGGCCAGCACGTCGGTCTGCCAGTGGCCCCAGGTCTTCATGCGCGCCTCGGCGTCGTAGGCCGGCAGCAGGGCCAGTGCCCACACCGCCGGGTGATCACTGTGGTATTCGGCGATGATCGGGGTGACAAAGCTGGTCATCTCGGTGACCTCACCACTGGGGAAGCTCTGGCCGCCGCTGAACCAGTTGTTGGGATCGGGACCGGCGCTGGGGCGCTGGCGGCCGAAGGTCCACTTCAACCCCTGCGACGCCAGGCCCGAAAACGCCATCGCGTCCACCGATTCCCACAGCGTGCGACCGAAGCGGCTCTGGCTGCCCGTCCACGACGCCGCGCCCAGCGTGCCCAGGGCCACGCCCCAGGCGACATCCTTCTGATAGCTGCGTTTCCAGATGCCGGCGTTGTCGTAATGCAAACGGGTGTCGATGCCCAGCGGGCCGCCGCCGGCGTGGGCCAGTGTCGGCAGCAGGGCGAATGTGAAGAGGACAAGGTAACGGCGCATGGCGGTTCTCCGTTCGACCCGGCCCAGCATGCACCCGGCGCGCCGGCGCGCAACGCTCGTTCAGCGTTTTGTATCGGTGGCGTAAGCGCGGCGTGGAGCATGCTGAAGGGTCGACCGGGACCGCTCGATCCCGTCGCTACTCCAGTTGATCCCGCGCAAACGCCACGTCCAGCGCTTCCATCGCGTCGTGCGGCTTCAGCTTCATGGCGTGATCGTAGGCTTCGGCAGCCTCGTCGCCGCGGCGCTCGGCATCGAGCTTGAGCAGGGCGTTGCCGGTCTCGACCCAGGCGATCGGCGCCTCGGGGGTGAGTTCGCGTGCGCTGGCGAGGTGTTTTTCGGAGGCCGCGGCGCTGGCGCCGTAGGTGAGTCTGGCCAGCATCGACCCCACCTTGCCGACGATTTCGGCGTGATAGACGCCCATCGCCAGATGTGCTTCCGCGTGCCTGGGAGCGATCTTCAAGGTGGCTTCGAGCGCGTCCCTGACCTTGCCCGCATGGCCTTCGGCGAGGGCCTTGGCGATCGAGATGCACTGGCTGTAGCGGCCCAGGACGAAGGCGTAGCGGTAATGGCTGTTGGCTTCGCCGGGCAGCGCCTGCATCGCCTCGGCGGCGAACTCGGCCGCCTCCAGGAAGCGCGCGGCCTTGGCCTTGGCGTCATCGATCAGGTAGGTGGCGTGGATGCCGGCGGCCTTGACCGCGACCGAGGCGCCCAGCGCGCCCAGCGCGGCGCCCGATTCCCACGCGCGCTGGAAGTCGCCGCGATGGTAGGCGCGCCAGGCCTCTTGCAGCGCCGCGGACAATGTCGCGGCGTCCTTGCCGAGTTTCGGGTTTTTCTTCAGCAGCGCGGCGATGTGCGCCGTGTCGGGCCAGGGCTCGAGATCGCCGGCGTGCAGGGTTTTCCAGGCCTTGATCAAGCGGTCGCCGGCATAGTCGTAGGCCGGGTCGGGGTGTGGAAAGGCGCTCCATTTCCTGCCGGCCATGAATGATCTCCGGGTAGCGGGTGCGGGCATCCTGCGCCGCGCGAGGGCAGGCGGCAAGCCGCTAAACTGGCGGCCTGCAACGGATTCTCCCGATGACGCCCGAACCGGATTCCGCCGCGATCGCCGCCCGCGCCGCCGACCTGCGCGCGCGCATCGAGGATGCCAACTACCGTTATCACGTGCTCGACGATCCGGCGATTCCGGATGCCGACTACGACCGCCTGCTGCGCGAGCTTGAGGCGATCGAGCACGCGCACCCCGATCTGGTCACGCCCGACTCGCCGACGCGCCGCGTCGGCGCCCGACCCGCCGAAGGTTTCGCCGAGGTGCGTCACGCATTGCCGATGCTGTCGTTGAACAACGCCTTCGACGCTGCCGATGCCGTCGACGACACCGTACGCTTCCGCGAGGTGGCCGAGTTCGTGCGTCGCATCGAGGAGGCCCTGGGCGCGCAGGATCCGGTATTTTCGGTTGAGCCCAAGCTCGATGGCCTGGCGATCAGCCTGCGCTACGCGGACGGCGTTTTCGTGCAGGGCGCGACGCGCGGCGACGGCAGCGTCGGCGAGGAGGTGACCGCCAACCTCCGCACCCTGAGGGCGATTCCGCTGCGCCTGCGCGGCGCCGGCTGGCCGCGCGTGCTGGAAGTGCGCGGCGAGGTGATCATGCCGCGCGCGGCCTTCGCAAAGTTCAACGCGGCGGCGCTGGCCCAGGGCGAGAAGCCGCTGGCCAATCCGCGCAACGGTGCCGCCGGCAGCCTGCGCCAGCTCGATGCGACGGTCACTGCGCGGCGACCGCTGGGCTTTTATGCCTATGGCGTGGGTGTGGTCGATCCGGGTGATACCTTGCCCGAGACGCATTCGGCCACGCTGGCGCGATTGCGCGACTGGGGCCTGCCGGTATCGCCCGAAGTCGACACCGCGCGCGGCCGGATCGAGCTGATCGCCTATTACCGCCGCATCGCTGCGAAGCGCGCGCAGCTGCCGTACGACATCGACGGCGTCGTCTACAAGCTCGACCGCTACGATCAGCAGCGGGTGCTCGGCTTCGTCGCGCGCGCGCCGCGCTGGGCGATCGCGCACAAGTTTCCTGCCGAGGAACAGGCGACCACGGTCGAGGCGATCGAGGTGCAGATCGGCCGCACCGGCGCGGTGACGCCGGTCGCGCGACTGGCGCCGGTGGCGGTCGCCGGCGTGGTCGTCACCAACGCCACGCTGCACAACGCCGATCAGGTCGCGCGCCTCGATGTGCGCGTCGGTGATCGCGTGATCGTGCGCCGGGCCGGTGACGTGATTCCGGAGGTGCTGCGGGTGATTCCGCAGCAGCGCCCGCCGCACAGCGAGCCGTGGATGATGCCGACGCACTGTCCGGTCTGCGGATCGCAGCTGGTGCGCGAGGAGGGCGAAGTCGCCTGGCGCTGTTCCGGCGGACTGACCTGCGCTGCACAGCGCCGCGAGGCGGTCCTGCACTTCGCCTCGCGGCGGGCGCTGGACATCGAGGGCCTCGGCGAACGCATCGTCGAGGACCTGTGCGCATTCGACTACGTGCGAACGCCGGCCGATTTGTATGCGCTGAAACTGGAAGATCTGCTGACGCTGAGACAGCGCGCCGACGAACGCGACGGCACCACGCCGGAGACCGTGCGCAAGGGCAGGATCGCCACGCGTTGGGCCGAGAATCTGCTGGATGCGATCGCCGCCAGCAAACGACCGACGCTGGCGCGATTGCTGTTTGCGCTCGGCATCATGCATATCGGCGAGGAAACCGCGAAGACGCTGGCGAAGGCATTGGGCAGTCTCGATCGCGTGCGCCGCGCGCCGCCGCTGGTGCTGCGCGCGCTGCCCGACATCGGCGAGGAAACGGCGCGTTCGATCGCGACCTTCTTCGCCCAGCCCGGCAATCGCGCGGTGGTCGATGCGCTGCTGGCGGCGGGCGTCGAGCCCAGTGACGAGCATTCGCCCCTGGCGGTGCTGCGCGATCGACTCGGCTTTGCCAGTCTGCTCGAAATGAGCGGCATCCCGCAGGTGGGCGGTGTCGGTGCGATCCGCCTCGCCGCCGCCTATCCGAGCCTGGTTGCCTTGCGCGCCGGGGCGGCGCAGGACTGGGCGGCCGCGGCGCCGATTGCCAAGGCGGTGGCGTCGCTGCATGCCTGGCTGGCCGGGTCGGGGCCGGAAGCACTTGCTGAAGCCGAGGCCTTCGCGGCTGCACTTCCGGTATCGGCGAATCTGGAAACGCCGGCCGGCCCGCTGACAGGCCAAAGCGTCGTGCTCACCGGCACCTTGAGTTCGATGACCCGCGAAGACGCCGGTGCGAAGCTTGAGGCGCTGGGGGCCAAAATTGCCGGCAGCGTATCCAGAAAGACGGCTTTCGTGGTCGCCGGCGAGGCGGCCGGCTCCAAGCTGGATCGGGCGCGCGAGCTGGGCATCGAGATCTGGGACGAGGCGCGGCTGCGGGCGTATCTCGATGATCATGCTGCCTGAGCGCGAACGGGCATGAAGGGCCCCGCGGTTCGCGATGCCCTGCTATTGCGCGCGCGGCTGCATGCCGCGATTCGCGCTTTTTTCGCCGCGCGCGATGTGCTCGAGGTGGAAACGCCGATGCTGTCCGCGGCGGCCAATACCGAGCCCAACATCGAGAGCTTCGCGACGCGCTTTTCGGGCCATGCCGATGCCGGTCCGCGCGAGCGCTGGCTGCGCACTTCGCCGGAATTTCCGCTGAAGCGGCTGCTGGCGGCGGGCGTGGGCGATTGCTACGAGCTGGGGCGCGTGTTCCGCGACGGCGAGGCCGGGCGCCGGCACAACCCCGAGTTCACCCTGCTGGAGTGGTACCGCGTCGGCTTCGATCATCGTCAGCTGGCCGCCGAAACCGTTGCGCTGGTGCAGGACGCGCTGGCGCTGGCGGGACGCTGCGCCGTGGTGATCGAACGCAGCTACGCCGCGCTGTTCATCGAAAGTCTTGGCCTCGATCCGCACCGGGCAACCCTTGCCGACCTGCGCGCGCCGTTGGCGGATATCGCCATCGACCCGGCCGGGCTCACCCGCGACGACTGGCTGGATCTGCTGCTGACCCACCGCATCCAGCCGGGGTTCCCGGTCGATCGCATCACCGTGATCCACGACTACCCGGCCAGCCAGTGCGCGCTGGCGCGCATCCGCGCCGGCGACCCGCCGCTGGCCGAGCGCTTCGAGGTGTATCTGGGCACGCAGGAGCTGGCCAACGGCTACCACGAGCTCAATGACGCCACCGAGCAGCGCGCGCGTTTCGAACAGGACAACATCCGCCGCCTTGCGCGCGGACAGCGCGTGCTGCCGCTGGATGAACGTTTGCTGGCGGTGCTCGATGGATTGCCCGATTGCACCGGCGTCGCGCTGGGCATCGAGCGCTTGCTGATGGCGATGCTCGGCAGCGAGGTGATCGCCGACGTGCTGGCCTTCCCGTTCGATCAGGCTTGAAAGCGCGCTGCCGCCGCCGGCTATTTCGCCAGCACGAAATCAACGGCATCAGCATGATCCGGATCACATCTTTACGAATCGTATTGACGCCGTATGCCATTGGTGATAACCGTCGCCGGCTGCAGCGTTCGATCCGGGCGCACGCCCGCGCCCGGGCCACGCTGCTCCAGCGAGGAGTCGTGCCATGAACAAGAAGAACGCAGTACGTCGGATGCTGGCGGTGGCGGTGGTGACGATCGCAGCGGGAGGGGTGCAGGCCCATGCGGCGGAGGCGGGGACGGTGTCGCGCTTTTACCTGGTCGAGGTTGCGCCGGCCCAGGACCAGGCGTTTCAGGCCGGCATGAAAACCTGGCTGAAGTGCCTGCACGAACATGCGGACACGCGCAATCTGTGGGCCTGGAGCGCCGAAACCGGCGACCTCGGGCGCTATGTCTTCGAGAGCGATACCAAGACCTGGGCCGGCATCGACGAGCGCAACCCCGCGGGCAAGGCCTGCAGCGGCGATTTCAACACCGGCATCATGCCGCATATCAGCAAGGCCATGAGCTGGGTGGCCCAGGACATGCCCAAGCTGAGCCATGTCGATGCCAAGGGCGGGATACCGGCCTACGTTTTCGTGGCCAATATCAAGCTGAAACCCGGGCAGGGGCCGGCTTTCGAGGAAGCCCTCGGCAAGTTTGCCGCCGCGGCCAACAAGATCAAATGGGACGGCTATTGGTTCACGCAGCAGGTCGTCGCCGGCGGACATGGCGCGCCGGACTACAACATGGTGTGGCCCAACAAATCCTGGGCCGAGATCGGCCAGGATCCGAACCCGTCCGCGAAGGCCATGATGGAAAGCGCCTACGGCAAAGCCGGAGCGGCCGCGAATCGCAAGCAGTACCTCGATGCCATCGAGCATTCGTGGTCAAGCATCTACAGTTACGACAAGGAGTTGAGCTACATCCCTGCCAAGTAGGCGCAGGCCATGGACGGGCGGCCCGAACTCCGGGCCGCCCGTCCGTATGGGTCGGTCAGGACTCGGCGGGCAGCCCGCGCAGCGCCACCCAGGCGCCCAGCAGGCACAGCGCGGCCGCCATCAGGAAGGCGCTGCGACCATCGTCCAGCGCCCACAGCCGGCCGGTCAGCAGGGCCCCGAGCACGCCGCCCACGCCCGAGGAAAAGCCGTAATAGACGCCCTGGCCGTGGCCGAGCAGACGGCCGGGAAAGTAGCGCGTCAGCAGGCGCATGGCGGCGGCATAGAACGCGGCGAAGTTGAGCGCATGCACCAGCTGAGCCAGCACCATCACCCAGGCGTGCTGCGGCAGCAGCGCGGTGGCGGTCCAGCGCGCGGCCGCGCTGAGCAGTCCGGCCAGCATCACCGTGCGCGGGGCGAAGCGCAGCAGGAAACGCGCGGCCAGGAAGAACACCACGATCTCGATGCCCACGCCCACCGCCCACAGCGCGCCGATCGCGCCCGACGTGTAGCCGTGATGGTGCAGGTACAGCGAGAACAGGGTGTGGTACGGACCGAAGGCCATCTGCATCAGCAGCGCGATGACGAAGAACGCAATCACCTCGCGCCGGCGCAGGATCGCGCCGATGCCCTCGACCGTCGCCGGCGCATCGTGGTGGCCGGAGCCGTAGTCGTTGCCCAGGCTCAAGACCAGCACCAGCACCAGCCACGGCAGCATCAGTGCCGGCAGCCAGCGCACGTCGAGGTGATCGAACAGCTGGCCATACAGCAGCACGACGGCGATGAAGCCGATCGAACCCCAGACGCGGATGCTGCCGTAGCGCTCGCTGCGGCCGGGCAGATGCGACAGCGTCAGCGCCTCGAACTGCGGCATGATCGCGTTGGCGAAAAACGCGTAGACCAGCATCGCCAGCGCCAGGCCGGCGTAGGGCAGCGGCCACAGGAAGGGCACGAAGCCGCTCAGCATCAGCAGCGCGCCGCCGCGCAGCCAGCGCGCCGGCCGCGGCGAACGCCCGGCCGCCCAGCTCCAGGTCGAGGGTGCCAGCACGCGCGTGGCGTACCACAGGCTCATCACCGTGCTGATGGCGACCGCGTCCAGGCCGCGCGCGTGCAAGTACACGCTGAAGTACGGCGTATAGGC
Source organism: Pseudomonadota bacterium (assembly GCA_021793195.1). Taxonomy (GTDB): domain Bacteria; phylum Pseudomonadota; class Gammaproteobacteria; order Xanthomonadales; family Rhodanobacteraceae; genus Metallibacterium. The sequence goes on from JAJYTG010000017.1 coordinate 18,821, forward strand.
GCCGAGCGCGGCGTAGTAGGCGAAATAGAAGCCGGCGAGGCGGGTGGCGGGCACGCGATCCATGGCCGCAGCCTGCCACAGCGGCCGCGCGCGATGACGCTCAGAACTCCAGATCGAGCGCGGCGCAGAGATAGTCGAGCAGTGGCGACAGCGCGCGGAACGCCGCGGTCAGCGTCGGCAGCAGTGTTTCGCTGCAGGCGACGGCATCGCTCAAGCCCTCGCCGGCCGCGAAGTTCTTGCGCTTGAGGTCTTCGATCAGCGGATGGGCCGGATCGAAACCGCGTGGCGGCCGCGTCAGCGATTCGCCCCAGAACTCGAAGCGCTGGGCGAACGCCTTGCCGTGCACCGCGCGTTGCCACGCGGCCGGATTGTCGGCGATGAAGGCACGTATTTGCCGCAGCACCGCCGGCTCCGGATGCCACAGCCCGCCACCGACGAAGCAGCCGCCGGGCTGGATATGCAGGTAGAACGACGGCGCCGGGCGCTCGCGATGGCGCTCGTGGAAGAAGCGCGCGCCGGCCCAGGTCTTGTACGGCTGCTTGTCGCCGGAGAAGCGCGTGTCGCGCTGGATGCGAAACAGCGAGCCGCCGACCTTGCGCGGGTCGGCACGCAGGTGCGGGCTGATCTTTGCCAGCGACGGCGCCAGTGCTTCGATCACTGCCAGAAACGGCTCGCGCACGTCGCGCTCGTAGCGCGCCTGATTGGCCTTGAACCAGGTGCGATCGTTGTGCGCCGCCAGCGCGCGCAGGAAGCGGAACGTGGATGGACTGAAATGGGGTGCGGCGGTCATGGCAGTGTCGCGGCGGCTGGGGGGATCACAGGTTAACGCCGGTCGCCGCGATGCGCCGCCAAGGTGGCCGCATCAGGCGGCGATGGAGGCAGCCAGCTGGCGTCCCCAGGCTTCCAGTTGATCGAGCACGCCCGGCGCAGCTGGTCCGTGCTCCGACACGGCGCGACGTGCGTCGATCAGGGCAAAGTAATCGTCGAGGGTCAGCGTGGTCAGCGGCGTCGCGTGGGTCAGGCGCTCGCGGCGGAAGGCCTCCCAGCGCGCACGCTCGGCATCGTCGAGCGTGTCGGCATGATGACGTGCGCGGTAGCGAAACAGCAACTCGCGGTAGCGTGGGTCGTGGAAGCCCGCAGCGAGCGCGGCCAGCGCCTGTGGCGGTGCCGTGCGCACAGCGTCGCGCTGGGCCCGGTCGCGGTCGTCGAGAAAGCCCGTGTAAAGCGCCAATTCGGGATCCTCGGCGGCGGAGTGCGCGTTGCGCGCGTAGAGTTCGCGCACGCGCTCGGCCAGGCCGGCGACGCCGCGCAGCCGCTCACCATGCATCAGGGCGTGATCGAGGTCGAGGCCGATGCGCGCGCGGTCGACGTTCTTCAGCGCCGACAGCGGCGCCAGCGCCGGCGAACGGTTGGCATGGACCAGCTTCAGCGGCGCGCGCTCGATGCCCTCGGGCAGATCGGCCCGCGCGGTGAACAGGCGGTCGGCCAGTTCGTCCGCGTCGAGTCCGCTCCACGCATCCGGATCGGGGTCGAGGTCAGCGACGATCACCGCATTGGACTGGGTCGGATGCATCGCGATCGGCATCACCACCGCGAGACAGCCGCGTTCGGCGGGGTAGCGCTGCGAGACGTGCAGCAACGGCGTCATCTGCGCCACGTCCAGCAGTCCCAGCACCGTACGCTTGTTGCGCAGCGTGTAGTGCCAGTCCCACAGCCGCGGCTGCGCGGCCTTGAGCCGGCGCGCCAGCCCGAGCAGCGATTCGACGTCCGACATCGCGTCGTGCGCGTGCCGCGGTTCAAAGCCGTTGGCGCGCGCCAGCAGCTCGAGCTTGAAGCTGGGAGCGCCATCCTCGCGGTGCGGCCATTCCATGCCCTGCGGACGCAGTGCATGGGCCATGCGCGCGAGATCGATCAGATCCCAGCGGCTGTTGCCGTTTTTCCACTCGCGCAGGTAGGGGTCATGGAAATTGCGGTACAGCAGCTGGCGGGTGAATTCGTCGTCGAAGCGGATCGAGTTCCAGCCGACACCGCAGGTGCCGGGCGCCGCCAGTTGCTCGTGCACGCGCGCGGCGAATTCAGGCTCCGCAATGCCCTCGCGCGCGGCTTGCTGCGGCGTGATCCCGGTCAGCAGGCAGGCATCGGGATGCGGCAGCCCATCGGTCGCCGGCTGGCAGAAGAAACTCACAGGTGACCCGATCGGGTTGAGATCGGGATCGGTGCGCAGGCCGGCAAACTGCGCCGGACGATCGCGGCGCGGATCGGCGCCGAAGGTTTCGTAGTCGTGCCAGAACAGGCTGGGATGCTGCATGGACTGCCGCCGCTGGGAGTACGGCGAGCGTAGTCGCCGCCGGCGCGGTCCGGCAAATGCCGGCCGCCTGATAAACTCGCGCCGCGAAGGAGACGCCATGCCCAACGCCAGTGACGACCACCTGATCTGGATCGATCTCGAGATGACCGGGCTTGATCCGGGCAGCGATTCCGTCATCGAGATCGCCACCGTGGTCACCGACCGCGATCTGGCCGTGCTCGCCGAGGGTCCGGTCATCGCGATCCGTCATCCGCCGGCGCGGCTGGAGGCGATGGACGACTGGAATCGCCACCAGCACCGCAAGACCGGCCTCTGGGAGCGTGTGCTGGAGTCCGCCGTCGATCACGCCGCCGCCGAGGCCGCGACCCTTGATTTTCTGGCGCGCTGGGTGCCGGCCGGCAAGTCGCCGATGTGCGGCAACTCGATCTGCCAGGACCGCCGCTTCCTGTATCGGCAGATGCCGCGTCTGGAGCGCCATTTCCATTATCGCAACCTCGACGTGTCCACCCTCAAGGAACTGGCGCGGCGCTGGGCGCCGGACGTGCTCAAGGGCGTGACCAAGGCCTCCGCGCACACCGCGCTCAGTGACATCCACGACTCGATCGGCGAGCTGCGCCACTACCGCGCGCACATGGCCGCCTTTGCGCGCGCCGCCGATGCCCGATGATTTCCGCCTGCCCGACGATCCCATCATGAGCCTGCTCGCTGTGCCGGTGTCCTACGGCGAACTGCTGGACAAGATCACCATCCTCGAGATCAAGGCCGAGCGCATCGCCGATCCGGCCAAGCGCGCCAACGTGCGCGACGAACTGGATCTGCTCAACGCGACCTGGGCGACGCACCCGGCTGCCGCGATCGACATCACCAGCGAGCGTGCGGCGCTGAAAGCGGTCAACGCGGTGTTGTGGGACATCGAGGACCGCATCCGCGTGCGGGAGAAAGCGCAGGATTTCGGCGCCGAGTTCATCGAGCTGGCGCGCGCGGTGTATTTCCGCAACGACGAGCGCGCGGCGATCAAGCGCGCGATCAATCTCAAGCTGGGCTCGCGCCTGGTCGAGGAAAAATCCTACCAGGACTATCGGCCGGCCTGATCAGCGCGCGAACCCGCGCGCCGTGGCCAGCGCCTCCAGGCGCTCGATGACGTCGTCGATCGCGATCAGGTCCATCACGCCGGGACGCTCGATCTTGCTGCCCCACGGGATCGCGGCGGCCGGACGGCCGAGGAACAGTCGCGCCGCGGCGTCGTAGCGGTCCACGCACCAGCGGCGGTCGGAGTAGGGGCCGGAACGCGCCGGATTGCTGGCGGCGTGCAGGCCCAGCACCGGTGCGCCGACGGCGTTGGCCATGTGCATCGCGCCCGAATCCGGTGTCAGCACGACGGCGGCGCGTGCATAGAGCGCCAGTGCCCGCTTGAGCGTGTCCTTGCCGACCAGGTCCAATGGCGGCGTGCGCATGTGCGCGACCACCGCGTCGGCCAGAGCGCGTTCGGCGGCGCCGGGGCCGCCGCTCAGCACCACGCGCATGCCCAGTGCGTGCGCGGCATGATCGGCGACCGCCGCATAGCGCTCGGGCCGCCAGTTGCGCACCGCGTGGCTGGAGTTGGCGCTGATCAGCAGCCACGGCGCTCCGGGTCCGAGCTGCTGTGCAGCCCAGGCACGATCGGTCTCGGCGACCGGCAGATCCCAGCGCACGGTGGTCTGGCGCAGGCCCAGCGGCTCGGCGAAACTGCCGATCGCGTCCAGCACGTGCTCGCCGCTGCGTGCCGGGATGCGCTCGCGCACGACCAGACCATGGAAATCCTTGGCGCGGGCGCGGTCGTAGCCGATGCGACGGCGCGCGTTCACTGCCAGGCTGAGCAGATTGGCGCGCAGCGCGACCTGCATGTGCAGCAGGGCATCGAAACGGTGTCCGCTCAGCGCACGGCGCACGGCGGTCATCCCGGCCAGTCCTCGCGACTTGTCGAACACCACGAACTCGACCCCGGGCAGATCACCCACCAGCCGCTGCTCGAGTTTGCCGACGATCCAGGTGAGGCGTGTCCGGGGCAGCGCGGCCTGCAGCGTGCGCACCAGCGGCACCACATGGGTGACATCACCCAGCGCCGAAGTGCGCAACAGGCAGAGCGAGGCGGGAGACGATGCGGCCGGCATGGCGCTTGATTAGACTCCGGGGATGCGAATGACAGGCTTGGCACCGCGCGCTCGGCGGACGGAGGCGAACTGATGGTCGATGCGCGCGTGCGCCGACAGGGCGATGCATCGATTCTGTTCGACGCCGGTGCATTTCCACAAGTCGAGGCGTGCTGGTTCGAGCCGGACTGGTGGCGGACAGCGGGGCGTCTGCACATGCGGCAGGGCGGTCGCGCCGCAATCGGATTCCTCGACACCTCCGCCGGGCGGCTGGTGCTGCGCCATTTCCGCCGGGGCGGCGCGCTGGCGCGGCTGCTCGGCGATCGCTACCTGTGGCTGGGATTCGAGCGCTCGCGCGGCTTTCGCGAGTTTCGCCTGCTGGCCGCGCTGCGAGCACGCGGCTTGCCGGTGCCGGTGCCGGTAGCCGCGCGGTGCCAGCGGCGCGGCGCGGTCAGCTATACGGCCGATTTGCTCACGCGCGAACTGCCTGCTGCCGTGACCCTCGCCGAGCGGGTGCGCGCAGGTCAGGCGACGCGAGATGACTTCGCCGGGGTGGGTGCCCTGCTGGCGCGTTTCCACGCGGCCGGCGTGTACCATGCCGATCTGAATGCGCACAACATCGTATGGTCCGACGAAGGCATGCATCTGCTCGATTTCGATCGCGGCCGCCTGCGCCGCCCCGCGCGCGCTTGGCAGCAGGCCAACCTCGCCAGGTTGAGGCGATCGCTGCTGAAAATCAGTGATGGCGCCGCCGGCTTTGAACGCGACCTGTGGCCACCGTTGCTGGCGGCGTATACCGCCGGGATCGACGCCATATGAGTTTCGCCTTGCATGTGCTGGGTACGGGCTCCGCCAGCGCGCGCGAACTGGGCGCGTCCGCCGCGGTGATCGAGCGCGACGGCCGTCCGCTGCTGCTGATCGATTGCGGCCCCGATACGCTCGGCCGCTATCTGGATGCCTACGGCGTGCCGCCGGAGGCGCTCTACATCACGCATCTTCACATGGACCATGTGGGCGGCATCGAGGGGCTTTTCTACCGGCTCTGGTTCGATACGGCCTGGCGTGGGCGCACGCGGGTATTCGTGCACGCCGCACTGGTGCCGCTGCTGCAGGGACGCGTCGCCGACTACCCCGGCGTGCTGGCCGAGGGCGGGGCCAATTTCTGGGAAGCCTTCCGGTTGCTGCCGTGCACGCGCGGCTTCTGGCTCGACGGACTCTGGTTTGACCTGATCCCGACCCGGCACCATCGCCCGGGCACCTCGTTCGGTCTGGTGCTGCGCGGCGCGCTGGTGTGGACCGGCGACACCCGCCCGATTCCCGAAGTGCTGGCCATCCATGCCGGGCATGGCGAGCCGGTCGCGCATGACGCCGGACTGGTTGGCAACCCCTCGCATGCCGGCCTTGACGACGTCGAGCGCGAATATCCGCCGATGCTGCGCGAGCGGTTGTGGCTCTATCACTATGGCAGCGCCACGGAAGCTGCGGCGCTGCGAGCACGCGGCGCACGCGTGCTGGTGCCGGGGCAGCGTCTGCCGTTGCCCGACCCGCTGCCCGCTTCGCCGGAGGCCGGCTGATGGGCGCGCCGTTGCCGACGCCGCTGCAGATCCGCACCACCGTCGATGCACGCGACCGGCCGCTGCGTGATCTGCGTATCTCGGTACTGGACCGCTGCAATTTCCGCTGCCCGTACTGCATGCCCGCGGATCAGTATCCCGAGCACCATCCCTTCCTGCAGCGGCAGGACCTGCTGTCGTTCGAGGAGATCGAACGTCTGGCGCGCGTGTTCGTCGGACTGGGCGTGCGCAAGCTGCGCCTGACCGGCGGCGAACCGCTGCTGCGCCGCGACTTGCCGCTGCTGGTAGGCATGCTGGCCGCGATTCCCGGCGTCGAGGATCTCGCGCTGACCACCAACGGCGTGCTGCTGCCGCGACTGGCCGAGTCGCTGCGCGCGGCCGGGCTGCGGCGCCTGACGGTCAGTCTGGATGCACTCGATCCGGCTATTTTCCGCCGACTCTCCGGCGACCGCGGCGAGGTTGCGGAAGTTCTTGCCGGCATCGCCGCCGCCGAACGTGCGGGCTTCGCCGCGGTCAAGATCAACTGCGTGGTGATGCGCGACGTCAACGAAGACGAGGTGCTGAGTCTGGCCGCGCATTTCCGTGGCAGCGGCCATCTCGTGCGCTTCATCGAATACATGGACGTCGGCACGCTCAACGACTGGCGCGCCGAGCGGGTGGTACCCAGCGCCGAACTGCTTGCGCGCATCGCCGCGCGCTGGCCGCTGCGCGCAGTGGACGCCGGCTATCGCGGCGAGGTGGCGCAGCGCCATGCCTACGCCGACGGCGCCGGCGAAATCGGCTTCATCAGCTCCGTCAGCGCACCGTTCTGCGGTGACTGCACGCGTGCACGGCTGTCCGCCGACGGTCGCCTCTATACCTGCCTGTTTGCCCGCGATGGTTTCGACCTGCGCAAGGCGCTGCGGGGTGGCGATGACGACGCGGCACTGGCGACTTTGATCGCGGATCGCTGGTCGCTGCGCGACGACCGCTACAGCGAACGTCGCGCCGAGTTGCGCAATACGCCCCGCGATCGCGTCGAGATGTACCACGTGGGGGGGTGAGGCGCCGCGTTTGCGATCTGCCGGTGGCAGATCGCGCGGTGCCGAACGCCCGAGGCAGGATGCCGATGGCCGGGTTGCGAGGCGAGCGCATGATGCGCGAGCCCGCAACAGTCCGCGCGCAGCGCGGCAGGCGCGTTTGCGATCTGCCGGTGGCAGATCGCGCGGTGCCGAACGCCCGCGGCAGGATGCCGATGGCCGGGTTGCGAGGCGAGCGCATGATGCGCGAGCCCGCAACAGTCCGCGCGTAGCGCCGCAGCCGCGTTTGCGATCTGCCGGTGGCAGATCGCGCGGCGTCGAACGCCCGAGGCAGGATGCCGATGGCCGGATTGCGAGGCGAGCGCATGATGCGCGAGCCCGCAACAGTCCGCGCGTAGCGCCGCAGGCGCCCCGCAGGGCGAGCGTCATCGCCGCGGCGTGCGCGGCCGGGTTCCGCTCGCGCAATCCGGCTCCCTGCGCCACAATCGGCGCCATGACGCGCTCGCCGAAGATCACCCACCTCGATGCCTCCGGCCATCCGCGCATGGTGGATGTCGGCGGCAAGCGCGCCAGCCGCCGCAGCGCGCTCGCGGAGGCGCGGGTGCACTTCCCGCCGGCGGTTGCGGACGCATTGCGCACCAGCGGACTGCGTGCGGCCAAGGGGCCGGTGCTGGATACCGCGATCATCGCAGGGACCCTGGCCGTCAAGCGTACCCACGAGCTGATTCCGTTCTGCCATCCGCTGGCGATCGAGCGCTGCGTGATCAGCGCCGAGTTCGTCGGTGCCGCCGAACTGGCGATCCGCTGCGAGGTCGCGGTGACCCACAAGACCGGCGTCGAGATGGAGGCGCTGACCGGCGCGATGGTGGCCGCGCTCACTGTCTACGACATGTGCAAGGCGCTCAGTCACGCCATCGTGATCGGTCCGGTACGCCTGCTCGACAAGGCCGGCGGCAAGCGCCGCATCAGCGCCGGCCGGGAGCTGCGTCGATGAAGATACGGATGCTCTATTTCGCGGTACTGGCAAGTGCGGCCGGATGCGATGCCGAATCGGTGCAGACAACCTGCGACAGCGCCGCCGAGCTGTATGACGAGCTTGCCGTGCGCCACGGTTTCAGCTTGACGCGCAGCTGCCTGCGGGTGGCCGTCAATGGCGTGTTCGCGCCGTGGGAGCAGCGTCTTTGCGAAGGTGACGAGGTTGCCCTGCTGCCGCCGGTGTCGGGCGGATGAAACGGTTCGAGCTCAGTGACGGACCGATCGATGGCGCCGCTCTCGAGCGTTCGCTGCGGTCGCGAGCGGCCGGTGCGGTGGTCGGCTTTGCCGGCTGTGTCCGTGATCACAACGATGGACGCGAAGTGCGCGCCCTGACCTACCAGACCTACGCGCCACTGGCTGCCAGCGAGGGGAATGCGATCCTCGACGAGGCGCGGCAGCGATTTGCCATTCTTGATGCGTGCTGCGTGCACCGTGTCGGCGACCTGGTGCTCGGGGACTGCGCCGTGTGGGTTGGCGCCAGCGCGGCCCATCGCGATGTCGCGTTTGCCGCCTGCCGCTGGATCATCGACGAGATCAAGCGGCGGGTACCGATCTGGAAAAACGAGCACTACGCCGATGGCGAATCAGACTGGCTGCATCCCGACGGCATGCCGCGCGACTGAGTCCTGGCGGTCAGCGGGATGCTGCTGTTTGCGCGGCGCATGTCGCGGTTGGGGTTGCCGGCGCGCTTGACGGAGCCGGGTGGCGCGGGCACCATGACGGGCTTGTTTCGCTCGCGTTGCGCCGGATCGGAGGCCGGCGCGCGCGAAGTCCACAGGTCTCGACCGATTGACGCTTTGCGAGGGCGACCGTACCATCCCCGATCTTCGGATTGCCGTATCGCCGAGGGTTGCATCTGTCGGGGTATAGCTCAGTCTGGTAGAGCGCCAGCTTTGGGAGCTGGATGTCGGGGGTTCGAATCCCTCTACCCCGACCAAAGCGCGTTCGCCGAGTCTGCGCCTGTAGCTCAACCGGATAGAGCACCGGCCTTCTAAGCCGGCGGTTGCAGGTTCGAGTCCTGTCGGGCGCGCTAACGTTTGATGGTGGGCGTAGCTCAGCTGGTTAGAGTACCGGATTGTGATTCCGGGTGTCGTGGGTTCGAGTCCCATCGTCCACCCCAGCTCAGTACAATGACAACGTGGGCCGTTAGCTCAATTGGTAGAGCAGCGGACTCTTAATCCGTAGGTTCTAGGTTCGAGTCCTAGACGGCCCACCAC
>JAJYTG010000018.1 GCA_021793195.1 Pseudomonadota bacterium
GTGATCGGCGGCCTGATCACTTCCACCGCGCTGACCCTGCTGCTGCTGCCGGTGCTGTTCCGCCGCTTCGCCGAGGATCGCTGATGGACATGCTGATGCTCACCCTGGTGGTGCCGCGCACGATCGAGGAGAGCCTGTTCGACGCCCTGCTCGAACTCACGCCGGCTGACACCGGCTGCACCACCTTTCATGTCGAGGGTCATGGCCGCAGCCTGGCGCAGGCCAGCGCATCCGAACGGGTGCGCGGACGGCGGGCGCAAAGCCTCACCGTGTTGATCCTGCCGCCGCCGGTGATCGACCCCCTGATCGCTGCCCTGCAGCTGCGCTTTGCCGGCAGCGGTCTGCACTGGTGGACGGCGCCGGTGACGGCGCAGGGGCGGCTGGCATGAGTCGCATCGCCCGCGTGCTGCTGCTCGTGTGGCTGATGGCTGCGCCGGCGTGGCCGCTGCGGGCGGCGGACGTCGCCGCGGACGCGTCGCCGCCGGCACTGCCGCTGCCGCCCGAGGACGTCGTCCTGCGCGCGATCGCGGACCTGCCCGAGGTGCGCTACGCCGAAGCCGCCGCGGAGGCGGCGCGCGCGCGCGGCGACAAGCGCGCCATCGGCAGCGCCGAAGCGCAGCTGACCTTCATCCCGCAGCAGCGCCGGATCGACAGCGGCTCACGCTATCGCGAGTGGGAGCTCGATCTGACGAAATCGGTGCGCTGGCCAGGCAAGGTCGCGCTGGACCGGCGTATCGGCGCGCTGGAGGCCGGGACAGGGCAACTGGGTGTCGAGGATGCGCATCATCAAGGCGCGCGGCTGCTGCTAGCGCAGTGGATGGCGTGGTTGCGCGCTGGCACCGATGCACGCATCGCCGTCGAACAGGTTGCGCTGTTGGAGCGCGATCGCGCGGTGATCGGCCGCCGTGTCGAACTGGGCGATGCAGCGGTGAAGGATCGCCTCGCCGCCGACGCCGCCTTGAGCGAGGCGCGTGCGCTGGCGCTGGAGTCGGCGCTGGCCGATGCGGCGGCGCGCCGCGATCTTGGCGCGACGTTCCCGTCGCTGCCGCTGCCGCAGCGCGCGCCACTGGCGATCGCGCCGCCGGCGTTGCCCGGCGCGCCCGCGGCCTGGGTCGAGCGGATCGTCACGCGCAGCCACGAAATCGGCATCGCCCGTCGCAATGCCGAACGCGGCGTCGCGGAGGCCGCGCGCGCGCGCGCCGACCGCGTGCCAGACCCGGTGCTCGGCATGCGTCTGCTCAGCGATCTGGGCGGACGCGAAAAAGTCTATGGCGTGGTGCTGAGTCTGCCTTTGGGCATGCGTTATCGCGGCGCCGAGGCGGCAGAAAAAGGCGCGCAGGCCGCTGCCGCGCGCGCGCAGGCGGAGCTGGTCGAGCGCGAGGTGCGCTTGCAGGCGGCGCAGCAGGTCGGTCGTGCCGTAGCCCTGCATGCGGTGTGGCGCCAGCGCGATGCAGCCTTTGCGGCCGCCCGCGCCAGTGCCGCCAAGGCCGACCGGGCCTATGCGCTGGGCGAAGCCGGCATCGCCGAGGTGCTGCTGGCGCGCCAGGCCCGGCAGACGGCCGCGCGGGCGTCCGGCCGGGCCGCGGTCGATGCGCTGGAGGCGGTCGAGCGCGTCGCCGTGGATGCGCACGAGCGCTGGCATCGCCACGACGAGACGCTGCCGGTGCAGGGTGACGCGCGACCTTCGGCCTCGGCACTGAAGCTGCCGGCACTGGGCGAATGGCAAGGCGCTGAATGACGCTCCGCCATGGCCATCCCACGAGCGGATGGCTCGCGCGGCAACGACGCGCGTCATGGACACCGCAACCGGACCGGCCCTCGCCGCGGCGGCCGCAACGCGGCAAGCTGCGCGCATGGATACACCGCTGCAGCTGCTGCACCTCGACGAGACACTGGTCGCCGTCAACAAGCCGGCGGGCCTGCCGGTGCACCGTTCGGTCTATGTCGGGCCGGCCGATGATTTCCTGATCGACCGTCTGCGCGCGCAGGTGCCGGGACCGCTGCATCTGGCGCACCGCCTCGACCGCCCCACCAGCGGCGTGCTGCTGGTCGGGCGCAGCGCCGGCATCGCCGCCGCTCTCGGTGCGCAGTTCACCGACGGCGCGATCGCCAAGACCTATCTCGCCGTGGCGCGCGGCTGGCCAGAGCCGGCCGCGGGCTGCATCGACTACCCGGTGGCGGGCGCGCACGGCGCCGGGCCGCGCAAGGACGCCCGCACGCACTACCGTACCCTGGCGACGATCGAGGTGGCGATCGCGCTGGGGCGCTATCCGCAACAGCGCTATGCACTGCTGCAGGTCGAGCCCGAGACCGGGCGCTTCCACCAGATCCGCCAGCACCTGGCGCACGTGCACCACCCGCTGATCGGTGATGGCCAGCACGGCCGCAGCGACCACAATCGCCTGTACCGCCAGCATTTCGGCGTGCACCGTCTGCTGCTGCATGCCTGGCGGCTGCGGCTGGCGCATCCGGCGAGCGGCGCGACGCTGATGCTGCAGGCGCCGCTGGACGATGCCTGGCGCGGCCTGCTGGCGCGCTTCGACTGGCAGCGGCAGTTCGACGTCGCCGCCTGATCCAGGTCAACGCGCGGCGCGCCGCCGCCGCGCAGCATGCGTGCATGGATCCGGTCGAAACCCTGCGTGCCCAGCATCGCGAGCTGGATATGCTGCTGCGCGCGCATCTGGATGCGGTGATCGCGCTCGATTTCGCCGCCGCGCTGGCGCGCCTGGCGATCTGGCAGCACGCGTTCGCACTGCATCTGCACGCCGAGGACACGATGCTGATTCCCGCGCTGGCCGATGTCGCCGCTCCGCGCTGGGTGGCGCATGTGTACGACGCCGAGCATCGTCATCTCGAAGCGCTGGTGCACGATTACACGGCGCGCTTTGCCGGCACGGTCGCGGTGCTTCCGGATGGCGTGACGAAGCGGCGCAACATGGCGCTGGCGATCATCGACTCGGCTCACGTGCTGCGGCATGTCATCGATCATCATCATCAGCGCGAGGAGCAGGCCCTGTTCCTGGAACTGCCCGAAGCCGTGCTGGCGCGCGCCGTGCGCGCGGGCGGCGTCGCGGATGGCATCGCGGATGGCGACTGAGCCTGCGACCGCGATCTCGCGACGGGAGAAACGCGGCTGCTAGAATCGCGGCGACTCCGGATCGCCCTCATGCTCGCCGTCAGCCGCAGCCTCGTCATCCCCGAAGCCGAGCTGGTCGAGCGCTTCCTGCGCGCCGACGGACCCGGCGGCCAGCACGTCAACCGCACCGAGAGCGCGGTCGAGCTGCGCTTCGACGTGGCGCGCTCGCCGTCGTTGCCGGAGCCGCTGCGCGCGCGCCTGCTGGCGCGCCGCGACCGCCGCCTGACCGCCGAGGGCGTGCTGGTGATCCAGGCGCGCCGCTTTCGCGAGCAGGCGGCCAATCGCGACGACGCGCGTGCGCGCCTGCTGGCGCTGATCCGCGAGCAGCTGACCCCACCCAAGCCGCGCATCGCCACCCGGCCCAGCCGCGGCGCCCGCGAGCGGCGCCTGGAGGGCAAGCAGCAGCGCGGGCAGATCAAGCGCAGCCGCCGCCGCGACTGGGGTGGCGATTGATCCCGGCGCTGCCGCGGCCGCGGGATCTGCCGCCGCGGATGCCGCATGGCGCCGATCACGCATTCCGGCGCGTCTGCCGCGTCGTGGTGCGCCTGGCCGGCTGGCGCGTGGTCGGCACCTTTCCCGATCGCGGCAAGCTGGTGCTGATCGCCGCGCCGCATTCGTCGTGGTGGGACGGCGTCTGGGGCCTGCTGGTCAAGGTCGGCATCGGCGCCGACGTCAGCTTCATGGCCAAGCGCGAGCTGTTCGTCGGCCCGCTGGGCTGGCTGCTGCGTGCGCTGGGCGGCATTCCGATCGACCGCAACGCCGCCAAGGGCGTGGTCGAGCAGATGGCCGAACGCCTGCAGGGCCGCGACGCGCTCTGGCTCGGCCTGACGCCGGAGGGGACGCGACGCGCGGTGCCGAAGTGGAAGTCCGGCTTCTGGCACATCGCGCGCCGCGCCGGCGTCGACGTGCTGCCGGTGCATTTCCATTACCCCGAGAAAACCATCGGTGTCGGTCCGCTGTTCACGCTCAGCGACGACATGGATGCCGACATCGCGCGCATCCGTGAATACTTCACGCCGTATCGCGGCCGCCATCGTGGCGTGTGAGCGCGTGTCTTCAGCGCTCCGAGTGTCCCGGCTCGAAATAGTCGCCGCGCGTGAACAGGCCGGGCTTGACCAGATCGACGAAGGCGCGTGCCTCGGGTGACAGGTACTTGCCCTTGCGCACCACCACGCCGTAGCTGCGCGGCGGGAAGTAGGCGCGCATGTTGCGCACGGCCAGGCGCTCGCGATCGGCGTCGGTGATGCAGATGCCGGTGACGATCGAGATGCCCAGCCCCATCGCCACGTATTGCTTGATCACATCCCAGCCGCCGACTTCGATCGCCACGGTATAGGGCACCTGGCGCTGCTGGAACACCAGGTCGACCAGCCGGAACGTGGTCAGCCGCTGGGGCGGCAGGATCAGACCATAGGGTGAGAGGTCCTCGAGGCGGATGTCGGGCTTCGCCGCCAGCGGATGTTCCGGCGGCAGGATCAACATCGGGTCGAAGTGGTGCACCGGCGCGTAGTCGAGATCGGGCGGCACGTCGAGCATCGAGCCGACGGCGAAGTCGGCCTGGTCGGCGCGCAGCAGGGCCAGCCCGTCGCGGCCGGTGACGTTGGCCAGCTCCAGGCGCACTTCGGGATGGCGCTCGCGGTAGGCGCGCACCAGCGGCGGCAGCAGGTACTGGATGGTCGAGGTACCGGCGGCGATGGTGAGACTGGCGGCCCTGAATCCGGCGACGCGCGCGCGAAAGTCGCGGTCGAGCTGCTCCCAGCCCTCCACCAGCGGGCGTGCCAGATCGTACAGGGCCTCGCCGGAGCGGCTGAGGGTGACGCGGCGGCGCGTGCGTTCCAGAAGGCGCTGACCCAGCTCGCGTTCCAGCGCAGTCAATTGCAGGCTGATCGAAGGTTGCGACAGAAACAGCGCTTCGGCGGCGCGCGCCAGCGTCCCCAGCTTGACCGTATAGACGAAGGCGCGCAGCTGCTTGAGCCGATTGCCCTTGTAGTAATAGCGCGGCTCGACCGCAGCGGAGCGCCCGGAGCGGCTGCGTGGCTTGGTTTTTTGCTTCCTGGATTCAGCCACTTGGGATATTCATTGATTTTATCAATGTTATGAATTGAAACATTCGCTTTGTCAAATCATGGCTTGCACGCCTAGGCTGCCGCCGTCGCTCATCGCCGGAGTCCGTTCATGGCCGTTGCCGCCGACCGCTACCCGTTCGCTGCCCCGCCGGGCGTTGTTTTGCGCGCGCCCGACGCGGCGTCCGACCTGCTGACCCCGGCCGCGCTGGCGCTGCTGGCCGACGTGCACCGGCGCTTCGATGCCCGCCGTCGCGAGTTGCTCGCGGCGCGGCGCCAGCGTCAGACCCGCCATGATGCCGGGACGTTGCCGGGTTTCCGCGCCGACACCGCGGCGATCCGTGCCGGGGACTGGCGCGTGGCGCCGATTCCCGAGGCGCTGTGGGACCGCCGCGTCGAAATCACCGGGCCGACCGAACGCAAGACCGTGATCAACGCGCTCAACTGCGGCGCGCGCGTGTTCATGGCCGACTTCGAGGACTCGACCACACCCACCTGGGCCAACCTGATCGACGGCCAGCGCAACCTGCGCGATGCGGTCGCGGGCAGCATCGCCTACCGCGCGCCCGACGGCCGCGACTACCGGCTGGTCGAACAGCCGGCGCTGCTGATGCTGCGCCCGCGCGGCCTGCACCTGCCCGAGCGCCATCTCGAGATCGACGGCGCGGACATGGCCGGCGCGTTCTTCGACGCCGTGCTGTTCCTGTTCCACAACGGCCAGCGCCTGGCGCAACGCGAGCGCGGCCCGTATCTCTATCTGCCCAAGCTGGAGGCGATGGAAGAAGCCGCGTTGTGGCAGGACGTGCTGGACTTCTGCGAGCGGGCGCTGGGACTGACGGCCGAGTCGGTCAAGGTCACGGTGCTGATCGAAACCCTGCCCGCGGCGTTCCAGATGGACGAGATCCTGCACGCGCTGCGCGGGCGCATCGTCGCGCTCAACTGCGGGCGCTGGGACTACATCTTCTCGATGATCAAGACCCTGCGCGCGCACCGCGACCGCGTGCTGCCCGAGCGCGGCCAGGTGACGATGGACGCGCCGTGCATGCGCGCCTACGCCGGCCTGCTGGTGCAGACCTGCCATCGCCGCGGTGCGCTGGCGCTGGGCGGCATGGCGGCGCAGATTCCGATCCGCGACAACCCGGAAGCCAATGCCGCCGCGCTGGCCAGGGTCGAGGCCGACAAGCTGCGCGAGGTGACGCTGGGCCATGACGGTACCTGGGTCGCGCATCCGGGCCTGGTGGCGCTGGCGCAGCGCGTATTCGACGCGCGCATGCCGGCGTCGAACCAGCTGCACGTGCACCGCGACGACCTGCGCGTGACCGCGACCGATCTGCTGGCCACGCCCGCCGGCAGCATCACCCGCGCCGGCTTCGAGGCCAGTGTCGAGGTGGCGTTGCGCTATATCGCCGCGTGGCTGGACGGCAATGGCTGCGTGCCGATCCACCATCTGATGGAAGACGCTGCCACCGCCGAGATCGCGCGCGCGCAGCTCTGGCAGTGGTTGCATCACGCCGACGGCGGCGGCGAGCTGGTTTTGACCGATGGCGCCGTGATCGACATGGCGCTGTTCGAGCGCACGCTGGCAACGCACACCCACGCGCTGCGGGCCAGCGTCATTCCCGGCGCCGCCCGCATCGATGCCGCCGCCGCGCTGCTGGGCGAGCTGACGCGCGCCACCGAGCTCGCCGACTTCCTGACGCTGCGGGCGTACGGGAGGCTCGAGTGAGCCGGGACTCGGGATGTGAATCGGGTGACTTCCGCCCGAAGGATCCCTCGCTGCGCTCGGGATGACATCGTTTGCTGTTCTTTACACCCTGGCGCACAGCCCGGACACAGCGCAGCGAAATCCGGGTCGAGCGCTACGGTCGATGCTGCGCTCGACGTCCGTCCCGGATTGCGGCGCTGGCGCGCCTTCATCCGGATTGCGCGGTTCGCCACTCACGTCCCACGTCTCCACCGCCCGAGGAAATGCCATGACCGCATCGACGCAAGCGACCGCGCAGCAGATCGCCCTCGACTGGCAGAACAATCCGCGCTGGAACGGCGTCACGCGCCCCTACGCCGCCGAGGACGTGGTGCGTCTGCGCGGCACCGTGCACGTCGAGCACTCGCTGGCGAAGCGCGGTGCCGAACGCCTGTGGCGCTCGCTGCACGAGCTCGAATTCGTCAACGCGCTGGGCGCGCTGACCGGCAACCAGGCGCTGCAGCAGGCCAGGGCCGGACTGCAGGCGATCTATCTGTCCGGCTGGCAGGTGGCCGCCGACGCCAACAGCGCGGGCGCGATGTATCCCGACCAGTCGCTGTACCCGGTCGACTCCGTGCCCGAGGTCGTGCGCCGCATCAACAACACCCTGCTGCGCGCGGACCAGATCGACCACGCCGAAGGCCTGGACGGCACCGACTGGCTGCTGCCGATCGTGGCGGATGCCGAGGCCGGCTTCGGCGGCGTGCTCAACGCCTACGAACTGATGAAGCACATGATCGAGGCCGGCGCCGCCGGCGTGCACTTCGAGGATCAGCTGGCCAGCGCCAAGAAGTGCGGGCACATGGGCGGCAAGGTGCTGGTGCCGACGCAGGAGGCGCTGCAGAAGCTCGTCGCTGCGCGCCTCGCGGCGGATGTCGCCGGCGTGCCGACCCTGATCGTCGCGCGCACCGACGCCATGGGCGCCGGCCTGCTGACCGCCGACATCGACCCGCGCGACCGCCCGTTCTGCACCGGCGCGCGTACCGTCGAGGGCTTCTGCGAGACGCGCCAGGGCATCGATCAGGCGATCAGCCGCGGCCTGGCCTACGCGCCGTACGCCGACCTGATCTGGTGCGAGACTTCGACCCCGGACCTCGCCCAGGCGCGCCGCTTCGCCGAGGCGATCCACGCGCGTTATCCGGGCAAGCTGCTGGCCTACAACTGCTCGCCCAGCTTCAACTGGAAGCAGCATCTCGACAGCGCCACCATCGCGCGCTTCCAGAAGGAGCTGGCGGCGATGGGCTACAAGTTCCAGTTCATCACCCTGGCCGGTTTCCACGCGCTCAATTATTCGATGTTCCAGCTGGCGCGCGGCTACCGGGACCGGCAGATGGCCGCCTACGTCGAGCTGCAGGAGGCCGAATTCGCCGCGCAGAAAGACGGCTATACCGCGGTCAGGCATCAGCGCGAGGTCGGCACCGGCTACTTCGACCAAGTCAACCAGGTGATCGCCGGCGGATCGTCGTCGCTGTCCGCACTGGCCGGCTCGACCGAGGAAGCGCAATTCCGCGCCGCGCCGCGCGCCAGCGCCGCCTGAACGCGGGCCGCGCGGCCGCCGTCCCGCGGCGGCGGCAGCGCGTCCGTGCGCGTCAGGCCAGCCTGAACGGCAGGTCGCGCAGGCGCTGGCCGGTCAGCGCGAACAGCGCATTGGCCACCGCCGGAGCGATCGGCGGCGTGCCCGGCTCACCGATGCCGCCCGGTTTCTCGCCGCTGTCGATGATCGCGACCTCGATCTTCGGCATGGCATCCATGCGCAGCGGCGGATAGGTGTCGAAGTTGTCCTGCTGCACGCGGCCGTCCTTGAGCGTGATCGCGCCGTACAGCGCCGCGGTCAGGCCGAAGGCGATCGCGCCCTCCATCTGCGCGCGGATCGTCTCCGGGTTGACCGCGATGCCGCAGTCCACCGCGCAGGCGACGCGATGCACGCGCGGCTTGCCGTCCACCAGCGACACCTCCGCCACCTGGGCGACGTAGCTGCCGAACGAGGCGTGCACGGCCAGTCCCCTGGCGTGACCGGCCGGCAGTGGTTTGGTCCAGCCGAACAGGTCGGCGGCGCGCTCGAGCACCGCGAGGTGGCGCTTGGCTCCGGCCTTGCCCAGCAGCGTGCGGCGATACTCCAGCGGATCGCGCCGGGCGGCGTGCGCCAACTCGTCGATGAAGCTCTCCATCGCGAACGCGGTGTGGGTATTGCCCACCGAGCGCCACCACAGCACCGGCACCGGCGCGGTCGGCGAGTGCAGTTCGACCGCATACGCGGGCGTGGCTTCGAGATAGGGCGATCCGACCACGCCCTCGACCGAGACCGGATCGATGCCGTTCTTGATCATGCCGGCGCCGAAGGGCGTGCCGGCCATGATGCTCTGGCCGACGATGCAGTCGGCGAAGGCCGTCGGCAGTCCGTCGCTGCCCAGTGCCGCGCGCATCCGGTGCACGAACTGCGGTCGGTACCAGCCGCCGTGCATGTCGTCCTCGCGCGTCCACACCACCTTGACCGGCGCGGTGTGTCCGGCCGCGCGCGCGGCCTTGGCGACCTGCACCGCCTCGCTGACGAAATCCGAGGCCGGGTTGGCGCGCCGGCCGAAGCCGCCGCCGAGAAACGCGGTGACGATCTCGACCTGTTCGGGCTTGAAGCCGAGGATGCGCGCCGCGCTGGCCTGATCGACGGTCTGGAACTGGGTGCCGGTGGTGACGCGGCAATGATCCGCGCCCAGCTCGACCGTGCAGTTCAGCGGCTCCATGGTCGCGTGCGCCAGATACGGCACGCTGTACTCGGCCGCGATTGGCGACTTCGCCGCCACCAGCGCGCGCACCGCCTCGCCGCGCGTCGCCGCCGGGCTGCCCGGCGTGCGCGCCAGCGTGCGGTACTGCGCCAGCTCGGCGGCGCTGTCGAAGTGAGCGCCGGGGCCGAGATCCCAGTCGAGCTTCAGTGCATCGCGGCCGGTCTTGGCGGCCCAGAAATGCGCGCCGATCACGGCCACGCCGCTCGGTACCGCGACCACCGCATCGACGCCCGGCAGCTTGCGCGCGGCGCCGTCATCGAAGTGCCTGAGCTTCGCGCCGAACACCGGCGCGCGCGCGACCAGCGCCACGCGCACCCCGGCGGGACGCGCGTCGAGACCGAACGCCGCGCGGCCGGTGATCTTGGCCGGCGTGTCGAGGCGCGGCGTTGGCTTGCCGATCAGGGTCCAGTCCCGGCGCGGCTTCAGCGCCACTGCCGTGGTCGGCAACGGCAGCTGCGCGGCGGCCGCGGCCAGTTCGCCAAAGCGCGCGCGCTGCTCGCCGGCAATCACCACGCCGCGTTCGACGCGGCAGGCGGCGGGCGCGACGCCGAAGCGCCGGGCCGCGGCCGCCACCAGCTGCGTGCGCGCCAGCGCGCCCACTTCGCGGTAGCGGTCGAACTCCGACATGGTCGTGGTCGAGCCGCCGGTCATCTGGATGTGGAACATCGGGCTGGCATAGACCGGCGCCGCCGGCGCGTGCTCGGCGCGCACCTGGCTCCAGTCGCACTCCAGCTCCTCGGCCAGCAGCATCGGCAGCGAGGTCCAGATGCCCTGCCCCATCTCCGAATGCGCCAGCACCACGGTGACGCGGTCGTCGGGCGCGATGTGCAGGAAGGCATTGGGCGGCGGCAGGGCGGCGTCCGGCACGGCCGCGGCCAGGGCGCGACGTCCGGCCAGCGGCACGCTGAAGGCAATGATCAGGCCGGCGCTGCCGGCGGCGCTGCCGCGCAGGAAGCGGCGGCGGCCCGGGTCGAGCGGGATGTCGAGGCGCGCGTTCATGACTTCACCTCCGCGAGATCCGCGGCGCGATGGATCGCCGCGCGGATGCGCTGATAGGTGCCGCAGCGGCAGACGTTGCCGCTCATCGCGTTGTCGATGTCGGCGTCACTGGGCCGGGGCGTGCGCTGCAGCAGCGCCGCCGCGCTCATGATCTGCCCCGACTGGCAGTAGCCGCACTGGACCACGTCGAGCTCGGTCCAGGCGCGCTGCACCGGATGATCGCCCGCGGCGGTCAGGCCCTCGATGGTGGTGATGCGCTTGCCGGCGACCGCACTGGCCGGCGTGATGCAGGAGCGGATCGCTTCGCCCTCCAGATGCACCGTGCAGGCGCCGCACAGGGCCTTGCCGCAGCCGAACTTGGTGCCGGTCAGGCCGATGATGTCGCGCAGCACCCACAGCAGCGGCATGTCGGCGGGAGCATCGACCGCGTGGGTCTGGCCGTTGACGATCAGTTGCATGACAACCTCCGCGCGCAGCGCCGTAGAAGTCCGAGCGCCGAGCCTACCCCGATCACGCGTGAACGGCGTGTGCGGCGCAGCAGGAGGCGTTGCTACGGCAGCGGATCGAGATCGATCGGTGTGTCGAGATCGCGTTCCAGACCGGCCGCCGCGACCGCGCTGATTTCGGCGGCGCGTGCGCGCAGCAACTCGCGGGCGCCGCGATCGCTGCCGCCATCGATCGATGGCCACCAGGCACGCGGCAGCACCGCGGGTACGCCCAGCACGCCGGCATAGGCGCTGGCGCTGGCGTGCGCCGGATCGGCGCGCCATGCCGCCAGCAGACGCTCGAGATGCGCCACGGTCAGCGCCGGCTGGTCGCACAGCAGCACCAGCGCGGCGTCGCAGTCATCCGGCAGCGCGTCCAGCCCTGAACGCAGCGATGCGCCCATGCCGCGCGCCCAGTCCGGCGCCTCGACGCAGCGCACGCGCGGATCGTCGCCGAGATCGCCCAGCGCGCGGCGTACGGCGCCGGCTTGCGCGCCCAGGCTGACGACCAGCGCGCGCGGATCCGTGGCAAGGGCCATGCCGGCCATGCGCGCGACCAGCGGTTCGCCATCGATCAGCAGGGTCTGCTTGGGCCGGCCCAGCCGTCGCGACGCGCCCGCCGCGAGCAGCACCGTGCCGTGGCGCATACGGGGGCGGGGCTCAATCACCGGCGGCTTCGTGCGTCATGCGCCACTGCTGCAGGGCGCTGGCCAGCGCCAACGCGATCGCCTCGGGACCGTCGCCGAGACGCGGGCCGACCGGGCCGGCCAAGCGCGGTGCCAGCCGTTGGCGCGAATCGGGTGGCAGCGCATCGAGCAGCGCCTCGCGCCGCAGGGCGGGACCGATCACGCCGATCCCGGGAATCGTGCTCGTCGCCAGCGCCGCCAGGTGCGCACGATCGTGTTCGAAGTGGTGGGTCATCACCAGTGCCGCCAGCGGTGGATGCGCCCATGCCGGCAGCAGCCCCGGCGCAAGCGCATGCAGGCGATCTGCGCCTGCCGCCCGCGGCGCCCAGCGCCCGCGATGCTCCTGCACCTCCACCCACCAGCCCAGCGCGCGCAGCATCGCAAGCAGCACCGGCGTTTCCGGACCGGCGCCCAGCAGCAGCGCGCGCGGCGGCGGGCGGATCAGCCACGGCGGCAAAGACGTCTGGATGGCCGCATCGGCACTTCGGCCGGAGCCGTCCCACGACCAGCGCGCCGCGCCCAGGATCGCCCTGCCGGCGCCGTCTTCGCCCAGCGTCAGCCGCAGCGCCACCGCGCTGTCCGCCAATGCCCGCAGCGCGGTGCGCAGCGGTGCGTCGACCGGCAGCGGCAGCAGCGCGATGCGCACGGCGCCGCCGCAACCCGAGCCGCTGCCGAAAAGAGCGTCATCGGCACTGCCGGTGTCGGCCTCGACGAAGTGCGCGCGTCCGCTGGCCAGCACGCCGCGGGCGGCGTCCTCCAGTTCGGCATCCAGGCAGCCGCCGGAAAGCGCACCGGCGCGCACGCCATCGGCGTCCAGCAGCAGCAGTGCGCCGGGCTTGCGATAGCTGGGTCCGCTCTGCGCGACGAGCACGCCGAGAACCGCCTGCGGCGTCGTGATCAGCGCGTCCAGCACGCCCCGCAGGCCGCCGCGCGACGATGCCGGCGAATTCGAGTGCTCACTCATGACGGCAGCGAGCCGCGGGCATGATGCAGGCAACGGCCCCGGCGGCAGCGGCTGCCGCGCGCCGCCCTGCGCGGTCGCGGTGCCTGCCGGCAGGGCGTTCGCACGGGTGCCTCAGCGGGATCGCCGCGGCCACGCGGTCAGCCAGATCAGCGCACCGGCGCTCGCCAGGACGATCGGCAGCAGCGGCCCGCGCGCCGGTGCCAGCGCAGCGATCAGCGCCGCAGCGATCAGCAGCGTGCTGCCCAGCAGACCGCCGGCCAGCAGGCGCTGAGTGCGCCGCGATTCGGCCGTCAGCCGGGCGAGATCGTCCGAGGTGATCGCCAGCCGGGTGCGCCCTTCGGCGACCTGGCTCAGCGCCTCGCGCACCAGTTCAGGCATGCGCGGCGCCGCCGCCAGCCATTCCGGCAGCCGCCGGCGCACCTCGCGCAGCAGCCGCGCCGGTCCGTAGCGGCGGCGCAGGATGCGCGCCAGCACCGGCTCCGCCACCGCCCAGATGTCGATCTCCGGATCGAGCTGACGGCCGAGGCCCTCGATGTTGAGCAGGGTCTTCTGCAGCAGGATCAGCTGCGGTTGCAGGGTCAGCTCGAAGCGGCGCGCGGTGTTGAACAGCTTGACCATCACCTCGGCGACGGAAATCTGGCTCAGCGGTCGCGTGAAATAGGGTTCGCAGACCGTGCGTGTGGCCGCTTCCAGTTCGTCGAGCCGCACGTGCGCCGGCATCCAGCCGGCGGCGAGGTGCAGCTCGGCGATGCGCCGGTAGTCGCGTCGGAACAGGGCCATGAAATTTTCCGCGATCCAGTACTGATCGGCTTCCGGCAGCGTGCCCATGATGCCGAAGTCCAGCGCGATGAAGCGCGGCTCGGCGCCGCTCGACGGATCGACCCAGATATTGCCGGGGTGCGCGTCGGCGTGGAAGAAATTGTCGCGGAACACCTGCTCGTAGAACAGCCGCACGCCCTTGGCGGCGAGGCGCTTGCGGTCGATGCCGGCGTGGTCCAGCGCGGCGATGTCATCGGCGGGGATGCCGCGCACGCGCTCCAGCGTCAGCACGCCCGCGGTGGTGAAATCCCAGTGCACCTGCGGCACGTAGAGATCGGGCGAGCCCTCGAAATTGCGCTTGAGCAGGCTGGCGTTGGCGGCCTCGCGTTGCAGGTCGAGCTCGTGCTCGAGGGTCTTTTCGACCTCGCTGACGACATCATGCGGGCGGATCTTGTCGGCGTGCGGATGATGACGCGCGACGATGTCGGCCAGTGCGCGCAGCAGGATGACGTCGCGCGCGATGCGACGATCGATGCCGGGGCGCAGCACCTTGACCACCACCGCGCGGCCGTCGTGCAGGGTCGCCGCGTGCACCTGCGCGACCGAAGCCGAGGCCAGCGCGGTTTCGTCAAACGCGGCGAACAGCACGGCGACCGGCTTGCCGAGTGCGCGCTCGATCGCCGCGCGCGCCTCGGTACCGGGAAACGGCGGCACCTGGTCGCGCAGCAGAGCCAGTTCGTCGGCGACGTCGGCCGGCAGCAGATCGCGGCGGGTGGACAGGATCTGCCCGAACTTGACGAAGATCGGGCCCAGTTCCGTCAATGCGAGACGCAGGCGTGCGCCGCGCGGCTGCCCGCGCACCGCGGCGACCTGCGGAAACAGCGGCCGCAGGATGCGCAGCGGCGTCGCCAGCGGTGTGTCGGCGGCGAACTCGTCGAGGCGATAGCGCAGCAGCAGGATGGCGACGCGCAGCAGCCGCGGCGCATGCCGCAGCGTGCTCATCCGCGCGACCCCGTGCGCGCGGTCAGCGCATCGACGCGCGCCTGCAGGCGGTCGGCGCGCTCGCGCAGGACATCGACGTCATCGAGAAAGTCCTCGACTTCGGCGCGCGCGGGCGTCAGCCGCGCCTCGTCGCGCAGCCAGTCGGCGCTGTCCTCGGCGGCGTGCTTCACGCCGCGCCGGACGGCCGCGAGGCCGGAAGCAAACGCCCGTGCCAGCGGCACGCCCGGCACCTCGCCGAAGCTGTCGGCGAAGGCCTGTTCGAAATCGGGCCGGAACTCGCGCGCCAGCCGTTCCAGCCGCCGCGCCAGTTCGGCGTCGCCGGCGATCTCGACCGCGCCCGGCGCCAGCGCGGCGTCGCCGCGTGCCAGCGCCAGCTTCAGCAGCGCGCCCGGCGTCAGACCGACGCGCAGCGCGGCGTCCGCAGCGGGCGGCCCGATCGTGAGCGCACCGTTCTGCACGCCGAGCGTCAGCGCCAGCTCCGGTCCGCGCAGGTGCACGCTGAGCGCGCGGCCCTCCAGCGCGACCAGGCGCGGTGCGGCATCGGGATCGAGCGCCAGCGCGCGATTCAGCGCCGCCTGCAGCAGGCGCCCGGCGATGTTGCGCAGCGGCGGCGGGAGCAGGGCATTGGGCGCGGGCGAGGACATGCCGGCGATTGTAGCGGTGCCCGCCGCGCCGGGCGCGCACGCGACGTCACACCGCGCCGGGATAGCCCAGCTGGCGCCAGGCCTCGTACACCGTCACCGCGACCGCGTTGGACAGATTCAGGCTGCGGCTGCCGGCGACCATCGGCAGGCGCAGACGGCGCTCCGCGGGCAGTGCATCCAGGACCGCGCTGGGCAGGCCCCGGCTCTCGGCGCCGAACAGCAGCACGTCGCCGGCGGCGAAGCGCGCCGCGTCCGGACGCGTGCGGCCCCTGGTGGTCAGCGCAAACACGCGCGCTGCGCCCAGCGCGGCGAGGCAGGCGTCGAGATCGTCATGCACCTGCATGCGCGCGTATTCGTGATAGTCCAGGCCGGCGCGGCGCAACCTGGCGTCGTCGAGTTCGAAGCCCAGCGGCCGCACCAGATGCAGCGCGCAGCCGGTGTTGGCCGCCAGCCGGATCACGTTGCCGGTGTTGGGCGCGATTTCGGGATGGACCAGGACGATATGCAGCATGGCCCATTATGCGGAGCATCGCGGACGGAAATCGCGCGTCGCGTCGGACCACGCGGACGCGGCTGGCCGGGCGGCGAACGTGCGTGGCGCGTTCACGGACAGACCACGCCGTCGCGCAGCGCCGGCGAGCAGATGCCGCTGACGTGTGCGACGGATGCGGCGTAGGGCGCCGCGGCCCGCGCCGGAAGGCTGACCAGCATGCCGCCCAGCACCAGCGCGATCAGCAGGGCGTGCAGGGTGAAAACCAGTCGCAGCAGTTTGAGTTCGGTGTTCATGGCGGACTCCGCAGCATCGCCGCAGGGGGCGGCAGGGAGTCCGACGCAAGCGGCGTGCCAGCGCGGTGCGCGGTCGTGGTTCTCGCGAAATCAGCCGCTTGCGGCACCGGATCGGGACCGCTGCCGTGTCCGCGGACGCCCGCTCAGCGCAGCGGACAGCGGCCGTCGAGGGCGACGCGCTGCGCCGCGGCCAGTTCGCTGCGGGGGATGTCGCTGTGCGCCTGCGACGGCGGGAAATCGATGCGAACCTTGAGGTTGTCGCCGCGCGCATCGCGCAGGTTGGACAGGCCGACATAACGGCGCAGCACGCGAGTGCGCGCATCGTAGCGGACATCGATGTGCGGCAGCAGGAAGCCGAACCAGTTGCCAAGCTCGAGCCGAAACGCCACCTCGCCGCGCGCCGCGGCCGCGGTGTCTTCGATGCGCATGATCTTGAAGCCGATGGTCTCGAGGCGACCGGGCACCAGAAACTCGACCGGCACGGTCGCGCCGGAGAGCAGGGCGTCAAAGTGGCGTATCACGAAGGCGTCGAAGCCGGCGTCGATCACCAGATGCCGCGTCATCGGCAGCGGCGCGGATTTTTCATCACCGCCGCGGCGCATGCGCACGTACACGCTGCGGGTGCCGTCGGCGTTGCGTCGCACGCCCTCGCGGTAGCCGGTCTGCGCATCATCCAGCGAGAAGTCGGGCGCGGCGGGGTCGCCGCCGCGGGCGTCGTCCTCGCGACGCGCGAAGGGCGAGCCATCGGGGCAGCGGTACAGGGTCAGCCGGCGGGCGCCGCCGTCCCAGACAAAATCCTGTTCGATGTAGATCAGCCTGCCGGCAGCGTCGCGCGCTGCGCCGCGATAGCCGCTGATCGCAGCCGGCGTCGCAAATGGAAGCGTCCCGTCAGTCGGCGCGGCGGATACCGTGCCGGTCACGGCAGGCTGCGCGGCAGCAGGAGGCGCCGGCGCAGCGCCTGTCGCGGCGGCGACGAGCAGCATCGCGGCGAGTGCGCGGACGGCGAAGGGACTGCGAGCTTGCATCGGAGATCCTGGTCGGCGGGGCGGTCCGGACGCGAGCGTCGGCGCGCCGGCGTCAACCGGCCGTGAGCCCGGGGCGCGGTCGGTTGCGCGCGCTGGCTGGTTGCCGGATGCAGCCGCCTATGGCGCAAGTGGCTGGAGGCCCGGCTGCAGGTGGCGCGGGTCCGCGTGCCCGGCCTGCGCCGGACGGCGCGGATCGGCGCACTGCGAATCGTGATCCGGGATTCGCGCCACGGCACGCCGTTCAAAGCCGGTGATGCGTTCAACCGCGCGGTGCTCGATTGCCTCGCAGCCGGCGCCGACGCCGAGCGGGTTCGATCGCCGGCCCGCTACCAGGGCAGTTCGCTGCCATCGTAGGCGTAGAAGCGGCCGCCATCGCCCGGCGTCAGCCGCGCCAGCATGGCGAGCATGCCGCGCACCGAGGTCGGCGCATCCAGCGGCGCCTGCGCGCCGCCCATCGCGGTCCGCACCCAGCCCGGGTGCATCGCCACCACGGTGATGCCGCGCGGTCCCAGTTCCGCCGCCAGCCGGCGCATGCCCATGTTCAACGCCGCCTTGCTCATCGCGTAGCTGACGCTGCGGTAGCTGCTGACCTGCGCGATCGAACCCAGCTGCGAGCTGACGCACAGCACCTTGGCGGTGTGGCCCTGTGTCAGCAGCGGCGTCAGCGCCTCGGTCAGCAGCAGCGGCGCGCTGGCGTTGATCGCAAAGCTGCGGGCAAGGTCCTCGGCGCGCAGGGCGCCGTAGCGTTCGCCCGAGACCAGCACGCCGGCGTTGTTGATCAGCACATCGAGATGGCTGACGCCGACGGTCGCCAGCCGCGCCGGCAGCGCGGCGATCGCCTCGGCGTCGGCGACATCCAGTGGCAGCGATTGCAGCCGCTGCGGATGCTCATCGACCAGGGCCGCCAGTTCGCCGGCCGGCGCCGGCGCACGGCTGCAAGCGATCACCCGCAGACCCTGGGCCAGAAGTTGCCGGGTGAATTCGAGGCCGAGGCCGCGATTGGCGCCGGTGATCAGTGCGGTGCGCATGGCCGATCTCCGCTGGATGGGTCCTCAGCCTGTCTGTCGCACGGCCGGCTGGCAAGTGGCGGCGATCGTGGCCGTGACGTCGCGCGCAGGTGCGGGATCGGCGGAGCCATCGCGTGCTGAACGCGGTGCGACCGTCGGTACGCGCGGCACCGCCGCTGCGCCCATCTGCGGCTATCCTTGCCGGGCGGAATTTCCGCCCGGTTCCAAGGTGCCGATGATGCGCAAGACCCTGTTCGCCGCAATCGCCATCAGCCTGATGCTCAGCGGCTGTTCCTGGGGCATCCGCCTGCAGCCCGGCGGCCGCGCCGTGCGCGCGGCCTACGTCGACAGCGTCGCCGGGTGCCAGCAGCTGGGCGAGGTGACGGTGTCGGTCACCGACCGTGTCGGACCCTTCGATCGCAACAACCTGACCGTGCGCGATGAGCTGGAGGTGCTGGCGCGCAACGCCGGCGCCGGCATGGGCGCCGACACGGTCAAGCCGCTGGCCGCGCCAGTCGACGGCCAGCAGAAGTGGGGCGCCTATCGCTGCGGCCCTGCCGCGTCCGGCCCCGCCGTGGCGCCGGCCGCAAGCGCCGCGCCGCCCGCGTTGCCGGGCAATACCCCGGCGCAGACCCTGCCGCTGAAGACCGAGCCGCTGCAGATCCAGAATGTGCCGGCCAGCGCCGGCAGCAGCGACGGCGGCTGAGCGACGTCGGGTTCCCGCCTGTCGCGGGCGTCACTGGCCGCTGCTGGCGGCGCTGGCCGCGGCTGCGGCATCCTGCTGCTGTTTCACGCTGCGGTAGTGCGCCCGTTGCGCGGCCTGTGCCTGCACGGTCGCGGCGCGCTCGCTCCGGGCTTGCGCCAGCGCCTCGCGCTGGGTGTTGACCACGCCGCGCTGGCGGGCGATGTCGTCGCTGATGAATTTCGGCACCGCCTTCTGCGTGTGCTCGATCTCCGCCGCGCGCTGCAGCAGATCAGCCAGCGTGCGTTCCTGGCTCTTCAGGTTGAGCTCGGTGGTTTGGATGGCCTGGTCGATCGTGCTCAGCTGCTCCTTCTGCGCCAGTTGCAGGTCGCTTTCCTGCGGGTAGGCGGCCAGCATCTGGCGGTCGGCGCGGGCCCGGTCGCGGGCCTGTCTGGCGGCGGCCGCCTGGACCGCAGCCGCGGCCTCGCGCTGCTTGCGCTCCTGCGGAGTCAGCGCGCGCTCGACCGTGCGCACGACGATGCCCTGATCGTTGATCAGCTCATAACCGTACTTCACGGCGTCCGGCGGCAGGCTGTCGCTGAAATGCAGCACGCCATGGGCATCGCGCCAGCGGTAGTGCGTGGCACCGCTTGCGGCCACGGCGGCGGTGGTCGTCACGGCTGCGATGACCAGGGCCAGGATTGCCAGGGCGGTGCGGATGCGCATGCGCGGTACTCCGTGGACAGGGCTGCGAGTATAGGCGGCGGTCAGGCGACGCCGTAACGGGCGCGATAATCGCTCAGGCGCGCGTGTTCAGCGACCAGATCGGAATCTGCCGCCGTGTAGGTGAGCAGATCGCTCAGGCGCGCGATCGCCAGCACCGGAATCGCGAACTCGGCGCTGACCTCCTGCGCCGCCGACAGCGCGCCCTGGCCACGCTCCTCGCGGTCCAGCGCGATCAGCACGCCGGCGGGCTGCGCACCCTGCGCGCGGATCAGCTGCAGCGACTCGCGCACCGCGGTGCCCGCGGTCAGCACATCGTCGACCACCAGCACGCGCCCGGCCAGCGGCGCACCGACCAGCAGCCCGCCTTCGCCGTGGTCCTTGGCTTCCTTGCGGTTGTAGGCGAAGGGCAGGTCGCGGCCGTGGTCGTCGGCCAGCGCGATCGCCGTGGCCGTCGCCAGCGGGATGCCCTTGTAGGCGGGGCCGAACAGCATGTCGAAGGCGAGACCGGAGCCGATCGCTGTCGCCGCGTAGGCACGTCCGAGGCGCGCCAGGGCGGCACCGCTGGCGATGCGGCCGAGATTGAAGAAATACGGGCTGGCGCGGCCCGACTTCAGGGTGAAGTCGCCGAAGCGCAGCACGCCCTGGTCGCGGGCGAGGTCGAGAAAGTCGCGTTGATGGGCAAGCATCGGCGGTCCGCGGGCAGTGGTCGGCACGCGCACGCCACAGGGCGCCGTGCGCGCCGCGATGATAGGTCATTGGCGCCGGCATCTGCCCTGATTCCGGCCTCGCGGCGGCTCAGGACGCGTCCCTGTTTCGGCTACGCTTGGATCCACCCGATGCCTGCGGGCTCATTTCCGGTTGCGTGTCTGATGCGCATCATCACCTTCAATGCCAACGGCATCCGCTCGGCGGCGTCCAAGGGCTTCTTCGACTGGTTCGCCGTGCAACACGCCGATGTGCTCTGTCTGCAGGAAACCAAGGCCCAGGAGCACCAGCTCGACGCCGCGGTGTACCGGCCGGCGGGCTATCACGCCCACTTCCACGACGCGCGCAGCAAGAAGGGCTACAGCGGCGTGGCGATCTATGCCCGGCGCAAACCCGACCAGATACTCGACAAGCTGGGTTGGGAAGCATTCGACCAGGAGGGTCGCTATCTCGAAGCGCGCTTCGGCAACCTCAGCGTGGTCTCGCTGTACGTGCCTTCGGGTTCCTCGGGCGAGGAGCGCCAGCGCTTCAAGTTCGCGACGATGGAGCGCCTCGCGCCGATCCTCGATGGCTGGCTGGCCAGCGGTCGCGATTACGTGATCTGCGGCGACTGGAACATCGTCCACACCCGGCTCGACATCAGGAACTGGACCTCCAACCAGAAGAACTCCGGCTGCCTGCCCGAGGAGCGCGCCTGGCTGGACACGCTGTTTCGCGAGCACGGCTGGGTGGACAGCTTCCGCGCGCTGAAACCCGAGGCGGTCGAATACACCTGGTGGTCGCAGCGCGGCAACGCGCGCGCCAACGACGTCGGCTGGCGCATCGACTACCAGGTGGTGACGCCGTCGCTGCGCGAGCGCCTGCGCGCCTGCGCGATCCATCCGCAGCCGCGCTTCTCCGACCATGCGCCCTACCTGGTGGATTACGCACTGGACGGTGTCGCGTGAGCGACCCCGGCGTGGCACAACCGGCCTCGGTGCAGCGTCCGCACGGATGGCGCGCCTTGACCGCGGCATTCGGAACGCCGGCCGCGCGGACCATGTTCTATTTCGGATTCTCTTCGGGACTGCCGTTCCTGCTGGTCGGCGTCACCCTGTCGGCGTGGCTCAAGCAGTCGGGTATCGATCTGGCGCTGATCGCGCTGGTCAGCTACGCCACGCTGAGCTACACGCTGAAGTTCCTGTGGGCTCCCGCGGTGGATCGCCTGCGGTTGCCTCTGCTGGGCAGGCTGGGCCAGCGGCGCAGCTGGATACTCGCGGCCCAGCTGGTATTGGCCGCGGCGCTGGCGGGCATGGCGCTGCTGACGCCGATGCCCTCGTTCGCGCTGTTCATCGTCTTCAACGGTATCGCCGCGTTCGCCGGCGCGACCCAGGACGTGGCGATCGACGCCTATCGCGTGGAGATCGCGCCGCTCGAGGCACAGGGCGGACTGGCCTCGACCTACACGCTCGGTTATCGGCTGGCGCTGATCGTCAGCAGCGTCGGCACGCTCTACATCGCCCAGTTCGCCGGCTGGCGCATCGGCTATCTGGTCATGGCGCTGATGCTCGCGATACCGGTCGTGGCGGTGCTGCGCGCGCGCGAACCGGAAAACCGCCTGCCGCGGGCGGCGTCGCTGGGCGCGGCCATCCGCGAGGGTGTGATCGGCCCGTTCCGCGAGTTCTTCATGCGCTGCGGCTGGCCGTTGGCGCTGGCCCTGCTGGTGTTCGTCGGGCTGTACAAGCTGCCCGAGCAGATGGTGGGCGTGATCGCCTATCCGTTCTACATGCACCTCGGCTTCAGCCTGACCGATATCGCCAATGTCTCGAAGGTCTACGGCGTCATCGTCAGTCTCGTCGGTGCCTTTCTGGGCGGCTACGCGGTCACGCGCTTCGGCCTGCGCGGGCCGGTCATCCTCTCGGTACTCGGCATCGCGCTGTGCAACCTGTTGTATGTGCTGATGACCGCGCACCCTGGATCCATCGCCTACTTCGCCCTGGCCCTGTCCGGCGACAACCTCGCCAACGGCTTCGGGGGCACGGTCCTGGTCGCGTTCATGTCGGGCCTGACCCATCGCGGCTACACCGCCACCCAGTACGCCCTGCTGAGCTCGCTGGCCAACCTGCCCGGCAAGCTGATCGCGGGCGGCTCGGGCGCTCTGGTCGAGATCGTGGGCTACGGCGGCTTCTACGCCCTGAGTACGGTGTCCGTGGTGCCCACGCTGCTGTTGCTTGCGTGGCTCTGGCCGCGGCTGAAGCCCGCGCTGGGCGGGACATGAAATCCGGCGTGCACGCTGCCAGAATCGGATGCACCGGAGGCAAGGCGTCAGCAACGAGGATCAGGGCCCGTGCCGGACATACTCGTACGCCACATCGACGCGGCCATGGCCGAGCGCATCATGGATCTGGCGCGCGAGCGCAAGTGGTCGATCAATGACGTGATCCTGCACGTGCTGCGGCACGGGCTGGGACTGGTGCCCGAGGACATGACGCCGCGCGAACCGCGCGACATCGCGCATCTGCGTGGTACCTGGAACGCCAGCGAGGCGGCGGCGTTCCACGAGGCCTTGAGCGCCTTCGAGGAAACACCGGGATCGCCGCTGTTCAGCGAGTCGGCGCCCAAGGACGCGGGCTGAGCCGGATCGTCAGCCGCGCGGCGGCGCATGGATCGCGCCCAGCAGACGCGGCCCGCGGGCGCCAGTGACATCGGGGCGATTGCCGGGACGGTCGGCCAGCCGCTCGCGCGCCAGCCAGGCGAACGCCATCGCCTCGACAAAGTCGGGATCGACACCAACCGCCGCGGTCGAGCGCAGACCGACGGGTGCCAGCGCACGCGCCAGCGCCGCCATCAGCACCGGATTGTGCACGCCGCCGCCGCAGGCCAGCACTTCACTCGTGCCGGGGGCGTGCGCGGCGACGGCGTCGGCGATGCTGCGCGCGGTCAGCTCGACCAACGTCGCCTGCACGTCGGCGGGATCGCGCTGCCGGTCCGTCAGGCGGGCATCGAGCCAGCCGAGATGGAACGACTCGCGGCCGGTGCTCTTGGGTGGCGCCAGGGCGAACCACGGATCGGCCAGCAGCGTTGCCAGCAGTCCGGCATCCGCGCGGCCGCTGGCCGCGAACGCGCCGTCACGATCGCAGGCGCTGCCGCGATGGCGCTGGCACCAGGCGTCGAGCAGGGCGCTGGCGGGGCCGGTGTCGAAGCCGCGCACGCCGCCGTCGGCGGCCAGCACGGTGAGATTGGCGATACCGCCCAGGTTGAGCACCGTGCGCGTCGTTCCCGGCTGCGCCAACAGCTCGGCGTGGAAGGCCGGCAGCAGCGGCGCGCCCTGGCCGCCGGCGGCGACGTCGGCGCGACGGAAATCGGCGACCACGGTCAGGCCGGTGCGCTCGGCGATCACGCTGGGATCGCCGACCTGCAGCGTGAACGGATGCGCGCCATGCGGGCGATGGCGCACGGTCTGGCCGTGCGAGCCCAGGGCATGCACGCGATCGGGCGCGATGCCGGTCGAATCCAGCAGGCTGATTGCCGCGGCCGCGAAGGCCTCGCCGACACGGACGTCCAGACGTCCATAGGCATCGAGATCGAACGCTGCTTCGGACTGCGCCAGGGCGAGAATCTCCGCACGCAGCGCGGGATCGTAGGGCAGCGTTCGCGCGGCGAGCAGTCGTGGCGCCGGTTCGAACTCGGCGAGCGCGACATCGATGC
The DNA here is from genome assembly GCA_021793195.1 of Pseudomonadota bacterium. Lineage (GTDB taxonomy): Bacteria > Pseudomonadota > Gammaproteobacteria > Xanthomonadales > Rhodanobacteraceae > Metallibacterium. The sequence goes on from JAJYTG010000018.1 coordinate 23,881, forward strand.
CGTCCGCGCTGGTTCCTGAAATGAGGCCGAGATAAAGCGCCGCTGCGCTCACTTGGCAGTGGCGAGGCGGTTGCCGCCGTCGACCTGTTGCAGCTGCGCCAGCATCGGCGTGATCACCCGCTTGAATGCCAGCAATTGCGCATGTGGCAGCGGCTCGGGCTTGGGCAGGGTGACGGTCAGCGGATTGCGCGCCTTGCCGTCGACGCGGAACTCGTAGTGCAGGTGCGGGCCGGTGGCGATGCCGGTCATGCCGACGTAGCCGATCACCTCGCCCTGGCGCACGCGCGAGCCGACGTGCGGGCCCTTGGCGAAACGCGACATGTGGCCGTAAGCGGTGCTGATGTCGCGGTTGTGCTGGATGACGATGAAGTTGCCGTAGCCGTTCTCCCAGCCGTGATAGCGGATCACGCCGTTGCCGGCGGCGAAGATCGGCGTGCCGGTAGGCGCGGCGTAGTCGACGCCGTCATGCGGCCGCACGATGTGCAGCACCGGGTTCATGCGCGCGGCGGCGAAGTAGGACGAGATGCGGGTGAAGTCGACCGGCGTGCGCAGGAACGACTTGCGCAGCGGGCGGCCGTCTGCGTCGAAATAACCGGCCGTGCCGTCGGGCAACTCGTAGCGGAACGCGGTGTAGCGCTTGCCCCGGTTGACGAACTCGGCGGCCAGCACGCGGCCGGCGCGCAGGAACTGGCCGTCGCGGTAAACATCGTCGTAGACCACGGTGAAACGGTCGCCGGCGCGCAGCTCCTGGGCGAAGTCGATGTCGTAGCCGAACACCTTGGCCAGCTCGAAAACGGTTGCGTTGCTCAGGCCCGCCTTGTTGCCGGCGGCGAACAGCGAGCCTTCGATCACGCCGCGGGTGACATGCGTGACCCGCTGCAGCGCGCGCTTCTGCACGTGCGCCATCGTCGTCGTGCCGAGAAAGTCGAGAGTGACGCGGGTGGCCTCGTCGCGATCGAAACGCAGGGCCTGCAGTTCACCCTGCGGGCCGATCAGGAAACCGAACCGCTCGCCGGGTTTGAGGTGAGCCAGGTTCGACTGGCCGCCGTCGGCATCCAGCGCGCGCTGCAAGTCGCTGGGCGTCAGATTCTCGGCCGCGAATACCTGCGACAGCGTCTGTCCGGGCTGCACCGCCACCTCGTGCCATTGCGCCGGCGGCGGGGCGGCATCCTTGACGGCTGCCGGCAGCGGCGGCACCGCCAGCGGCAGCGTATGCAACGGCTGCACGGCGGCATCAAGGTGCAGCACGCTGGCCCAGCCGGGAATCACGACCAGGGTCAGGATCAGCAGCAGCAGCGCGGTGCCGGTCAGCAACAGCCTTTCGCGGCCCCATGCCAGGGGCGACCGGGCAGTGCGCAGCACGCTGGTGCGCGCGGCGCGCAGGTAGTAACGCAGATGACGCCGCTGCACATTGCGACGCAGGACTGCGCGGTGGGCGCCATGAGCAGCGTCCGTGGTGTGCTCGCTCATCCGATCCGATCGCCATGCCGGTCAACGGCGCGTACCATAGAGGCATTGTCGAAACCGCGTCAACGCCAAGCGGAACAAGGCTTTGCGCCGGGTCACGCAATTAACTCACAATTAACGAAGTCGGGCCGTGCGGTTGGTCGCCCGCGCCGATCACTTCACCTCCGCACTCGGGAATCTGCATGAGTCAGCTGGCTGACGCCCTCGCGCTGATCGCGCGCGGCACGGATGAAATCATCAAGCGCGATGAACTCGAGGCGCGCCTGGCATCGGGGCGCCCGCTGCGCATCAAGGCGGGCTTCGATCCGACGGCGCCCGATCTGCATCTTGGCCATACCGTGCTGCTCAACAAGATGCGCCAGTTCCAGGATCTCGGGCATCAGGTGATCTTCCTGATCGGCGATTTCACCGGGCTGATCGGCGACCCCACCGGCAAGAACGTCACCCGCAAGCCGCTCACTCGCGAGGATGTCGCGGCCAACGCCGCCACCTACGCCGAGCAGGTGTTCAAGGTGCTCGACCGCGAGCGCACCGAGGTACGCTTCAACTCCGAGTGGTTCGGCGCGATGACCGCCGCCGACATGATCCGCCTCGCGGCGCAGCACACCGTCGCACGCATGCTCGAGCGCGACGACTTCGCCAAGCGCTATGCCGCGCAGCAGCCGATCGCGATCCACGAGTTCCTGTATCCGCTGGTGCAGGGCTACGACTCGGTGGCACTGCGGGCCGACGTCGAACTCGGCGGCACCGACCAGAAGTTCAACCTGCTGATGGGGCGCGCGCTGCAGGAGCATCACGGCCAGCCGCCGCAGATCGTGCTGACGATGCCGCTGCTGGAAGGCATCGACGGCGTCGCCAAGATGTCGAAGTCGCTGGGCAACTACATCGGCATCAACGAGCCGCCGATCGACATCGTGACCAAGACGATGAAGATCGACGATGCGCTGATGTGGCGCTGGATCGAGCTGCTGAGTTTCGAGATCTCGCTGAGCGAGATCGGCATTCTGCGGCGCGACATCGAGGCCGGAGCGCTGCATCCGCGCGATCTCAAGTTGCGCCTGGCGCGTGAACTCGCTGCGCGCTTCCACGGCGCGAGCGCGGCGGTGCAGGCCGTTGCGGGCTGGAACGCCGCGGTGCGCGGCGAAGGCGATACCACTGCGCTGCCGCTAGCCGAGATCGCCGTGCCGGCCACAGGCATGCGAATCGCGGCGCTGTTGACCGCGGCGGGACTCACGCCGAGCAATTCCGAGGCGAACCGCAAACTCCAGGAGCGCGCCGTGCGCATCGATGGTGCGGTAGTCGAGGACCGCGAGCGCCTGCTGCTGCCGGGCGCCGAGCATCTGCTGCAACTGGGCAAGCGCGGCTTCGCCCGCGTGCGCCTGCGCGTCGCTGACGACGGCGCCTGAGCGGCCGACGCCCTTAGATCAGACGAGAGTGCACCTTGATCGCGCGTCCCGCCGCGCGGACGGCGGCGATTGCAGCCAGGCGAGGCACTCCGCCCTCGCGGAGCTGTTGACGGTCTCTGAAACGGATGTAGAATGTGCGGCTCGGCGGAGCGAAAGGCTCTGCGGAAGGGCGCGGTTGGCCCGGTGCGAAGGTGATCTTTGACAGTGTGCGCAGGTGACTTGTGTGGGCGCCTTGCGGGTGGATGAAGAGTCCATTGATGCAAGCGTCCAACCCAAGTGATTCAGCGATGAACGACTTGAGGTTGGGGTAAACGCTTCGTGGGAATTGACCTTTGGGTCAAGCAAGCTAAAGCGAAGAGTTTGATCCTGGCTCAGATTGAACGCTGGCGGCATGCCTAACACATGCAAGTCGAACGGCAGCACAGCCCCGCAAGGGGTGGGTGGCGAGTGGCGGACGGGTG
>JAJYTG010000019.1 GCA_021793195.1 Pseudomonadota bacterium
TCGAGCGCGTTACCGGCTATGACACCCACATCCCGCTGTTCCGTCTGGAGATGAAATATCTGCCCAGCGTGCAACGCATCGTCGAAGCCGCCAGGCGCACGCTGGCGGTCTGAGGATCGTTCTGCCGGGCGGCTCGACAGCCTGGTCCGCGAAGTACGCCAAGGACGCGAAATCAACCATCGGATGACGCAACCCGACAAGCGAAGCCACGACGACCGCGAACAGGTTCTTCACCCTGATCAATATCGAACTTTGCGTTCTTGGCGTCCTTCGCGGACTGGAACGGCTTCAAAGCCTGGTCCGCGAAGAACGCCAAGGGCGCAAAATGAACCCATGAGGTGTGCAGCTCCTCCGTCCAGGCCGCGCGCGCCAACACGATCGAATGTGTCGCACTGACCAAACTTGAATTTGCGTTCTTGGCGTCCTTCGCGGACTGAATTGCTCTACCACGACCCACCGCCGACTCAGGGAATCGCACCATGGCCGACATCAAGACCTTCCACCTCCCCGACCTCGGTGAAGGCCTGCCCGACGCGACCATCGTCGAGTGGCTGGTCAAGGAGGGCGCCACGGTGCGCCTGGACGATCCGCTGGTGTCGATGGAAACCGCCAAGGCCGTGGTCGAGGTGCCCTCGCCCTACTCCGGAAAGCTGGCCAAGGTGCACGGCGGCAACGGCGACGTGATCGTCACCGGCGCGGCACTGGCCGAGTTCGAGATCGACCCCAGGCTGCCGCAGCGAGCCGAGGCGCAGTCCACCGGCCACCAGCACACTCCCGCCGGCGCCGGCAGCAAGACCGGGCGCAACGGCGACAAGGTCGTGGCCTCCGACGAGGGCGGCGAGATCAGCAGCGGCGGCGCGAAACCCGCCGGCGGCGATGCCGGTACCGTGGTCGGCGCCATGCAGAGCTCCGACGCCGTGCACGCCGAGCAGGCGCTCAGCGTCGGCGGCGCCAAGGCCGTGCCCGCGGTGCGCGCCCTGGCGAGGAAGCTTGGCATCGATCTCGCCCGCGTCGCACCCAGCGGCGCCGGTGGCGTGGTGACGATGAATGATGTCAAGCAGGCTGCGGCCAGCGGCAGCGCCGCAGCCGTTTCCTCTCCCGCCGGGAGAGGGGGCCGTCCTGTGCCTGTCGAAGGGTGGCGCGCAGCGCCGGGTGAGGGTTCGGCATCGGCGCAACGTGCCGCAGCACCCGCATCCTCATCCGCCCTGCGGGCACCTTCTCCCGAGGGGAGAAGGGACGATCAGCGCACCACGCTCTCGGCCACCGGCAAGCCGGTGCGCACCTCACCGCCGACCCACACCGGCGCGCTGGGCCAGCCCGAGCAGCTCAAGGGCATGCGCCGCACCATGGCCCGCGTCATGGCCGACTCGCACGCGCAGGTCGTGCCCACCACCATCGTCGACGACGCCGATCTGCATGCCTGGCAGCCGGGCAACGACATCACCGTGCGCCTGCTGCGCTCGCTGGTGGTCGCCTGCAAGACCGTGCCCGCGCTCAACGCCTGGTTCGACGGCGCCAACCTGACCCGCACCCTGCATCCGCACGTCGACATCGGCCTCGCGGTCGATACCGACGACGGCCTGTTCGTGCCGGCGCTGCGCAACGCCGATCACCTCGACGCCGGCGGCCTGCGCGCCGCGGTCAATCGCGTGCGCACCCAGGTGCTGGACCGTTCGATCCCGGCCGGCGAGCTGTCGGGTTACACCATCATGCTGTCCAACTTCGGCATGTTCGCCGGCCGCTACGCCACCCCGGTGATCGTGCCGCCCTGCGTGGCCATCATCGCCGCCGGCAAGCTGCGCCACGACGTCGTCGCGGTGATGGGCAGCATCGAGACCCACCGGGTGATCCCGCTGTCGCTGACCTTCGACCACCGCGCCGCCACCGGCGGCGAGGCGGCACGTTTCCTCAAGGCGATGCTCGACGACCTCGCGCTGCCGCGCTGAGCGGCCATGCACCCCAGCCGCGCGCATCTCGATTCGGCACAGGCAGCCAGCGAGAGCGCTGCCGCGACGGTCGCGACGAGCACCAGTGCCGCAGCGTCGGATCCGCGATCTCCACGGACCGCATGACGCCGGGCGCGCACCCGGCAAACCCGCCAGCACCGCCAGCTACGGCGCGAGCAGCAGCACACCCGGCAGACTCACGTGCCCAGCGCGTCCAGCTCGGCGATCAGCTTCTGCATCATGGCATCGCGGATTTCGGCGCTGGCGTAGGGGCCGCCTTCGGCCAGCCGCTCGCGCGCGTACCAGAGCTCGAGAGCGTGACCGCCGACGTGCTCGGTCGCATGCAGCTGCAGACTTTCCGGCCCCCAGACGAAAGCCGCCGCACCGCCGGACTTCTGCAGCACGCGGGTCCACTCGGTGGCGGCCTTGGGTGTATCGAACGGCACCGACAGCAGCAGCTCCTCGCCGTCGCCGGCGAGGAAGCGGAAGTGGAAATGGCCGTCTTTCTCGCGGAAGGTGACAAAGCGCGCGCCGCGCGCGACGGGTCTCTTCTTCGCGCCTGCCGTGGCCGGCTGCGCGGTCAGCGACCGCAACCCTACCGCCGTGCGCAGCTCGGCGAGCAAGGGCGCGGCGATCGCGCGCGCCTTGCGCGCACCGTCCTGCAGGATCTCCTCAAGCTCGCCGGGCCTGGCGATCAGTTCCTCGTAGCGTTCGCGCAACGGCGCGAGTTCGGCGTCCACGCGCGCGAACAGGCGTTGCTTGGCCTCGCCCCAGGCCAGTCCGGCGCGCAGGTCCGTCGCCAGCGCGGCGCTCTCCGTGGCGCTGGCGAAGGCGCGATAGATCGCGTACAGATGCGAGCCTTCGGTGTCCTTGGGCTCGCCCGGCGCGCGCGAGTCGGTGACGATGCGCGCGATGGCATCCCTGAGCGCCGCGGCGCCGCCGGCGAACAGCGGAATGGTGTTGTCGTAGCTCTTCGACATCTTGCGGCCGTCGAGGCCGGGCAGGGTCGCGACCTGGTCCTCGACCGCCGCTTCCGGCAACACGAAGTAGCTGCGCCCGGCGCCGAAGACGTGGTTGAAGCGCGCGGCCACGTCGCGCGCCATCTCGATATGCTGTACCTGGTCGCGGCCGACCGGCACCCGCCGCGCGTTGAACAGCAGGATATCGGCGGCCATCAGGATCGGATAGCTGTACAGACCCATCGCGATGCCGGCGTCGGCGTCCTCGCCGGCGGCGAGATTGGCGTCTACTGCCGCCTTGTAGGCGTGCGCACGGTTCATCAGGCCCTTGGCGGTGATGCAGGTCAGCAGCCAGGTCAGCTCGGGAATCTCGGGAATGTCCGACTGGCGGTAGAAGGTCACGCGCTGCGGATCGAGCCCGCAGGCCAGCCACGTCGCCGCGATCTCCAGCCGCGAATGCGCGATGCGTTCGGGCTCATCGCATTTGATCAGGGCGTGGTAATCGGCCAGGAAGAAAAACGCGTCGGTGTCCGCGGCGCGACTCATGGCGATGGCCGGGCGGATTGCGCCGACGTAGTTGCCCAGGTGCGGCGTGCCGGTGGTGGTGATGCCGGTGAGGACGCGGATGCGGTTGGTCATGCGGCGGCTCCGTGCAAGCATCCGAGTTTAGCGGCTGGACCGAGCCTGCGGCCGGCGCCCGGCTCGGCACGCCCGGCAGAGCGCCATCGCCACGAAAACAAGACGTGCGGGCGGCGGCATGCTTGCGGACCGTAAGTCTTGACGCCGGAGTGGAGGGCGGAGCCTGTCATGTCCAGCGGACGCTGCAAGGTCACGCCACGGCATGACTTCCGGCAGGGACCGCGAATCCGCGCTTCGCCGCTACGCTCTCACCCTTGCCACGATCCCCGACGGACCCAGCATGCTCGCCGCCCTGCCCCTGCTGCTCGCCACCGCCCAGGACGTGCCGTCCGTCGAACACCCACCCTATCGGCTGCCGCAGGTCGACGTCACCGGCAAGCGGCCGCCGTGGCTGGCCAAGCTGCAGTACCTGCTGCCGGAGGTGGACGGCGCGCTGATCACGGTGACCACCAAGGCCACGGTCACGCACATGGACCAGATCCCGACCGTGGCGCAGGACAATCTCACCCAGCTGTTCGTGCGCGCCCCCGGCATCATCGTCTCGCAGGAGCAGGACCCGCTGCGCGTGAATCTCACCTACCGCGGGCTGGGCAATCCGCAGGAGTCCGAGTACGTGCTGGTGCTGCAGGACGGGATCCCCGCCGAGCTGGACTGGATCGGCTTCCCGACCCTGTACTACCAGCCGCCGCTGCAGGGCGTGCGCGAAGTGCAGGTGATCCGCGGCGGCAACAGCCTGCTGTACGGGCCGGAGCCGGCGCCGGTGATCAACTTCGTGTCCAAGGGCGCGATCGCCGGCGCGCCGTTCGGCGCCAGCACCGAACAGATGATCGGCAGCCACGGCGGCTGGCAGACCTACAACGTGGTCAAGGGCAGCACGGGCGATCTCGCCTGGCGCGTGGCCGGCTGGATCAACCGCAGCGATGGCCCGCGCGCCAACAGCGGCTACAACGTCAAGGGCGTCGACGCCAACCTGCTGTGGACGCCCAGCGCGACCTCGCGGTGGGGCCTGGATCTGCATCTGTACGACGCCGCGTCCAACGACGCCGGACGCCTGACCTACGCGCAATGGGCGGCCAATCCCGACCTCACCACCACGCCGGCCAACCGCGAGTGGGCCAATCGCAACGTCGCCGTGCTGACCCACGAGCAGCGGCTCGGCGAGCACTGGCGTTTCTACGGCAAGGCCTGGGCAGGAACCTCGGAACTGACCCAGCGCGTGGCCAGTCCCTCGGTGCCGCCGCAGCCGCTGCCCGTCGTCACCAATATCCAGGACGCGCGTTTCCGCTACGCGGGCACCGACCTGCGCCTGCGCCACGACTTCGGCCCCGGCGACACGCTGACCTTCGGCACCGAGCTGTACCGATCCGATGCGCCGCTGCTGGGCGCCAACTACACCGACCTGCTGGCTCCGCGCAACGCGACCGGGGGCGTGCCGACGCTGGTGCAGGCGCGCCATTCCGACTACGCCTCGGTGTTCGCCAGCAGCCTGCTCCGCTTCGGGCCCGGTCATCACTGGCACATCGTGCCTTCGCTGCGCCTGGATCACGAGAAGGTCAGCGTGTTCGAGACCGTGCGTCCGCCCAACCTGTCGCGACCGTTGCTCGACACGACGGTGTCGCGCAACGTGCCGCTGTTCGGTCTCGGCATCGGCAATGATTTCTACGACCACGGCCATCTCAACGAGACCTACTTCAACGTTTCCACCGGCTGGCGCCCGGTGCGCTTCTTCGACATCGGTTCGCCGCATGCCAACATCATTCCCGGCACGGCACCCGCGGTGCAGAAGGTGCTGTCCTACGAACTGGGCGTGCATGGCACACCGGCCGACGGCCTGTTCTACGACGTCAGCCTGTTCTGGATGAACTTCCACAACCGCATCGAGACGCTCAACCTGAGCCCGCTCGTGTCGATCGAGCAGAACAGCGGCGACACCCGCAATCAGGGCTTCGAGGGCGAGCTGGCCTACGACTTCCTGCACGGCAACGGCAACGGCGAGCACCTCGAGGCCTTCGCCAACCTGCAACTGCTGCATGCGCGCTTCGTCGCCAGCGCCATCCCCAACCAGGTCGGCAAGCCGCCGGCGTACTCCCCGCGCCATCTGGCCAAGGCCGGCATCACCTGGCGCCGCGACGGCCACTACAAGCTGGCGTTCACCGGCGTGTTTTCGGGTTCGCAGTACTGGCAGGACAGCGCGCAGGATCAGCCCGGCGTCGGCGGGACCGTGTTGTTGCCGGCGCTGGTCCCGGCGTACTCGGTGTGGGACTTCGCCGCCGACTGGAACCTCACCGCGCACGTCGAACTGCTGGGCGGCGTCTCCAACGTGTTCAATCGCCACTACTACTCGCGGGTGTGGACCTACGGCATCGAGCCGGCGCTGGGCCGTACCTGGTACGCGGGCTTCAAGTTGTCGCTGTAGCGGGAGCGCGCGGCATCCCCCCCGTTCGGGGCGCCGGGAGAGGGTCGTCTGGTCGCTTGCCGGCCGGCCCTCACAGCTTGCTCTGCTCCACCTCGCGTTCGCGCTGCATCAGCGTCCACTCGGCATGCTCGGTCAACGCCGCCTCGCCGAGCGCGATCAGGATTTCGCGCTGCTCGACCGCATCAATCGAGCGGTCCAGCGCCGTGCGCGCGCCGGTGAAAATCCGTTGCATGAAGCGGTACTGGCGCATCAACTCCTTGTCGGCCTTGCGGTAGGCGTAGGCCTCGCGTACCGCCGCGATGATCGACAGCGTCGCCATCAGCATCACCAGCGTGTTCTTGGTTTCCAGCTCGAATACGTGCGCGAACACGACAAGCACGACGCTGATCGCGATGCCGCCCCACAGGCTGAGCGACCCGACCATTTCGGTGATGTGGTGCAGCCCCGAACGCTCGACCGTCTTGCGCTCGTAGTAGTGCAGCTGCCCCGACTTCCCGGATTCACCAACCCATTCCGCGATCACCCGCGCCAGGGCATCCGCTCCGTCTCCGGCCGGATCCGCGCGCGTCCCCAGGCCGACGGCACGCATCACGTTGCGGATCCAGCCCAGCTCGGTGTTCTGTCGCTGCAGCAAATTGTCCTGCGCGAACCCGTGCCCGCCGTTCGCCGGGATGCCCGCATGCCGCCAGTACGTTTGCACGCGCAGGAACTCCGCCAGGGCGCGGTAGTCGAGGTACTTGCGGTGCCAGCCGCGACGGCGCGCCAGACCGACCACGGCCGCGCCGCTGGCGAACAGCAGCAGAAACAGGTAGATCAGATAATTGTGTTCCGCCAGATGCGCATACAGCGCGAAGGCGATGCCCATCAGCGCCGCCAGCGTGTAGGTGGCGCGCATCGCAAGCAGCACGCGCTTCTGGAAATGAATCGCCAACCAGTCGGCCGCGTGGAAAACCTCGCCCATGGGCAGCGCGGCATTGCCATCGGCAGCCTGGTGCCGGTGCGCCGCAACGCCGATGGCGGCCGCGTAATTGCCGCACTCGACATTGAACTCGGCCATGTGGGTGAACATCAGGCGGAATTCGGGCGGCATGCCCATTTCCGCTGCGGCCGCGGTCTCGGCGGTGCGCCACAGCGCCTGCAGCGCCTGCAGGCCGGTAGCCGCCGCACCATCGGCTTCATCGCGCGAACAGACGATGTGATACAGCAGGCGTTCGTCGCCGCCGCCGAGCACATGGCGCGCCTCGCGGCGACGGTCGATCAGGCCGGGCATCGGGCCACCCAGGTGATAGCGCACGACCTGTGCGGTGCCGCCGATTCGATCGGACTCCTTGCCGTCCCAGATCGCCAGCAGGATATGGCAGTGGTCGACGATGTAGACCCCGGCCTGGGCGTACTGGCGGTCGCGCGCCATACCCGGCGGTTCGACCGCGTGCCGCGTCTGGCCCGCGTGCAGCGGCAGCTGCATCACTTCGGCACGAGCGCAGAGCGTCTCGAAATTCGCGCGCGTCGCGGGATCGGCAAAATCGTCGACATAAAGATCCCGCGGCAGCGGCAGCGGCGCGATCAGTCGCGCACCGACGGCGAGCGCCTCCTGTGCCACCAGTTGATCGCCGCCCTCGGCCAGTGCCGACAGCACGACCAGCGGCAGCGCCGGGAAATCGTGCCTGAGCAGTGCCAGGAATTCGCGCACGCGCTGCCGGATCGGCTCGATCTCGCCTGCGGGAATGTTGCGGTGACTGGTGACACCGACAACCAAGGGGGTCATGAAGGCTTCCGGGCGGTGATGGTTTCACGATGGGTGACGCATGGCCTCGCAAGCCCATGGTGGTCCGGGAGGAGGCCGTGGTCCATCTCCTCCTCACGGAACCGGATGGGCCATGGCTGGCACCCGGATCGGGGTGTCCCGGTGCGCCCTAATTGTTCTTGATCGTCGGTTCGGTGGTTATGCCGTGCGATGGTGGTATCAACCGCTCCGCTTCCTCTCGTGCATCGCTGGTTCCTCCGTTTTCATCATGGGCGGGTGGAGGCGTGGTCGGATCTTTCTGATTTTCATTGCCGGTCTTGGACATGATGGTCTCCATTCACTTGTTCACGATCGTCGGATTCGACGTTGTCGCCGCAAGCGACGTCGCCGTCGATTGATACACCACCCCGCCGACACTGACGCGCAGGATGTAGATCCAGGATCCTGTCGTGGAAGAGCTGTTGTTGAGATCGCTGATCGTCAGCTGATTGCCGTTTGCGCCCAGCGCGGGGCTCCCGAAGACGCCGGACGGCGGCGGCGTGCCGACCCAGGCGAAGCCCGGGTCGGGATCCGTGAGCGCGACGAAGGATCCGGAAGCCGCATTTCCGGTCAGTTGCCAGGTGATGGTTTGCGCGTTGGGGCTCTGGCTGACGTGATTCGCGTTGCCGCTCTGATCGATATCGACACACCAGGGTGTCGTGCTCTTGTCGAGGGTGACCTGGAGATGGTTCGGCATGGCGTACTCCTGTGGACGAAAGATGGAATTCGTACGGCATTTGCCTGTGTTGCCTTTCCCCTGTTCTTCCTGTGGCCGGACTTACGGGCGGAGCCTGGCACTGGCGGCCGCCTGCAACTTTTGCTGAAACGACGCATTGACCGGATAGGCGATGCGTTGACGCTGCAGCACGTTGACCAGCGCCGCATCCCGGTAGCCGCCTTGCCACAATCGCCTGATGATCGGCTGCGCCTCGGCCTGCCGCCGCAAGGCCAGCAGTGCCTCGACTTGCAAGGCCAGCAGGCGCGGGTCGTCGCGGCCGTTCTTCTGTGCCTGCAGCGTCTTCAGTGCATCCTCGCGCAGGTGCCGCGCGACAGGCGCATCCGGGGTCACGGCAGCCAGCAACAGCCGGGTGCCCAGGGTCCCCAGCAGGGTGGCGCGGTCGTCCGGGTGCCGTGCGAGCAGCGGATCGAGGATCTGCAGCGCGGCTTGCGCCTGCGCGCGCGCCGCTTCCGCATGACCGGCCGCACGCGATTGCGCAGCCTGCTCCGATTGCGCCTCGGCGAACTCGCGTTGCCAGCCGGTGTTGGATGAATCCTGCCGGGTCAGGGCCAGAAAAATCCGCAGCGAACGGGCGATCAACGCGCGCGCGCCGGACAGATCGCCATCCAGGCGCTGCAGGCGGCTCAATTGCACGCCGTACAGCGCCAGGTCCTCCTGAAAGCCGCTGTTGTGAGGATCGACCTGGGCAAGCTGGGCGGCGATCGTGATCGCCTGTTGCAGATCGCGCTTGCCCGCTGCGACCGCGCCGGCCAGCGCCAGCGTGCGCCCGAGGATGGCGCGTGAAAGCAGCATGCTCTCGCGCTGACTGTTGTCCCTCGGATCGCGCGCCGACAGCCGGGTCTCGATCGCGTCGTCCGCGGCGTACTGCGCGACGGCGGTGGCCAGTTCGCCGCGCTGCAGCGCCAGCTTGCCGAGATTGTTGTGCGCACTCCCCAGATACTGCAACCACCCGGCGTTGTCCGGCCGGGCCGCGACCAGGCGCTTGCACAGCGCGAGCATGCTGCGGTATCGGGTGTCGGCAATATCGAACTGGCCGTGCGCTTCCAGCACGTGGCCGATATCGTTGTCGATGATCGCCAGCTGAAAAACCAGCTTGAGATCATCCGGCGCCAGTATCTGCGCGCGCTGCAAGATGGTCCGCGCGGATTCGAAATCCTGCTGTGCCGCGTTCATCCTGCCCTGTCGCCAGTGGGTCAGGCCGATAAAAGCCCAGATCCTGGCGTACGCGATTTGCCGTGGCGTGTCGGCAGGCTCGCTGTCAGCCAGTTTCGCGGCGATCTTCAGGGCCGCCCGATACGACAGCAGCGCGGCCGGCAGATGCCCCTGGTCAAGGCGCACGCTGCCGATCTTCTCCAGCGCCTTGGCGCGCTGCCCCAGCGCCGCATCGGTGACGTCGGTGATCGGCAGCGACTCGAAGTAGCTCATCGCGCGGTCGTCGACCGCTTGCATGATGTCCAGGCGCCCCACCTGTATCAGCTTGTCATTGAGATCGCCGAGCATGAAATTGACCAGGCTCTCGGCCTGTTTCTGGCGGCGTTCGGCCGCCTGTCTCGAGACTACGGCAGCGTTGCGGGCGATCACCGCGGCAATCGCCAGCACCGTAGTCACCGCCATGATCGTCAATGCGAGAGCGGCCACGGCTGCCATGCGCCGGGCACGTCGCTGCAATTCGCGCTGCTTGAGCGCGTCGAAGTCGACATCCAGCATGCCGGCGACCAGCTTCAGCCTGGCGTTGGTCTTGCCATCCCTGCCCGGACGTGCGTCGGCGGCAATCGGCTCGACGCATGCGTCGCTCAACGCGCCATCGGCGCCGATCCGGTGACGCAAGGCGCGCACGAAGCACTCTTCCGCCTCGCGGCCCGGCATCGCACTCGCGTTGGGCTCGCCGTCCACGATCAGGCAGAAGATGCGCTCGCCGCGGCCCATCCGCTTGAATGCAAGCACTTCCTCATCGACCCAGCGCGAGGCCGCCGATCGCGGCGAGCAGATCACGATCAGGTTCGCCGATTGCGCGAGCGCCGCGTTGACCTTGAGGTCGAGATCGTTCGCGCTCGCCAGCTCATCGCGATCGCGGAAGATCGGCGCCAGGCGTCGCGGGATCACGCCGGCCGCCGTGGTCTGCCCGACCAGCCGCCGCGGCACGACATAGGCCTCCAGCGTCCGGTGCAGCCAGTCCGCCCAGGCCTTGTCCCGGTGGCTGTAGCTGATGAAGGCGCGGTACCGGAAAGTCGGCACCGTTGCGGCCGGCGTCATGACGCCCCGCACTCCAGCGTGAGATCGCGCAAACCCGCGCCGGAAAGTCCCCATGCATCGGACCGACGGGCAGACACCGTCGAACGAAGATCCATGATCGGCCCCCTTTCGGGTAGCAAAATAGCACGCAAAATGTAATGGACGTCACACGCAGGGGCCCTGATTCGCACTCGACACCGGCGACGGGTCGAGGGCCACCCGGCAGGTCGGCACCGGGTCGGGCCGGAGCGCCCCGGGCTGAACTGCACCGGCGAAGCGGGAGATGTCACCGCCTGCGATCGAAACGACCCCGGCCGTCCGTTGAGCCCGGGCCTGCACTCTTTACGGCTTTTTTACGCGCGGAGCCGCGCTTTATATCCCGCCCTTATGCGTCGAGCCCGACAGTGTCGGCACTGTCGAGGAGTCCGCCATGGACGCGTTGCCCCTGCTGCTGATCGTCGTGCTGGCTGCGCTCACGGCCGGCTTCGTGCATCTGTGCGCCGCGCTGCGGGATCGCCCATGAGCGCGGTCGATTTGCTCGCCATCGTGATCGCCGTGGCGCTGGCGGCCTATCTCGCCATCGCGCTGCTGAAACCGGAGTGGTTCGAATGACCGCCAACGATACCTTGCAGCTGGCGCTCTACCTGGCCGTGCTGCTGGCACTGGTCAAGCCGCTGGGCGCCTACATGAGCCTGGCGTTTGCGGAGCAGCCCAATGCGCTGACCCGCTTCGGCGCACCGATCGAGCGTGCGCTCTATCGCCTCGGCGGCGTGCGCATCGATGAGGAAATGGACTGGCGCCGCTACGCCGTCGCGCTGCTGGCGTTCAATCTCGCCGGGCTGGTGCTGCTGTACCTGCTGCAGCGCGCGCAGGGCATTCTGCCGCTCAATCCGGCACATCTGCCCGGCGTGCGCGCCGACACCGCGTTCAACACCGCGGTGAGCTTTGTCAGCAATACCAACTGGCAGAGCTACGCCGGCGAAACGACGATGAGCTACCTCACCGATCTGCTCGGGCTGACGGTGCAGAACTTTCTGTCCGCAGCCACCGGCATCGCGGTATTGCTGGCGGTGATCCGTGGCTTCCGCCGCCGCAGCGCAGCCACCATCGGCAACGTCTGGGTGGATCTGACCCGGGCCACCCTGTATGTGCTGCTGCCGATGTCGCTGCTGCTGGCACTGGTGCTGACCAGCCAGGGCGTGATCCAGAACCTGCATGCCAACCTGCGCATACCGCTGCTGCAGGCGCCCGCCGCGGTCTCCGCACCGGCGACGCAGGTGCTGCCGATGGGCCCGGTGGCCTCGCAGGAGGCGATCAAGCAGCTGGGAACCAATGGCGGCGGCTTCTTCAACGCCAACTCGGCGCATCCGTTCGAGAACCCGACGCCGCTCAGCAATTTTCTGGAAATGCTGGCGATTCTGCTGATCCCCGCCGCGCTGTGCTGGACCTTCGGCGAGATGGTCGGCGATCGCCGTCAGGGCTGGGCCCTGCTGGCGGCGATGCTGGTGATCTTCGTGCCGCTGGCGCTGGGCTGCATCGCCGCCGAACAGGCCGGCAATCCGGCGCTGCACGGGCTGGGTATCGACCAGCATGCGTCGGCCCTGCAGGCCGGCGGCAACATGGAGGGCAAGGAGACCCGCTTCGGCATCGCCAACTCGGCGCTGTGGGCGACCGCGACCACCGCGGCTTCCAACGGCTCGGTCAATGCCATGCACGACTCGTTCACGCCGCTTGGCGGGCTGGTGCCGCTGGTGCTGATGCAGCTGGGCGAGGTGATCTTCGGCGGCGTCGGCTCGGGACTCTACGGCATGCTCGCCTTCGCCGTGGTCGCGGTGTTCATCGCCGGACTGATGGTCGGACGCACGCCGGAATACCTCGGCAAGAAGATCGAGGCCTACGAGATGAAGATGGCCAGCCTCGTGGTCCTGATTCCCTGCGCGCTGGTGGTCGTCGGCACTGCGGTGGCGGTGCTGCTGCCCGCAGGTCTGGCCGGACTCGGCAACCCCGGCGCGCACGGCTTCAGCGAGATCCTCTACGCCTTTTCGTCCACCGCCAACAACAACGGCAGCGCCTTCGCCGGGCTGTCGGTCAACACGCCGTTCTACAACTACACCCTGGGCGTGGTGATGTATCTGGCGCGCTATCTGCTGATCGTGGGCATGCTGGCGATCGCCGGCGCGCTGGCCGCCAAGAAGCACGTGCCCGAGTCCGCCGGCACCCTGCCGACCCACACGCCGCTGTTCGTGGTGCTGCTGGTCAGCACCGTGCTGGTGGTGGGCGCGCTGACCTTCCTGCCGGCGCTGGCCCTGGGGCCGATCGCCGAATTCCTCTCCAGCGTGGCGCACTGACCATGGCCGGCTCGCAGACTCCAGTGCACGGCCTCGATCGCGCCATTCTCGGCGGCGCCGTCGCCGACGCTTTCCGCAAGCTGTCACCGCGAACGCAGGTACGCAATCCGGTGATGTTCGTGGTATTCGTCTGCAGCGTGCTGACCACCCTGCTCGGCCTGCGCGCGCTGACCGGTCACGGCAGCACGCCGGCCGGCTTCATCCTTGGTGTCGGCCTCTGGCTGTGGTTCACCCTGCTGTTCGCCAACTTCGCCGAGGCGCTGGCCGAAGGCCGCGGCAAGGCGCAGGCACGCGCGCTGCGCGGGGCCCGGCTCGACGTGCTGGCCAAGCGCCTGCGCGACACGAACGATCGCGGGCATGTCGAGTTCGTGCGCGCAACCGAACTGCGTACCGGCACCCTGGTACTGGTCGAGGCCGGCGACAGCGTGCCCGGCGACGGCGAGGCGGTCGCCGGTGCCGCCAGCGTCGACGAGAGCGCGATCACCGGCGAGTCGGCACCGGTGATCCGCGAATCCGGCGGCGACCGCAGCGCGGTGACCGGCGGTACCCGCGTGCTGTCCGACTGGCTGGTGGTGCGCATCACCGCCAACCCTGGCGAGAGCTTCCTCGACCGCATGATCGCGATGGTCGAGGGCGCGGCGCGACGCAAGACGCCCAACGAGATCGCGCTGACCATCCTGCTCGCCAAGTTCAGCCTGATCTTCCTGCTCGCCTGCGCCACCCTGCTGCCGTTCTCGATCTTCGCCGTGCACGCCGGCGGCCACGGCCAGCCGATCACGCTGACGGTGATCATCGCGCTGCTGGTGTGCCTGATCCCGACCACCATCGGAGGCCTGCTTTCGGCGATCGGCATCGCCGGCATGGACCGCATGATCCAGGCCAACGTGATCGCCACGTCGGGGCGCGCGGTTGAAGCCGCCGGCGACGTCGACGTGCTGCTGCTGGACAAGACCGGAACGATCACACTGGGCAATCGCCAGGCCGTGGCCCTGCACGCCGCCGAAGGCGTGGAACCGCAGCGGCTGGCCGATGCCGCGCAGCTCGCCTCGCTGGCGGACGAGACGCCCGAAGGACGCAGCATCGTGGTGCTGGCGAAGGAGCAGTACGCCCTGCGCGAGCGCAGCCTCGAGGGCAGCGACGCGCACTTCGTGCCATTCAGCGCGACCACGCGCATGAGCGGCATCGACCTTGCCGGCCGCAGCATCCGCAAGGGCGCGCTGGACGCCGTCGAGCGCCATCTCGTCGCGCTGGGCGGCACGCTGCCGGCATCCGTGCGCCGCGGCGCCGAGACCATTGCACGCAACGGCGGCACCCCGCTGGCGGTCTGTGAAGGCGCGCACGCGCTGGGCGTGATCGAGTTGAAGGACATCGTCAAGGGCGGCATCCGCGAGCGCTTCGCCGAACTGCGCCGCATGGGGATACGCACCATCATGATCACCGGCGACAACCCGCTGACCGCGGCAGCCATTGCCGCCGAGGCCGGTGTCGACGATTTCCTCGCCGAAGCCACGCCTGAGGCCAAGCTCAAGCTGATCCGCGACATCCAGGCCGAAGGGCGTTTGGTGGCGATGTGCGGCGACGGCACCAACGACGCGCCGGCGCTGGCGCAGGCCGACGTTGCGGTGGCCATGAACACCGGCACCCAGGCCGCGAAGGAAGCCGGCAACATGGTCGATCTCGATTCCAACCCGACCAAGCTGATCGAGGTCGTCAGCATCGGCAAGCAGATGCTGATCACGCGCGGCGCGCTGACCACGTTCTCGATCGCCAACGACGTCGCCAAGTATTTCGCGATCATTCCCGCCGCGTTCGCCAGCACCTACCCGGCGCTGGCGGCTCTGAACGTGATGCACCTGGCGACGCCGCAGAGCGCGATCTTGTCGGCCGTGATCTTCAACGCGCTGATCATCATCGTGCTGATCCCGCTGGCGCTGCGCGGCGTGCGCGCACGCGCGCTGGGCGCCGCCGCGCTGCTGCGCCGCAATCTGCTGATCTACGGGCTGGGCGGGCTGATCGCGCCCTTCATCGGCATCAAGCTGATCGACCTGCTGCTGGTCGCGCTGCATCTGACCTGACACGGACGCGGATCCTCATGCGCAGTCTGACCTTGCCCTGCATCACGTTCGCGCTGCTGGCCCTGATCGCGCCGCGCGCGGCCCGCGCCGACGCGGCTTCCACCGTCAGCGACTGCTCGCAGGACTTCGTCACGCGCCTGACGGCGGCCTATCGTGCCGATGCGCAGCCGGCGAACAGCGCTGCACCGGCGTCGGTGCGGCGTGCCCTTCCCTCGCCTTTCGACTCGCCACCGTTCCCGTCCGCCGAATGGCAGCTGGGCGGTGTCGACTACCCCATCGGCGTGCCCAACGAGAACGCGCGCTACCCTCTGGAGGAGGCCCTGGCCTGCAATCGCTTCGGCCGGTGGATGCAGCGTCACCGCATCGAGATCTACGGCTGGCTGAATCCGTCCGTCAACCTCAGTACCTCGCACACGACCAACTACCCGCTGTCCTACGCGGTGCGGCCCAACCGCATCGAGTTCAACCAGGCGCTGCTGCGCATCGAGCGCCTGCCGAACACCGTGCAGACCGACCATCTCGACTGGGGCTTCCACGTCGATCTGCTTTACGGCTACGACTACCACTTCACCGCCATGAAGGGCGTCCTCAGCAACCAGCTGCTGAACCAACCCGATCCCAACCAGCCGCTGGCCGGCAAGGTCTACGGCGTCGATCCGATGATCTTCTACGCCGATCTCTACATCCCCTGGATCGCGCGGGGCATGCAGATCACCGCCGGGCGCTACCTGTCGCTGCCCGACATCGAGGCGCAGTTCTCGCCCAACAACTATCTGGTGACGCATTCGATCCTGTACACCGTGGACGCCTATACCAACATGGGCGTGATCACCACCACGCGGCTCGACAAGAACTGGACCGTGCAGGTCGGCCTGCACGGCGGCGACGATGCCGCGATCTGGAATTCCGCCTCGCGGCTGAGCCTGCAGGCCTGCGTGCGCTGGGTGTCGGACTCCGATGACGACATGCTGTATCCCTGCATCGAGTCCTACAACCGCTCCAGCCAGACCTACAACAACCTGCAGGAATTCGTGCTGACCTGGGGCCATCGCTTCAGCCGCCGCGTGCACACGCTGACCGAGGCCTATCGCCTCTACGTGCGCAACCCGCCCGGCCTGCCGCGCGGCGAAGCGCCGGCGTGGGGCATCGTCAATTATCTGAATTTCGAGCTCGATGCGGACGACATGATCTCGATCCGCAACGAGTTCTACGACGACGTCGTCGGTCAGCGCACCGGTTACGCCACTCGCTATTCCAGCCACACCATCGGCCTGACCCGCTGGGTGTCGCCGGATCTCGAGGTCCGCCCCGAGTTCCGCTACGAGCGCTCCTACGACGTGCCCGCCTATGACAACGGTCGCCGCTGGAGCCAGATGACCGCGCTGATGGACGTGATCCTGCACTTCTGAGATCTGCCGCCATGATGCTTTCCTCGCTGCGCACCGAACTTGCCCCCGCCCTGCGTCTGCTGCTGGTGCTGACGCTGCTGACCGGGCTGGCCTATCCGCTGGCCGTGACGGGACTGGCGCAAGCGCTGTTTCCGTACCAGGCCAACGGCAGTCTGATCGTGCATGACGGCAAGGTTCTGGGTTCGCGCCTGATCGGTCAGCCGTTCCGCGATCCGCGCTATTTCTGGAGCCGGCCCTCGGCCACCGCGAGCGCGCCCTACAACGGGCTGGCCTCCGGGGGGTCGAACCTGGGCCCGACCAATCCCGCGTTGCGCACCGCGGTGGTACGCCGCATCGCCGCATTGCGCGCCGCCGATCCCGGCAATGCCGCGCTGGTGCCGGTGGATCTGGTGACCGCATCGGCCAGCGGTCTCGATCCCGACATCTCACCCGCTGGCGCCGCCTACCAGGCAGCCCGGGTCGCGCGCGCCCGCGGCCTGCCGCTGGCCCGCGTGCAGGCTCTGATCGACGCCTCGACGCGCAACCGGCAACTCGGTGTACTGGGCGAGCCCCGGGTCAACGTGCTGGAGCTCAATCTGCGCCTCGACGGGCGTTGGCTCACGTCACATTGAGGCTTTGCGCACCCGACTCTGGCGCTGACGCCGCCGCGCAGTCACCATCGCAACGTCAGGTGAACGCCGAAGGATCCGCATGGCCGTCGAGCGCACACCCGCGCGCCCCGATCCCGATGAGTTGTTGCAACGCGTCCAGCGCGAAGCGCTAGCGGCTGCACGCGGCCGCCTGAAAATCTTTTTCGGCGCCTGCGCCGGCGTCGGCAAGACCTACGCCATGCTCGAAGCAGCGCGCAAGCAGCATGCGGCGGGCACGGATGTCGTCATCGGCTACGTCGAGCCGCACGGACGCGTCGAGACCGAGGTGCTGCTGGCAGGTCTTGAGCGGCTGCCGACGCAACATCTCGTGCATCGCGGCATCATCCTCGCCGAGTTCGACCTCGACGCCGCGCTGCGGCGCAAACCACGGCTGCTGCTGGTCGACGAGCTCGCGCACAGCAACCCTCCCGGGACACGCCATGCCAAGCGCTGGCAGGACGTGCGCGAGCTGCTCGAGGCGGGCATCGACGTCTTCACCACGGTCAACGTCCAGCATCTCGAGAGCGCCAACGACATCGTCGCCCGGATTACCGGCACCCAGGTGCGCGAAACGGTTCCCGACAGCCTGCTCGAGGACGCCGACGAGGTCGAGCTGATCGATTTGCCGCCCGACGACCTGCTCGAACGGTTGCGCGAAGGCAAGATCTATCTGCCCGATCAGGCCGATCGCGCGCAGGCAGCGTTCTTCCGCAAGGGCAACCTGATCGCGCTGCGCCAGCTGGCACTGCGTGCCACCGCCGATCGCGTCGATGCGGCGATGCGCGAATACCGCGAGCGCCATGCCATCGCTGAAACCTGGGCTGCCGGCGAACGGGTGCTGGTGTGCATCGGCCCCGACGCGCTGTCGGAGCGCCTGGTGCGCCGCGCACGACGGCTGGCCTCGGCGCTGCACGCCGAATGGCTGGCCGCCTACGTCGAGACCCCGGGCCTGCAACGACTTCCGCAGACGGCGCGCGACCGCGTGCTGCGGACGCTCAAGCTGGCCGAGAGCCTGGGTGCGCAGACCTCCAACCTCAGCGGGGAAACCGTCGCAGACGAACTCCTGCACCTGGCGCGGCAGCGCAATGTCAGCAAGATCATCGTCGGCAAGCCGGTGCGCTCACGCCTGCTCGATCGTTTGCGCCCAAGCCTGGTCGATGCACTGATCCGCGACAGCGGCGACATCGACATCCTGGTCGTCACCAGCGAACCGGGTGCTCCGGTGACGGCACTGCCGCGGATGCCGAAGCGCTCCAGCCGGCATCCCGCCTACCTCAAGGGGCTGGCCGCCGTTGCGCTGGCAACCCTGATCTGTGCCGGGCTGTTCCGCATCCTCGGTCTCACCAACCTGGTGATGATCTACCTGCTGGCCGTGGTCTGGGTCGCCGCCCGCTACGGCCGCGGTCCGTCGGTGCTGGCCGCGATCGTCGGCGTCGGGCTGTTCGACTTCCTGTTCGTCGAACCCTATTTCTCGTTCGCCGTGTCCGACACCCAGTACCTGCTGACCTTCGTGGTGATGCTGACGGTGGGGTTGCTGATCAGCAACCTGACCGCACAGGGGCGTCGTGGCGCATCCGTCGCCCGGCACCGCGAACGCCGCATGCGCGAACTCAACGCGCTCAGCAGCGAGCTGTCGCGCGAGCGTTCGCGCGAGCAGCTGGTCCGGGTGCTGTGCCAGCACATCCTCGAAACGGTCGGCGGCCGTGCCGCCGTGCTGCTGCCGGACGCCGGGGGCCACCTGCTCGATCCGTCGCTGTTCTGCACCCGCGGTCGCACGCCGCCGCCCGGGCAGACGCGGTTTCCGGTACCCGGCAACGATCTCGGCATCGCGCAGTGGGCCTACGATCACCAGCGACGCGCCGGCCTCGGCACCGACACCCTGGCCAGCGCCGACGCCGTGTACCTGCCCCTGAACGCGCTGCAACGCTGCATCGGCGTGCTGGCACTGCGTCCCCGCGAGCCGCGCCAGCTGGAAGTGCCCGAACAGATGCACCTCCTCGATGCGATGGTCAATCAGGCCGCCGTCGCCATCGAGCGTGTCGAATTGGCCGAAGCCGCGCGCAGCGCCAGCGTCGAGATCGAGTCCGAGCGCCTGCGCAACGCCTTGCTGAGCGCGATCTCGCACGACTTCCGTACGCCGCTGGCGACCATCATCGGCGCCGCCACCACGCTGCTGTCCGGTCCGCCGGGCGACATCGACGAGACACATCGACGCACTCTGCTGCAGAGTCTGCTGGGCGAGGCCGAACGCCTGCATCGGCTCGCCGGCAACCTGCTCGACCTCAGCCGTCTCGACGCCGAGCGGCCGGCTCTGAAACGCGACTGGCTGGCGATCGACGAGCTGATCGGCGCGGCCCTGGCACAGCTTCGCGGCGTACTCGGCGTGCGTGTCATGCGGGTCGAGCTGGCTCCGGAGTTGCCGCTGTTCCCAGGCGACGAAATCCTGATCGGCCAGCTGCTGATCAACCTGATCGAGAACGCCGCCAAGCACACGCCCTCGGGCTCCCCGATCGAGATCGCCGCGCACACCGACGCCGATTGGCTGCACGTGACGGTGCGCGATCGCGGCCCCGGTCCGCCGGCCGGCCAGGAGCAACATATCTTCGAGAAGTTCCAGCGCGGCCATGCCGAGGGCGCACAGAGCGGCTTCGGGCTCGGCCTGACCATCGCCCGCGCCATCGTCGGCGCGCACGGCGGACAGATCGCCGCGCGCCAGCGTGAGGGCGGCGGGGCCGAGTTCGAATTCACACTGCCGCTGCACCGTGCGGAGCGTCCCGCCGATGAATGAGCCGCGCATCCGCATCGTGCTGATCGAGGACGATCCGCAGATCCGCCGTTTCCTGGTCGCCGCCCTGGAAATCCACGGATACGAGCCGCACGAGGCGGCAACGGCAGCCGAGGGCCTGCGCCTGGTGACCGCGCGCCAGCCGGACATGGTGATCGTCGATCTCGGCCTGCCTGATTTGTCGGGTCTGGACCTTATCCGGCGCTTGCGCGAGTGGTACACGCGACCGATTCTGGTGCTTTCGGCGCGCACCCGGGAGCAGGACAAGGTGGCCGCGCTGGACGGCGGCGCGGATGATTACCTGACCAAGCCCTTCGGCATCGAGGAGCTGCTGGCGCGGCTGCGGGTGGCCTCGCGGCATCTCGCCGGCCAGCGCGCCGGTGACGCCAGCGGACGCATCGAGGCCGGCGCGCTGCTGATCGACGTCACCGCGCGCCGCGTGCAGGTGCGCGGCGCGGATGTGCATCTCACGCCACGCGAGTACCGGCTGCTGCTGGTGCTGGCCAGCCAGCGCGGCAAGGTGCTCACCCACCGTCAGCTGCTGCGCGAGGTATGGGGTCCTGCGCACGTGGAATCGCCGCACTACCTGCGCATCTACATGCGTGCACTGCGCACCAAGATCGAGGACGATCCGGCGCAGCCGCGCTGGCTGCTGACCGAGATCGGCGTCGGCTACCGCTTCGCCGACGAGTAGCGCCGGCGCATCAGCCGCACTTGCTGTAGCCGCAGTTGAGGCAGGTCGCGCAGCCGTCCATCAGCACCACTGCGCTGGTGTTGCACTTTCCGCACATCGTCGCACCCGGAGGAAACGATCCGGCGGATTCGGACTTGCGCGCGGCACCGGCCCCCGCACCGGCAAGGTCACCGCTTATTTCAGCGTTTTTTTTTGCGCCAGCCTCGTAAGCGGCGCGCTTTTCGCTGATCAATGCGCGCTGCGCTTCGCTGATGTCGGGATCACGGATCAGACCGATCATCTTCATGTGCTGCTCGATCACCGCGCCCAGCTCGGCGACGATCGAGGGCATGTAGACGCCACCCGGCTTGAAATAGCCGCCGCGCGGGTCGAACACGGCCTTCAATTCCTCGACCAGGAAGGTGACGTCGCCGCCTTTGCGGAACACCGCGGACATGATCCGGGTCAGCGCCACGATCCACTGGAAGTGGTCCATGTTCTTCGAGTTGACGAAGATCTCGAAGGGCCGCCGCAGCTCATGCACGGTGCCGGCGTTGAGCACGATGTCGTTGAGCGTGACGTACAGCGCGTGCTCGAACAGCGGCGACTTGATCTTGTAGGTGGAGCCGATCAGCACGTCGGGCCGCTCGACCTTTTCGTGCATCTGGATGACTTCGGCACCGGCAGGCACCGGCACGTTCGCCGCGGCCGGCGCCAATGCCGCGCTCTTGCCCTCGGGTCGAACCACGCCGTAACCCTTGATCTTCTTGTCGATCTTGATCGTCATGGAATGCTCTGGAACGGATAGCGCGGCCGGCGGCCGCAAAGCCGGCCCGGCCGCAGCCGGGCCGGGTGCTGCGTGTTTACTTCTTGCCGCGAACGGCTTTTTTGGCCGCCTTCCTGGCCGCCGGCTTGCGTACGGCTCTGACGCTGGCCTTGGCCTTCCTGGTCGCCTTGCGTACGGCCTTCTTGGCCGGTTTGGCTACCTTGCGCGCGGTCTTCCTGGCCGCACCCTTGCGCCCGGCCGGCTTCTTCGTCGCCGCCATCTTCCTGGCAACCTTGCGGGCAGCCTTCTTGACCACCTTGCGCGCCTTCTTGACGGCCTTGGCCACTTTCTTCGCGACCTTCCTGGCCGGCTTTTTCACAGCGGACTTCTTGGCAGTGGGCTTGCTGGCCGCTTTCTTGGCGACGGCCTTGGCTTTGCGCGCGACCGTGCGCGCCTGTTTGGCGACGGCCTGGCCGGCCGCTGCCACGCCGCCGGCCGCCGCCGCGACGGCATCCGCCGTCTTGACCGTGACCGTGGTGCCGAATTCGGCGGCGCTGTCCTTCACCGCGCTGGCGGTGCTTTCGATGGTGCTGGTTTCGCTGTGCATGATGCCTCTCCGACGAGTCAGTTGGGACGTGAGCCCTGCAGGACGCGATCGCATTCCCTCGGCACTCAGAACTTGCCGTAATAGCCTTCCTTCAATGCATCAAACAGATTGGCGGCGGTGTGCGTCTCGCCGTCGTACTCCACTTCGTCATTCCCCTTGACCTCGACCACGCTACCGTCTTCCAGCTCGAAGCGGTAGTGGGTGCTTTCAAGGTCGGTCTCCTTGACCAGCACGCCCTGGAACGCGGCCGGATTGAAGCGGAAGGTGGTGCAGCCCTTGAGCCCCTGCTGGTGAGCGTAGACGTAGATGTTCTTGAAGTCCTCGTAAGGATAATCGGTCGGCACGTTGGCGGTCTTCGAGATCGACGAATCGACCCACTTCTGCGCGGCGGCCTGGATGTCGACGTGCTCCTTCGGCGAGATGTCGTCGGCGGCGACGAAGTATTCGGGCAGGCGCGCCTTGGGATCGTCGGAGTAGGGCATCGCCTCGGCGTTGATCAGCGCGCGGTAGGCCAGCAACTCGAAGCTGTAGACCTCGACCTTCTCCTTGCTCTTCTTGCCCTCGCGGATCACGTTGCGCGAATAGTGATGGGCAAAACTCGGCTCGATGCCGTTGGAGGCGTTGTTGGCCAGACTGAGCGAGATGGTGCCGGTCGGCGCGATCGAGCTGTGGTGCGTGAAGCGGGCGCCGACCTCGGCCAGCTCGGCGACCAGTTCCGGCGCCACGCCGGCGACGCGCTGCATGTAGCGACTGTATTTCGCGTGCAGGACACGCCCGGGAACACGGTCGCCGACGGCATAGCCGTCGCGCGCCATCTCGGGACGCTTGCGCAGCATGTCGCCGGTGATTTCGAAGTCCTGGACCAGGATCGGCGCCGGGCCTTTCTCGCGGGCGAGGCTGAGCGCGACTTCCCAACCGGCGATGGCCATCTCGCGGGCGACGTCCTCGGTGAATGCACAGGCTTCCGGCGCGCCGTAACGCAGCTTGAGCATCGCCAGGGTCGAGCCGAGGCCGAGAAAGCCCATGCCATGGCGGCGCTTGGACTCGATCTCCCGGCGCTGCTGCGCAAGCGGCAAGCCGTTGATCTCGACCACGTTGTCGAGCATGCGCGTGAACACGCGCACGACCTCCTTGTATTCGTCCCAGTCGAAACGCGCCTTGGGGCCGAACGGGTCGCGCACGAAGGTGGTCAGATTGACCGAGCCCAGCAGACACGAGCCGTACGGCGGCAATGGTTGCTCGCCGCAGGGATTGGTCGCGCGGATGTGCTCGCACCACCAGTTGTTGTTCATCTCGTTGACGCGATCGATCAGGATGAAACCCGGCTCGGCGTAGTCGTACGTCGAGACCATGATCATGTCCCACAGGTGCCGCGCGCGGATGTGCCCATAGATCCTGCAGGCCACCAGGCCGTCGTCGCGCACGACATAGTTTTCGTGAGTGGGCCATTCGCGCCAGACCACCCTGCCTGCGTCGGCGAGATCGAACTCGTCCTTTTCCTTGACGTGGATCGGAAACACCAGCGGCCAGTCCGCGTCGACGGCGACTGCGGCCATGAACTCGTCGGTGATCAGCAGACTGAGGTTGAACTGGCGCAGGCGCCCGTCCTCGCGCTTGGCGCGGATGAACTCCTTGGCGTCCGGATGCGAGATATCGAAGGTACCCATCTGTGCACCGCGGCGGCCGCCGGCGGAGCTGACGGTGAAGCACATCTTGTCGTAGATATCCATGAACGACAGCGGGCCGGAGGTATGCGCGCCGGCACCCGACACGTAGGCGCCACGCGGGCGCAGGGTCGAGAACTCGTAGCCGATGCCGCAGCCGGCCTTCAGCGTCAGCCCGGCCTCGTGCACTTTCTCGAGGATGTCATCCATGGAGTCGCGGATGGTGCCCGAGACCGTGCAGTTGATTGTGGACGTGGCTGGCTTGTGCTCCAGCGCGCCGGCGTTGGAAGTGATGCGGCCGGCGGGAATCGCGCCGCGGCGCAGCGCCCACAGGAAACGCTCGTACCAGTATTCGCGCTTCTCCGGGGTCGCTTCGACATCGGACAACGCACGCGCGACGCGCTTGTAGGTGTCGTCGACGCCGGCGTCGACGGGTTTGCCCAGCTTGCTCTTGAGGCGGTATTTCTTGTCCCAGATGTCCTGGGAAGCTGGCTGCAGAGGAATCTCCGCTGCACTCCGGATCGCCGCTTCCGCACGCACCGTGCTCATGGTTGTTATTGCCTCCCTTGTCTGCGGTTTCAGCGTCTCAGGAACGCCCGATCCGGCATCGGCGGGCGCTCCGCCGCGCGGCGCACCGCCGCGCGGGCGACGGGACGACGACGACGGTTTGGAACGCGGCATAAGTCATCTCGGAGCCTGCAACCTTCCCCAGGGCTGGCGGGCCATCGCACCCCAGCGCTTGGTGAAAGGGGGCGTCCCGGACACAACATGTTGTGATCGCGGGCGAGGTCGAACCGTACCCCTCCGCTCCCGGACTGTCAACGCCGTCTTGGCCGCTGCGTGCCCTGCTTGCCGTACCGCCGCGCCAACTGCTGCTGACGGTGGTCCGCGACGGACGCGGGTTGTACATCATGGCGGAATAGTGACCGTTTGCGCATGCGTGCGGGGCCATACGGGGCGATAATCGGGCACGCGCCGTGGTCCGGCGATCGAGAAGCCAACATGCGAAACCCCATTCCGCGTCTGTGGCTGCTGCTCCTGCTGGCGGCGCTGGCTTACGCCGCCGCCGCGCAGGCCGAGCCTCCCCTGCGTTGGCGCGGTGACAGCACCACCGCGCGCAGCCTTGCCGAATCGCTGGCCAAGGCCTGGCAGCGCAGCGGCCAGGGCCGCATGGAGGTGCAGCCGTTCAACACCATTTCCGGTATTGACGAGGCCATCAGCGGCCGGGTCGACATCGCCGGCAGCGCGCGTCCGGCCTTCGCCAAGCGCACCCAGGAAAACGAGCTGACCTTCACTCCGGTGGCGTGGGACGCGCTGGTGATGATCGAGCATCCGAATAACCCGGTGCGCAACATCACGCTGCGACAGCTGTACAACATCTACTGGGGCAAGATCACCAATTGGAGCCAACTGGGCGGCCGCAATGCGCCGATCAATCTGTATTCGATCGCCAGCCCGCTGGATGGCGTCGAATACAGCCTGCGCCGGCTTCTGTACGGCAACGGCGACGTCAACGTCGCCGCGCCGCGCCTGTATCTCAACACCCAGCAGCTCGAGGTCGCGGTTTCGCTCGATCCCGATGGTCTCGGCGTCAGCACGCTGTCGAACGTGTTCGCCAACCCGAAGCTGCGCATGCTCGATATCGAAGGCGTCAGACCCAGCGTCGCCAATCTCGCCGACGGCAGCTATCCCCTTTACACCCCGCTCTATTTCGCCACCAATCCCGATGATCCGCACGCGGCTGCGGTGAGTCGGCTGATGGCCTTCATCAATACGCCGCGCGCCCAGGCGATCATGCGTGAACACATGCTGATTCCCTACGCCGATGCAGCCACGCTCGCCCAGCGCGAGGGCCAGCGCCGCAGCTGGATCGCCGCGCGGATCAACGGCGAATCGGCAGCCGTCGCGATGAATGGTCCGGCTGCGGCGCCCGGCGCCACCTACTCGCAGGGCGCCAGCATCGCGCCGACCTCGCCGCTGACCGAACAGGCGCGGCAACGCATGATCAAACAGCGTGCGCGCGACAAGGCGACGGCCGACGACGACAGCGGCGGTTGATGCAACTCCTCGCGCTGTCGCTCGATCTCGACGACACGCTATGGCCGGTGGTGCCGGCCATCGAGCACGCCGAGCGGCAGCTGGATCAGTGGCTGCGCCGCCGGCATCCGCGCATCGCTGAGGCGTTCCCGATCCCTGCGCTGCGCCGTTTGCGGGAGAGAATTTCCGAAGATCGCCCCGATTTGGCGCACGATTTCAGCGCCCAGCGTCGACTGACATTGGCCACCGCATTCGCCGCTTGCGGCGAAAGCACGCGCGGCGTCGACGAGGCCTTCGAGGTGTATTTCGCGGCGCGCAATCAGGTCGAGCTGTATCCCGACGCTGCCGAGGCTCTGGAGCGTCTCGCGCGGCGGCTTCCGCTGATCGGGCTGACCAACGGTAACGCGGACCTGGGCCGCATCGGCCTCGAGCGGCATTTCCGCTTCTGTCTCAGCGCGCGCGAAGCCGGCTGCGCCAAGCCGGCCACGCGGATCTTCCATGCCGCCTGCCGCCGGCTCGGCGTGCCGCCCGAGACGGTGTTGCACATCGGCGACGATCCCGCGCTGGACGTGGTCGGCGCCCAGGCAGCCGGGCTGCGCTCGGCATGGCTCAACCGCGACGGCCTCCGCTGGGAGCACGGGCCAGCACCCGATCTCGAGTTTGCCGATCTCATTGCGCTGGCGAACTGGTGCGACGGACACGCGGGGATTGCTGATGCCGCACCCCGGACCTACGCGCTCGCGGACACGGGATCTGGCCGCTCGTAGCGAGGCATCGGTCGCAAAAGGGAAGGGCCGATCGGTGAGGATCGGCCCTTGGGGATAAAGCCCTTGGCGGTGACCTACTCTTGCATGGCTAGAGCCACACTACCATCGGCGCAGGTGCGTTTCACTTCCGAGTTCGGGA
>JAJYTG010000095.1 GCA_021793195.1 Pseudomonadota bacterium
TGGCCGCGGGCGAGGCGCAGTTCGCGGTCGGCACCGACGCTCCGCTCTACGGCATCGGCGGCTACAGCGCCTTCGACAGCTCCGATGCCGGTCTGTTGCGCCAAGGCACCTGGATGGCCAAGGCCGGCGCGCAAGGTCACGCCGGCGCCCCGTGGGTATGGAGCACGGCGGGCTGGGGCGTGCTGTTCGACACCCTGGGCGCGCGCTTCCGGATGCAGCACGGGCAGATCCGCGTGGACGACTTCTCCAGGCCGGACATCGACGCCTTCATCGTCGTCGGCCGTCCCGAGGCGCTGTTCGCCGGCTTGCGCACGCTCAGCGGCGCGGCGCCGATGTTCCCCAAGTGGGCCATGGGTTTCACCAACAGTCAGTGGGGCATCGACGAGCAGCAACTGCTCGACATCGTCGCGACCTATCGTGCCAGGCACATCCCGATCGACAACTTCACGCTGGATTTCGACTGGAAAGCCTGGGGTGAGAACGACTACGGCGAGTTCCGCTGGAACAGCGCCAAGTTCCCCGACGGCCCCAGCGGCAAGCTCAAGGCCACGCTCGACCGCGAGGGTCTGCATCTCACCGGCATCATGAAGCCGCGCATCCACGTCGATACCGTGGAGGGCCATTACGCCAGCGCGCACGATTTCTGGTTCCCGGGCGAGAAGCCCGCGCCGGACTATTTCTCGCACAAGCCGGTCGAGGATCTGGATTTCGACAACCCCGCGGTGCGAACCTGGTTCTTCAATCCCGCGCTCATGCACAGCTTCGAGACCGGCATCCGCGGCTGGTGGAACGACGAGGCCGACAACACCCCCGACGACACTCAGTTCATGAACATGCAGCGCGCGCTCTACGACGGTCAGCGCGCGCACTTCCCCGAGCGCGTGTGGTCGATCAACCGTGATTTCTATCTCGGCGCGCAGCGCTACGCCTACGGCCTGTGGTCGGGCGATATTCCCACCGGCTTCGTCAGCATGGCCGCGCAGCGCGAGCGCATGCTCAGCGCGATCGACGTCGGTGCGATGCGCTGGGGCATGGACGGCGGCGGTTTCCGCGGCCATCCGACGCCTGAGAACTACGCGCGCTGGATCGAGTTTGGTGCCTTCACGCCGATCTTCCGCGTGCATGGCGATCACGACGAGCATCGCCAGCCCTGGGTCTACGGGCCGGTCGCCGAGGCCGCCGCCACCCGGGCGATGCGCCTGCGCTACGCGTTGATCCCCTACATCTACAGCTACGAGTGGGGCCTGCACAGCACCGGCGTGGGCCTGGTGCGGCCGCTGACGTTTGCCTTCCCCGACGATCCACAGGTGCGCAACGACGTCAGCGCCTGGATGTTCGGCGGCTGGCTGCTGGTGTCGCCGGTGGTCGAGCCGGGTCAGACCGTCAAGCGCATCTATCTGCCGGCAGGCACCTGGACCGACTGGTTCAGCGGCAAGGTCTATCCGGGCGGTCAGACGATCGTGCTGCCGGTCGATGCCACGACCTGGGCCGACATTCCGCTGTTCATCCGCCAGGGCGCGATCATCCCCACCCAGCCGGCGATGGACTACGTGGGCGAGAAGCCGCTGACCACGGTCACGGTGGACGTGTTTCCCGCAACCACGCGCAGCACCTTCGACTACTACGACGATGCCGGCGACAGCTACGCCTACGAGCACGGCGCGTACTACCTGCAACCGCTGTCGGTGCAGCAGCATGGCGACGGCGTCGAGATCGATCTCGGTGCCGTCAGCGGCAGTTACCGGCCGGCGCTGCGGACTTATCTGTTCAGGGTGCACGGGCTGGACGCGGCGAGTGTCATGCACGACGGCCGTGCGCTCACGCGCGCTGGCGATCTGCAGACGCTGGAACACGCAGCGGGCGCGGGCTGGGCGACGGGCCACGACCGCTACGGCGCCGTGACCTGGCTCAAGCTCGACGCCACGCAGCCGCAGCGGCTCGTGCTCCTGCGGGCGCCATGATCAGGCGCGCGCGCACCAACGCTGCGTGCCGCCGTGGTCGGGCGACGTGCATCGCGCTGGCACTGGCTGCCGCGGCATGCGGCGCGCCGGCAATCGCGCATGCCTCCGCCGCGCGCGCCGAGGTGGCGGTCTGGCATACACGGCTCGCATGGCAGGGTCGCGCGGCGCGAATGACGCCGCTCGCAGGCGGCGCCTACCGGCTGCGGACACCGGCCGGTTCCCGCCGTATCGCGCCGCAGGCCTGGTCCGCCGACACCGCCAGTCCGCTGTTTGACGGTCTGTTCGCGATGGCGCAGTCGGACCTGAAAAAGGACTCGGTTCCGGCGATCCGCGATGGCGCCTACGATCACGGCCATCCGATCGCCTGCGCCTGCTTCATCGCCGGCAAGCAGTGGCCGTTCGCATGGACGCGCGATCTGGCGTACTCGACCGACCTCGCGCTGTGGCGCTTCGATCCGGCGCGCGCGCGACGCTCGCTGGCGTTCAAGCTCTCCGGCGTGCGCGCACCCGGCGTAGCGCAGGGTTTGTACGTGGTGCAGGACACCGGTTCCGGTGGCAGCTGGCCGATCAGCACCGATCGCGTGGTGTGGTTCCTCGGCGCGCGCCACCTGCTCGGCGACCGCGCCTTCGCCGGCACGACCTGGCGCGCGCTGCAGGACACCCTGGCGCAGGATCGCGAGTACGCCTTCGATCCGGCCACGGGCCTGTATCGCGGCGAAACCTCGTTTCTGGACTGGCGCGAGCAGAGCTACCCGGCGTGGACCGCCAGCAACGTGCGCTTCATCGCGCAGTCCTGTGCGTTGTCGACCAACGTGCTGCACTACGAGGCGCTGCAACTGGCCGCGCGCATGGCCGCCGCGCGCGGTGACGACTCGGCGGCGCGTTACGCGCAACAGGCCGCCGCGCTCAAGGCGGCGATCAATCGCGGCTTCTGGGATCCGCGGGCGGGCATGTACATGAGCTATCTCGGCGGCGGTGATCCGCCGCTGCCGGTGGCCAGCTACGACCTGCTGGGCGAGGCGCTGGCGATCACCAGCGGTGTGGCCGATCCGGCGCGCGCGCGACTGGCGCTGGCGAATTATCCGACCTGGCCGGCCGGCAGTCCGGTGATCTGGCCCGAGCGCAAGGATCAGCCGATCTACCACAACCGCGCGATCTGGCCTTTCGTCAGCGCCTATGCGCTGCGCGCCGCGCGTGTGGTGGACGATCCGGCGCGCATCGCCCACGAGCTGCGCTCGATCCTGCGCGTCGCCGCGCTCAGCGGATCGAACATGGAGAACTTCGCGCTGGAGTCGCTCTCCACCCGCGTCCCCGGAAAGCTCGGCGGCCCGGTCGTCGATTCACGCCGGCAACTGTGGTCGGTGGCGGGCTATCTGAACATGGTGACCGAGGGCGTGTTCGGACTGACCGCCGATGGCCGCATCGAGCCCAAGCTGCCGGTGACGCTGGTGCCGATGCTGTTCGGTGATCGCATGTCGATCACCCTGAGCACGCCGCAGCAGCGCATCACCCTGCGGCGCCCGGCCACGCTCGACGGCAATCTGCTGGTTGCCGCCAGCATGCGGACACAGGGCGACGAGACGCGCGTGCAGCTGAAGTCCATCAGCGTGCCGGATGCGCCGCTGCGCGAGGACGCGCCCGAATTCGCACCCGCCGCGCCGGCGGCGCCCGAGATCATTCGTTCCGGCGACCACTGGCAGGTGCGCGCCGCGGCGCCGGGCCTGCTCTACGTCAACGGCCGTCTGCACGGCTCCATCGAGGGCACGCTGGGGTTGCCGTGGACGCCGCTGCGCCGGTGCTTCAACCTGACCCGCCGCGATGCCGCGGGCCTCGAGTCGCTGCCCAGCCCGAGCGTCTGTGTCGGCGCTACCGCGACGCTCGCCGGGTCCTGGCCGCGCGTCTGGACCGCGCCCGCCACCGGCACCTATGTGCTGCGGCTGGTCTACGCCAACGATCATGGTCCGATCAACACCGGCATCACCGCGGCGGTGAAGCGGATCGTGGTGGAATGCGCGGGGCAGTCGTCGCAGTCGCTGGCGATCGTGATGCCGCAGAGCATCGGTGAGCAGCGTTCGACCACGGCGAGCTTCGCCGCCGGGCGCGGCGCGCGCTGCACCTTCATGCTCGAGCAGGGTTTCAACATGAGTTTTCTGGTGACCGCGGCGCATTACACCGGCGGGCAAGGAGGGGCGAGCGGACCCGTGAACCATGCCGCCGTCGGCGCGCTGCTGATCTCGCCGGCGAGCTTCGAGGCTGCAAGGCCGTGAGCCGCACGGTGAAGCCCGAGCTGACGTTCCGGCAGATCTGGAACCTCTGCTTCGGTTTTCTCGGCATCCAGTTCGGCTTTGCCCTGCAGAACGCCAACGTCAGCCGCATCTTCCAGACCCTGGGCGCGCGCGTCGACGACATCCCGATCCTGTGGGTCGCCGCGCCGCTGACCGGCCTGATCGTGCAGCCGCTGATCGGCCACTACTCCGATCGCACCTGGAATCGGCTGGGCCGGCGCCGTCCGTACTTTCTCGCCGGCGCGCTGCTGGCGACGCTGGCGCTGCTGGCCATGCCCAATGCGCCGGCGCTATGGGTCGCGGCGGGACTGCTGTGGATCATGGATGCGTCGTTCAACGTGTCGATGGAGCCGTTCCGAGCCTTCGTCGCCGACCAGCTGCCGACGGCGCAGCGGCCGCTGGGCTATGCCATGCAGAGTTTCCTGATCGGCGTGGGCGGGGTCATCGCCTCGATGCTGCCGTGGCTGCTGGCCAAGGCCGGTGTCGCCAACGTGGCAGCGGGCGACGCCATTCCCGATACCGTGCGCTATGCCTTCTACGCGGGCGCCGTCGTGCTGC
>JAJYTG010000020.1 GCA_021793195.1 Pseudomonadota bacterium
GTCGAACTTGTGCTGCTGGATCTTGTAGCTTTCCATCGGTCTCAGCTTCCCAGCGCGATGCGCAGCACCGCGAGCGCGCAGGCCAGCGCGCCGAGCACCGCGAGAAATTTGATGACGATCTGCAGCGTCAGCGCGAGCCAGCGGGTGTGGACGTAATCCTCGATCACCACCTGCAGGCCGAGCTGCGCATGCCAGAACATCACCGCAGTGAAGGCGATCATCGACAACGCATTCAGCGGCTGCGCCAGGGTCGCATGGGTGCTGGCATAGCCGGAGTGAAACAGGCCGAGCGTCAGCGCCACGAACCAGAGCCCCAGCAGCAACAGGGCCAGCGCGGTCAGACGCTGCTGCCACCAGTGACCGACACCGGCCTGCGCTGATCCCAGCCCGCGAGCGCGCGCCAGCGGCGTGCGCATGCTGTTGTCGTTCATGCTCCACCTCCCGACAACACCCAGGCCCAGACGAGGATCGTCAGCAGCAGGCTGCCGATCACGGCCAGCCAGCTGTTGCGCACGAAGGCGGCGACCGCATAGCCCAGACCGGCGTCCTGCAGCAGATGCCGCACGCCGTTGAGCAGGTGATAGGAAAGCGCCCAGGTCCAGCCAAGCAGCAGCAGCAGGCCGAGCGGACTGGCGCAAAAGGCGGTGAAGCCGGCAAACGCCGCCGGACCGGCAGCCAGCGCCAGCAGTCCCCACGTCACCAGCAGGGTGCCGGCGGTCAGTGCGATGCCGGTGGCCCGATGCAGGATCGAACTGACCATCTGGGCCTGCCAGCGGTAGATGCCGAGATGGGGGGAGAGCGGTCGTCCCGTCGATGCCATGACAAACCATCCTTGCCTTGATGAAGGTGCGGCCAGCCCGTTTTCGCGACGATGCCCTCATGCTGCGGGCGCGCATCCGGTGCTCAGAAGTCGATGCAGCGCCCGTTCTTCTCCCAATCGCCGTAGCGGGTAGGCTCGAGAGCCGGACCCGGTTTCGGCGCAGACGCGACCGAAGCACTGCCCGCGACGACTGTGGCCGCATCGGGGCGTACGGGCGAATCGGGCTGGGGGTTCGTCTCGGACATAGGCAGTGCGGCGACGCAAGGGTAATACTTGCGCACCATCCAACTCAATCGCCGCGATGCCAGCCGACCCGCCCGATCAGACCGCATCCAGCGAGTGGGGCCTTCCCTCCGCGGCGCAGCTATTGCGCATCGAAGGCGCCGACGCGCTTGCTTTCGCGCAATCGCAGTTCGCATCCGACCTGCGGCAACTCGCCACGGGCCACTGGCAATGGAGCGCATGGCTGGACGCGCAGGGCCGCGTGCGCGCACTGATGCAGCTGACACGCGATGACGAGCAGACGCTGATCGCGCTGTTGCGCGGCGGCGACGGCGAAGCGCTGGCGCGGGATCTGCGGCGTTATGTCCTGCGCGCGCGGGTGCGGATCACGCCGGAGCGTGTTTGGCCGCGCGCGCAGATGCACGCCTCCGCAACCGATCGATCGGCAACCCGGGAAGCGACGCGTCTGCGTCTGGATGCCGGCACCTACGCGCTGGACCTGCACACCAGCGATCCCGGCCACGACGATCCCGGCGCTGACCGCCAAGCGGCCGCGCTGGCCGGGGTACGTGCCGGCCATGCCTGGCTGCCCGCGGCGGCGCTCGGCGACCTGGTGCCGCCCGCGCTGAGTCTGCTGCGGCTGCAGGCCGTGAGTCTCGGCAAAGGCTGCTACCCCGGCCAGGAACTGGTCGCACGGCTGCACTATCGCGGTGGCCACAAGCGTCGCCTGGCACGTCTGCGGTTGTCCGTGCCGCAGGCTCCGGGCACGGTCGTGGAGGGTGCCGGATTCAGCGCCCTGCTGCTCAACGGGGCCGCCGACACGGCCGGGTGGGAGGCGCTTGCGGTGCTTTCGGAATCGACTCCGTCAGCGAAGAAATCCATGCAATTCATTGTTATGGAAGAGTTTGCTTCCTGAAACCCGGCCACATCCCCGGCCGCACGCCGGCTGAACGGCGGGCCGGCGGCACTTGCCCCGGTCGGATTCGCCCCGTACCCTCCGCGCACTCTTTGAACGGCCCGCCGCCCCATGCGACGGGCCGGATGCACCGAACCGGAAGTCCGGGTCGTCGCGTCACTGGCCGGCAGGCCAGCCTCATCGGTCCGCCCCGGCGGACAGCGGCACAGGCGCTTGATCCTCGATCGCGCCGGCCGCCACACCCCATCGACGCTTTGGCAACGCGTCTCAAGCAGCTGCGCAGGATGCGCGGCCGGGTCGCTCGCCGACCCGTTCACAGCGGCTCGAACGAGCGTGCCGCTCCCCCACCAGCGCGGCCCGTCCGGAGCGCATGAAGGAGGTAAGACATGAAACTCGCCTGGTTGCTCTGGATGGCGTCTCTGATGCCTCCGCATGCGGCCGATCAGACCTGCCTGGCCACGACGGTGTATCTCGAGGCGCGCGGCGAACCGACCATCGGCCAGATCGCGGTGGCAGAAGTAGCCATGCGCCGGCGCGAAATGAAGCTGTGGGGCGATACCGTGTGCGATGTGGTGACGGCGCCCAGGCAGTTCGCGACCACGACCGTGCCGAGTTCCTACGCACTCGACAATCTGCAGGCGTGGAATCGCGCCTGGGCCATCGCCGGGCAGGCGTTGCAGAACTGGAAGCTGCCACGCGGAGAGCGCACCGACGTGGTTCCGCACGCAGATCACTTCGTCAAGGCCGACTCGCCCATGCCCGACTGGGCGCACGGCACCCCGCTCGCGGTGATCGGCGATCACCGCTTCTACGCAGCCAATTGAGTTGACGTCCAGACGCTTAAACGTCTGGACGTCCAAAAAATGACCGCTTAGCGCCGATAAACGCGACCGTCGCGGATCTCGACATAATCGCCGCCGCGGACGTTCGGGTATTCACGCTGGGTCACGCTGCCGAGGCGCCCGTTGTCGAGCCGGATCAGGATGCGCCATACCGGCACCTGATTGCCGCTGTTGCCGCCGGCCGAGTTGCCGATCGCGCCGCCGATCACGGCGCCGCCGATGGTTGCCGCGGTGCGGCCGCGACCCTCGCCGACCTGGTTGCCCAGCACGCCGCCGATCACCGCGCCGAGCACGGTGCCGAGGGTGGCATCGTTCTTCTGAACATAGATCTGCTCGACATCGCGTACCACGCCGCAGTGGTCATAGCAGTAGTCGCGCGGCGGGCCCTGCTGGTAACCGTAGCCGCCCTGCTGGCGGGGCTGGTTGGCGCATCCCGCGAGGGCCACGATGACGAGCGCCGGGAGCATGATGCGGCCAAGGCTGATCATTGTGCGTTCCCCTGCGGGGTCGTCTGCACGGTGGTGATCGGCAGCACCGGCATGCCGTCCTTGACCTCGATGCGGGTGCCGGGGTCCTGATCCATGCGCACCTGCTGCACCTGCCCGTTCCACCGGTACTGCACGTTGTAGGCGACAACGCGCTGCTTGTGCTCGCGCAGCGTGCGGCATTGATGCTCGGTCGTGGTGTAGACGTCGTTGCGCTGCTGACTCTTCTCGATCTGGTGCCCGGCGTAGCCGCCGCCGACGGCGCCGGCCACGGTGGTCAGGGTCTTGCCGCGGCCGCCGCCGACCGCGTGACCCAGCAGGCCGCCGACGACGGCGCCGAGACCGGTGCCGATCAGCTGATGGCTGTCGCTGGCGGGCCGCTGGTGCGTCACCTGGATATCGCGACACTGCTGTTGCGGGACCGTGTAGTCCTGGGTGATCGGCTGCACATTCACCACATCGGCGTACTGCGGGCTGTTGGCGCCGGCATAGTGCGAGGCAATGACCGCTCCCGCCGCCACACCGATCACGGCAACACCGACTCCATACAATATGGGCTTGTTCATGACGACCTCCTGAGGTTTGCACTCCCCCGCGCGGGGGTTTCACCATCGTCACGCCGATTGCAGCAGGGATCGGCTGAACCGACGCTACACTGACGATCATTGTGCGACATCACGGCGAGCAAAGCGTGATTGCCCTCACCGACAGCCATGCACACATCGACGTGGCCGCGTTCGCGGTCGATCGCGATGCGGTCATCGCGCGCGCGCGCGCGGCCGGGGTGGTGCGCCAGATCGTGCCGGCGATCGCGGCGTCGGGCTGGCCGGCCCTGGCCGCGTTGTGCCGGCATCAGCAGGGGCTGCATGCCGCCTACGGCTTGCACCCGATGTACCTCGCCGAGCACCGCGAGGAGCACCTGACCGCCCTCCCCGCCTGCCTCGCGGAACACGGTGCCGTGGCCGTCGGCGAGTGCGGGCTGGACTACAGCGCGCCGGAACTGGATCCGGCGCAACAGCTGCGCTACTTCGAGGCGCAGCTGACGATCGCACGCGAACTGCGCCTGCCGGTGATCGTGCATGCGCGGCGCGCGCTGGACGCGGTGATCGGCCTGCTGCGCCGGATGCGCCTGGAACGCGGCGGCGTTATACACAGCTTCTCCGGCAGCTCCGAACAGGCGCGCCGGCTGTGGACGCTGGGCTTTCATCTTGGCATCGGCGGCCCGCTGACCTATCCGCGCGCGCAGCGCCTGCGGCGCCTGGTGGCGACCATGCCCGCCGAGTTCCTGCTGCTCGAAACCGACAGCCCCGATCAGCCCGATCATGACTGGCGCGGGCAGCGCAACGAACCGGCGCGGCTGCGGCGCGTACTGGCCGAGGCCGCGCTGCTGCGCGACGAGCCCGAGGCGCGGCTGGCCGCGATCACCGACGCCAACGCGGCACGGCTGTTCGGGTTGCACGGCACCGCGCCCGCGGCGGGCTGATCGGCCGGGGTGGGAATGGGTGCCGGCCTTGACGAAGCGTCGACGTTATTCCAGTCTATATTTCAGTAATGGAATTTCGGCCGATGAAATGCAGTCGCTGAGCAGCGATTTCGCCGCGATGCAGGCGGGCATCGATCGCGTGGCCGCGCGGATCGCCGGCGTGCCGGTGGCCGACGTGCTGCTGCTGCGCATGATCAAGCACCTGGGCACCACGATGACCGCGCGCATGGAGCGCGTGCTGCAGCCGCACGGGCTCGCCGAAACCGACTTCAGCGCACTGATGCAGCTGTTCAGCAGCGCGGATGGCAGCGCGTCACCCGGCGAACTGTGCGGGCTGATCGCGCAACGACCCACCAACATGACCCGCATCACCGACGCGCTGGTGCGCAAACGGCTGGTCACGCGCCGACCGGACAGCGCGGATCGCCGCCGCGTGGCCTTGCGCATCACCCCGGCCGGCGTGCGCTTCGTGCACTCGCTGCTGCCCGAGATGATTGCCGGGCTCGAGGCCGGATTCGCCGGGCTCGGCGCTGGCGACAAGCGCCAGCTCGACCGCCTGCTGCGCCGGCTCGCCGCATCGATCGACGCCACCCCCCAGGACACGCCCCGATGAGCCGCTGCTCCGTTGTGCCGTCCGCCCTGCTTGCGATCCTGCTCGCCGGCTGCGCCGTTCCGCCGTCGCGCCCGGCGCCGTCGATGCGGGCCCAGGCGCCGCTGGCCGGCGTTCCCGCCCGGCGGGCCGCCACGTGGCCGACGGCCGACTGGTGGACGCGCTACCGCGATCCGCAGCTGGATCGTCTGGTCAGCCAGGCCCTGGCGAATTCCCCCTCGCTGGCCGCGGCCGAAGCGCGTGTGCGCGGCGCCGAGGCACTGGCCGGCGCCCAGGCGGCACTGGGCGGCGCGCGGCTCGGCGCCGCTGCCCAGGTCGCGCGCCAGCGGCTGAGCGCAAACGGCCTGATCCCGCCGCGCTTTCTCGGCTTCACCTGGTACACGCAGAGCGACCTCGGCCTGCAGTTCAACTACGACTTCGACTTCTGGGGCAAGCGCCGTGCCGAGACCGCATCGGCACTGGACCAGGCACGCGCGGCCCTGGCCGAGCGCCACGCTGCGGCGCTGGTGCTGTCGAGCGCCGTGACCGCGGGCTACTTCGGCTGGCAGGCCGATCAGGCCCTGCTGGCCGAAGCGCACCGGTTGCAGCACATCGCAGTCGCGCAGCAGCGCATCGCCGATGCACGCGTCGCGCAGGGCACCGTCTCGGCCGACAGCGCCGACCAGGCGGCGGCGCAAACCGCGGCCGCACAACAGCGGGTCAGCGAACTCGAGGGCGCACTGGCGCAGGACCGCGCCGGCCTCGCGGCACTGCTCGGTGTCGCGCCCGCCGACCTGCCGGCACTGCAGCCGCGCGCGCTGCCGCAACCGATCGCCGCGCTGCCCGCCGATGCCGGCCTGGATCTGATCGCGCGTCGGCCCGACATCGCCGCCAGCCGCTGGCGTGTCGAGGCCGCCGGCGAGCAGGTCAGGGCCGCGCGGGCGGACTTCTATCCCGACATCAGCCTCAGCGCGCTGGCCGGGCTGTCCAGCATCCGCACGGCGCAACTGCTGAAATCAGGCAGCCGGGTATTCGATATCGCCCCGGCCGTGCACCTGCCGATCTTCGACGGCGGCCTGCTCAAGGCGCGCTACGGCTACAGCCGGGCACAGCTCGACTCCGCGATCGAGGCCTACAACCAGAGCGTGATCGACGCCGCACACGAGGTCGCACGCAGCGCCATCGACGTGCAGCGTCTGGCGGCCGAGCGCCGCGAGCAGGCCGCACAGCTGGCGGCGATCAAACACCTGTACGCCAGCGCGCGCGCGCGCGCGCGGCAGGGCCTGACCGATGCCGGGCCCGAGCTCGCGGTCGCGGCGCAGCTGGCCGCGCGACGCAGCAACGCACTGGTGCTGCAGGCACAGGCGCTCAGCGCCGACATCGCCCTGACCAAGGCGCTGGGCGGCGGCTACCGCAGCGACGCGCCGCCAATACCCGCTCCCGCCGCGGCCGCCTCCGTTCCCACTCCGGGCAAGGACTCCACGCCATGAATGCCATCGCCGATGCCCCCGCACCCGCCGGCACCTCCAGCGGCAAGCGCCGCCGCATCCTGCTGCTGATCGCGACGGCGTTCATCCTGATCGCGCTGATCTGGGTGGCGCTGTGGCATTTCGTCTTTTCGCTGCGCCAGGTGACCGACGACGCCTACGTACACGGCAATCTGGTCACGGTGGCGGCGCAGGTACCGGGCACGGTGACCGCGGTGATGGCTGACGACACCGACCGCGTGCTGGCCGGACAGCCGCTGGTGCGGCTGGATCCGACCGATGCCGATCTCGCCCTCGCCCGCGCGCGCCACGCGCTGGCGCAGGCCGTGCGCCAGGTGCGCGGGCAGACCGACACCGCCGCGCAACTCGATGCCGTGATCGCCGCGCGGCGCGCCGAACTGGCGCAGGCGCGGTCGACCCTCGACCGCGAGCTGCCGCTGCTGGCGCAGCGCGCCGTGTCGCCGCAGGAGATCACCCAGTTGCGCTCCGGCGTGGCCACCGCCCGTGCCGCGCTGACCGCCGCGCAACGGCAGGCCGCGGCCGCAAACGCCGCCGTGGCCGGCACCGACATCGTGCGCAATCCGACCGTGCTCGCGGCACGCGACGCCTTCATCGCGGCGTGGATCGCCGCGCAACGCGACACCGTGCCGGCGCCGGTGTCCGGCTATGTCGCCCAGCGCACGGCGCAGGTGGGGTCGCGCATCCAGCCCGGCCAGCCGCTGATGATGGTGATCCCGTTGCATCAGCTGTGGGTGGACGCCAATTTCAAGGAGACCCAGCTGGCCGATCTGCGCATCGGCCAGCCGGCGACGGTGGTCAGCGACGTCTACGGCGGCAGCGTCGTCTTTCACGGCCGCGTCGAAGGCGTTTCCCCTGGTACCGGCGCCGCCTTCGCCCTGCTGCCGCCTCAAAACGCATCGGGCAACTGGATCAAGGTCGTGCAGCGTGTTCCGGTGCGGATCAGTCTCGATCTGGCCGAACTCGAGCGACACCCGCTGCGCATCGGCCTGTCCGCCACGGTCACCGTGCGCACCACCGATCGCTCGGGGCCGATGCTGGCCGCGGCGCCGCCATCGCGTCCGGTCTCCAGCACCAGTGTCTTCAACTACCCGCTGGCGCAGGCCGACGCCGAAGCGGCGCGGGTGATCCGCGCCAACCTGGGCAGCGCGCCCGGCGCGCGCTGAGTCAGCGATGAGTTCCGACAGCCCGCGCGCCGATCGCCCGCACGACCGCGCGCCGCCCCTGCAGGGTGCCGCGCTGGGTCTGCTGACCCTGGCCATCGCCTTCTCGACGTTCATGGAGGTGCTCGACATCACCATCGTCAACGTCTCGGTGCCGGCGATCGCCGGCAGTCTTGGCGTCAGCCCTGACGAGGGCACCTGGGCGATCAGTTCCTACTCGCTGGCCAGCGCGATCATGCAGCCGCTGACCGGCTGGCTGGCAC
This sequence comes from Pseudomonadota bacterium, assembly GCA_021793195.1. Lineage (GTDB taxonomy): Bacteria > Pseudomonadota > Gammaproteobacteria > Xanthomonadales > Rhodanobacteraceae > Metallibacterium. Next base: position 8,289 of record JAJYTG010000020.1, read on the forward strand.
GACGCTTCGGTGAAGTACGCACCTTCGTCGTGTCGGTGAGTCTGTTCGTGGTGTTCTCGATGCTGTGCGGGTTCGCGACCAGCATGCCGATGCTGGTGACCTTCCGCCTGCTGCAGGGCATGGTGTCGGGGCCGATGGTGCCGCTGTCGATGACCCTGCTGCTGAGCAACTATCCCGATGCCAAGAAGGGCCTGGCGCTGGCGCTGTGGGCGATGACCGTGGTGATCGCGCCGATCTTCGGCCCGGTGCTGGGCGGCTACATCACCGACAACTACTCGTGGCCGTGGATCTTCTTCATCAACGTGCCGGTGGGCCTGGGCGCGTCACTGGTCACCTTCCTGCTGCTGCGACGGCGCGAATCGGCCACCGTGAAGCAACCGATCGATGGTGTCGGTCTCGGTTTGCTGGTGATCGGCATCGGCTGCCTGCAGTTCATGCTGGACAACGGCAACAACAAGGACTGGTTCGCCTCGCCGCTGATCCTGACCCTGGCGATCGTGGCGGTGGTCGCGCTGACCTTCCTGGTGGCGTGGGAGCTGACCGACCGCCACCCGGTCATCGATCTGACGCTGTTCCGGCACCGCAACTTCGCCACCGGCACGATCGCCCTGGCGATCGGCATGTTCGGCTTCTTCGGTATCAACGTGGTCTATCCCCTGTGGCTGCAGACCACCATCGGCTACACCGCGGAATGGGCCGGCTTCGCGACCGCGCCGGTCGGCATCCTGGCCTTCCTGCTGTCGCCGCTGATCGGCCGGAACATCCAGCGTCTCGAGCTGCGCGCGGTGGCATCGTTCGCCTTCGTGGTGTTCGCCTTCACCGCGTTCTGGTTTGCGCGCTTCACCGTCGATGCCTCGTTCAACGACCTGATCATGCCGCGTCTGATCCAGGGTATCGGCATCGCCTGCTTTTTCATCCCGATCAACCAGATCATCCTGTCGGGCCTGAAACCGCACGAGATCGCCTCGGCCTCGGGCCTGTCGAACTTCTTCCGCACCATCGCCGGCAGCGTATCCACCGCGGTGACGGTGACGCTGTGGAGCCATCGGGCCGATTATCACCACGCGGTGCTGGCCGAGCACGTCAACACGGCCAATGCCGGCGCCGTGAGCTACCTCGACAAGCTGCACGCGCTGGGCGCGCCCACCCTGCCCGGCTACGCCATCGTCGACAGCGTGGTCACGCAGCAGGCACTGACGCTGGCGGTCAACGATGTGTTCTGGCTGTTCGGCTGGATGTTCCTGATGATGATCCCGCTGGTGTGGCTGGCGAAGCCGCCGTTCGGCAATGCCGGTGCCGCGGTGACCCATTGACGACGCGCGAGCCGGGTTCCGGAAGTTGAAAAGAGCGCAAGCTCCTGCAGCCAGGGCGTTGCACGCTGGCACGGCCCTGACCCTATCAGCAGCGGCGAAAACCGCCTTGACACAGAATCAGGCACGCCCACTGCGCGCCGTCGGCGGGACGATCTCTCGGTCTTCGACCGCAGCCTGCTGCCCACTACCCACTCACCGCAACAACGCCTCCAGCGCCTTGCCCGCGGCGGCGAAGGCGAACGCACCGGTGACGTGGGTGGCGGCGCCAAGGCCGGCGCCGCAGTCGAGCTTGAGCGCGTCGCTGCCCGCGGGCCGGCGTCCGCAAACGCTGCCATCCGCTTGCGGATAGCGCACGTTCTCCAGGGAATACACCGCCGGCACGCCGAAGAAGCGATCGGCATTGCGCGGGAAGCCGTGCTCCTGACGCAGCTGCTTGCGGATACGCGAGAGCATCGCATCGTGCTCGGTACGCGAGAGATCACGCACCTGCACGCGGGTGGCATCGGTGCGACCACCGGCCGAGCCGACCACGATCAGTGGCAGCCGGCGCCGGCGGCAGCCGGCGATCAGCGCCACCTTGACGCGCAGCGCGTCGCAGGCGTCGAGCACGAGGTCGCAACCCGATGCATAGATCGCATCGAGGGTGTCCACCGTCGCGAAGCGCTCCTGCGCCTGCATCTGCAGCGCCGGATTGATGGCGGCGAAGCGTTCCGCCAGCACCGCGACCTTGGATCGGCCGTACTGCCCCGCGAGCGCGTGCAGCTGGCGGCTGGTGTTGGATACACAGACCTCGTCGGCATCGATCAGCGTCAACGCGCCGACACCGCTGCGCGCCAGGGCTTCCGCCGCCCACGAACCCACCCCGCCGACGCCGATCACCGCCACGTGCTGGCGCGCCAGGCGGGCCACGCTACCACGCCCGTAGAGGCGATCGATGCCGGCGAAACGAGGGTCGGGAGCCTGGCTCATGGGCCGGCGAGGCTAGCACGCAACGAACGCGGTCCGCGGCCGCGTCCATTGCAAGCGCATCGTAAGCAGCACCACGGCCCGCGTCGGCTATGCTCGCGCGCTTTGCGGAGTTCGCCATGCGCTCGCTGATCCTGCTCGTGCTCGGCATCGCCATCGGTGCCATCACCGCGTTCCAGGTCGGCACGGTCTGGCGCCAGCGCGACGCCTACCCGCGCGGCGTCATGGCGGTGATGCAGCACCACCTCGGCGCCCTGCATCAGGAGATCGTCGCCAACCAGTGCCCGCTCGCGCAGAGCACCCTGCACCTGGACTGGCTGCAGCGCATGGCCGGAGTGATCCCGGATGCGTTGCCGCAGTACGGCCATGACGCGCATTTCCAGAATTTCGTGCACCGCCTGCAGGACGAGATCCACGACTCGCAGAGTCCGCCTGCGGACACGTGCAAGGCCCTGGAGCCGCGCATCCGCACGATCGGCGGCGCCTGCGAAGCCTGTCACGTCGAGTACCGCTGAGCCGCGCCAACCGCGGCGTCAGATGCTGACCCGGCCGCGCAGCACGTCGGCGAACATCACCCAGTCGCCGAGCAGGCTGTAGAGCGGATGGCGGAAGGTCGCCGGGCGGTTCTTCTCGAAGCCGTAGTGGCCGACCCAGGCAAAGCCGTAGCCTGCGATGGGCGTCAGCAGCAGCCACAGCGGCTGGCGCATCCACGCCGCGGCGACCACGATCGCGATCACCAGCCAACTGCCGATGAAGTGCAGGCGCCGGCACCGGCGGTTGCGGTGCTCGCCCAGGTAATACGGATAGAACTCGCGGAAACTGCCGAACTCGCGCATCGCACCCTCCCGTCCGATTGAACCGCGCCGCAACGGCAGGTGAATGTTGCATCAATTTGCCGCAGCGCGTGCGTGAACCGAGAGCGGCGCGCGAGCGTCCAAGGGCCAGGCATCACTGCATGGGAGAGTCGTCATGAAACCGCTGTCGATCCTTGCCGGCACCCTGTTCCTTGCCGCGCCGCTGGCGCATGCCACCGGCCTGGCGCAGCAATTGTCGGGCACCGGCGCCTGGACCACCGCGGCGGCCGGGCCCGCCACCCTGCAGCGGCAGCTCGCCGGCCAGCGCGGTCTCGACTGCCATCTCGAACGCTACGCCGCGGGCATCACCCTCGACTGCGTGGTGCGGCGGCCACTGTCGGTCATGGGCATGCCGGTCAGCGAGTTCTACGTCAGCGCGGACGCCGCCGGCCGCCACCAGCTGCGGCTGGTCCTGCTGCCGCCGGCCGCCCGCATCGAACACGCCGCCGCGCGCGCGCTGAAAGCCCCCTTCAGCACCAGCGGAAACGGCCGCTGGACCTGGTCGCCGCCGGGCGCCGCGAATCGCCGCGTCGAGATCGATCCGCGCGAAGACGGTCGCGGCGAACTGGCCTACGTCATCGACGAGCCGCTCCCGGCGGATGCCGTCGCCGCGGGTGCGACGAACCGCACCGGCGTGATCGAGGGCGCCATCGCCATTCCCGACCGCCTGCCGGCAATGCGCGTCTGCGCGATCGACGCCCGCGGCGCAATGACTTGCCAGGCGGTCGCGGCGGGCGCCAACCGCTATCGCATTGCCGGCGTGCGGCCGGGCACCTACTGGGTGATCGGCTATGCGAACGGCAGCAAGGTACATCCGGCCTATGCCCGCGACTTCAGCGCATGCCCGGCGGGCAGGACCGGCTGCCCCAACGGCATTCTGATGACGGTCGCGGTCCACGCCGGCCAGGTGCTGCGCGTCGACCTCGAGCGCCGGTTCGAGCAACTGCCGGTCAACCTGCAGCGGATCGACGACGCCCCGGCTGCGGCGCGCTCGACCTGAGGCACGCCGCAGCCGGCCGGCGCAGCGAATCGTCTCAGCGATCCGGCAGCGGGATCGATTCGCTCTCGCCGGGCACTCCGCCGAAACGGCCGGCCGACCAGTCCGCCTTGGCCTGCTCGATGCGCTCGCGCGAGACGGCGACGAAGTTCCACCACACGTGCGGCGGCGGACCGAACGGCGCGCCGCCGAACAGCATCGCCTTCAGGGGTGTCAATGCGCGCAGGCGACCGGGCGCGCCACCGAACTCGACCGCCAGTTGACCGGCTTCGATGCGCAGTCCGGCCAGCTCCGCGCTGCCTTCGAGCAGGTACACCGCGCGCTCGGCGTGCTCCGCAGGCAGCTCCAGCTGCGCGCCGGCGTCCGCCTCGCAGGCGATGTCGAACAGCGGCGAGGCCACCGCGACCGGCGCGCTTCGCCCGTACGCGCTGCCGGCGATCAGCCGCAACCGCATGCCGTCCTGCGGCCAGTGCGGCAGGCTGGCAGCCGGGTGATGCCGGAACGCGGGCGCGCATTCGGCCTGCGGCGGCGGCAACGCGACCCAGGTCTGGATGCCGTGCACCCGATGGCCTGCCGCGCGCAGCTCGGGTGGCGTGCGTTCGGAGTGGACGATGCCGCGACCGGCGGTCATCCAGTTGACGTCGCCGGGCCGGATGTCCTGCACGCAGCCGAGACTGTCGCGATGGCGGATCGCGCCGTCGAACAGATAGGTCACCGTGGCCAGACCGATGTGCGGGTGCGGACGCACGTCCAGGCCGCGGCCCGGCGCGAAATCCACCGGGCCCAGGTGATCGAGGAACACGAACGGCCCGACCATGCGCCGCTGCGCCTGCGGCAGCAGCCGGCGCACCGCGAAGCCGTCGCCGAGATCGTGCACGTGGCCCGACAGCAGCAGGCGTTCGGCGGTGTCCATGGCAGGCTCCGGCAGATCGGCGGTCGCAGTTTACGCGGCGGTGCTCACCAGGCGCGCAGGTACTGCCGCGGCGTCGGGATCGTCACGCCCAGCGCCTTGGCCGCGCGACGCGGGAAATACGGATCGCGCAGCAGCTCGCGCGCCATGATCACCACGTCGGCCTGGCCGCTGGCGAGGATGGTCTCCGCCTGCGCCGGCTCGGTGATCATGCCGAGCGCACCGGTGGCGATGCCGGTCTCGCGCCGGATCGTCTCGGCGAACGGCACCTGGTAGCCGGGCCCGACGCTGATCTTCTGCGCCGCGGTCAGCCCGCCCGAGGAGACGTCGACCAGATCCACGCCGATGCGTCCGAGTTCGCGCACCAGTGCGAGGCTCTGCGCCAGATCCCAGCCGCCCTCGGCCCAGTCGGTCGCGGAAAGGCGCAACCACAGCGGCAACTCGGCTGGCCAGGCCGCGCGCACCGCCGCCGTCACCTCCAGGGTCAGACGCATGCGGTTTGCCAGGCTGCCGCCGTAGCCATCGTCGCGGCGATTGCTCAGCGGCGAGAGAAACTGGTGCAGCAGATAACCGTGCGCGGCATGCAGTTCGATCAGGCGAAAGCCCGCAGCGTGCGCGCGTCGCGTCGCCGCGACGAATGCGTCGGTGACGGCACGGATGCCGGCCGCGTCCAGCGCCTCCGGTTGCGGATAGTCATCGGCGTAAGCCAGCGCGCTGGGCGCGACCGGCGTCCAGCCACCGGCGTCCGACGCGACCGCCTTGCCGCCGTCCCAGGGCGCTGCCGTGCTGCCCTTGCGGCCGGCATGCGCCAGCTGGATAGCGGGGATCGAGCCTTGCGCGGCGATGAAGCGCGCGATCGGCGTCCAGGCGTCGCGCTGGGCGTCGTTCCAGATGCCGGTGTCGGCCGGCGAGATGCGTCCTCGCGGTTCGACCGCCGTGGCCTCGGCGATCACCACGGCGGCGCCGCCGACCGCGCGCGAACCCAGATGCACCAGATGCCAGGCGTCCGGCACGCCATCCGTCACGCTGTACTGGCACATCGGCGACACCACGATGCGATTGCGCAGGATCAGACTGCGCTGGGTCAGCGGCGAGAACAGATGCACGGACGGACTCCCTGGCCGAAAGCGATCGCCGCAGGTTGGGGTCGTGCCGGCGTCGATGCAAGAGCGCACGCGGCATCGGCCTGCCGCGCCGCGGTGGGCGCTCCGTCAGCCGGATCCGATCCGGTCCAGCCAGGACACGATGCGGGCCGCGATCGGGCCCGGCGTGGCCAGCCAGCCGAAATGGCCGATGCGGGCCGCGGCGAACTCGGCTGGTGCCAGCACCTGCGACTCGCGCACCGAAAGCGGCATGCAGGCGAGCAGGCCGGCCAGCGAGGCCGCCGGCACCAGGCGATCGTCCGCCAGCCGCAGCCCCAGCACCGGCAACCGCAGGGCGGCAAGCGCTGCCTGCAGGTCATCGTCGAGACCGCGTGCGGCGTAGCGTCCGCGCGCTCCGCTCGCCGCCCAGTCGGCGATCACGCCACGCGCCTCATTGCCGGCGAAGCGCAGGCGGCGCCCGGGATAATGGCCGTACAGCCGTGCCAGCAACGGCGCGCCGAAATACAGACTGCGCAGCGGCAGCCGCCAGACAGGCGGAAACGTGCGCCAGTCCGGCACGCCGCTGGCCACGGCGACCAGACCGATCGCAGCGGTGGGCGCCCGCGCCGCCGCCAGTGCCGCCAGTTGCGCGCCGAGGCTGTGGCCGCCCAGCAGCCACGGCAAGTCGGGACAGGCGGCCGCGGCAGCGGCGCGACTGGCCGGGATGTCGAGCGTGAGCAGCTCGCGGTAACCCCAGTCGCAGCGACGTCCGGCACGGCGATCGCTGCTGCCCAGGCCACGCCATTCATGCACCGCGACGGCAACGCCCTGCCGCGCCAGCGCCGCGGCCAGCGGCAGATAGTGTCGTGCGGCGACACCCAGCGCCGGCAGCCACAACAGCCCCGCACGCGGACGCGCCGGAGCGACCACGATCAGATCGCAGCCGGCGCCGTCGGCAACGCGCAGCGGCACCGTGCGCGATGTGACCGCGGCCCCACCCGCCTGCAGGTCATGCGCTGCGGGCGTGATCGCGTTCACGCTTGGGGTCGGTGTGACATTCGGCAACGATGACTGGCATGGTCGCTGCTATGCAAGCCCCGTGCGGCGATCTTGCGCCGCCTGCAGGGAAACCGGATGCCGATCGGAGATCGCCGCGTGGCTCGTGCACTGTTGCTGCTGTTGAGTCTGCTGGCGGGCGGCGCCCCGGCGATGGCGTCGGCCGGCGACTGCGCACGACTGCAGGCGGCCTGGCTGAGCCCGGCGCCGGGCCAGAGCCCTGCGGCCATCCATGCCGGCACGGCCAACGGCGCCTTGCACACCTTCGATCCGCGGCGTCTGTGGCGCCCGCCGCGCAATCCCGATGGCGTCTGGGTGCGGCTGCTGCCCGCCTGCGGACACTGGCCGCAGGCGCCACGCGTGCTGGTGATCCGCACGCCGGGGCTGGGCGCGATCACGCTGCTGCCGACGCAGGGCCCGGCAGTGCGCGACGCGCTCGAGGACAGCGACCGCGCGCGCTGGCACGCCGCCGGGATGGTCGCGTTCCCGCTGCAGGTCATGCCTGCCGCAGCACAGCCGCTCTGGCTGCATTTCGAACCGACCCGCGCGCTGAGCGGCACGCTGACGCTGCATTTGCTCGACGCGCCGGCGTTCCAGCGCACCCAGCTGCGCTGGGTCGCCTACGTCAGCGCGGCCCTGGCGATCCTGGTCGGCATGGCGCTCACCGCGCTGTGCTTCGCCGTGCTGCTGCGCGACAGCGCCTATCTGCTGTATGCGGGTTATGTCGGCAGCTATGCGCTGCTGCAGGCGCTGGCCACCGGCTATCTGTTCCAGCCGCTGGGATGGGGCTGGGCGGCTCCGGATCCGGTCGCGCTGGGCCGCGTCGCTGGCGCACTGTCGGGCGTATTCAGCGTGCTGTTTGCCTGGCGGCTGCTCGACCTGCCGCGGCGCCTGCCGCGGTTGGCGCCGCTGGCGCTGCTGGCGGCCGGACTGTTCCTGCTGATCGCGGTCTGCAGCGCACTGCCATGGCCTTCGTTGCAGCGGTTCGGAGCCGTGTTGCAGAACCCGGCCGTCCTGTTCGCGGGGCCGCTGATGCTGACCCTGTGCCTGCTGGCGCTGTTGCGCGGCAGCCGTTACGCCGGGTTCTTTCTCGTCGGCTGGCTGCCGCTGGTGTTGCTGACGGTGATCGCCAGCGCGCAGCATTTCGGCGCCCTGCCCGCACTGACCCGGCTCGACCCGGCAACCCTCGGTGCCGCCGCGTTCGAGGCGCTGGTGCTGTCGGCGGCGCTGGCCGACAAGACGCTTGCCGCACGGCGCGAGCATGCGCGGATGACGGTGCTGGCCGAGACCGACGCGCTGACTGCCGTGTTCAACCGGCGTTCCCTGCTTGATCGCCTGCAGGTCCTGATGGCGGAAGCCGACGCCGCCCGGCTGCCGCTGGCGCTGCTGTTTCTCGACATCGACCACTTCAAGGCGCTCAACGACCGCCACGGCCATCGCGTCGGCGACGATGCCTTGACCGCGATCGCGCACACGCTGCGGCAGATCCTGCGCAACGATGACGTCGTCGGCCGCTATGGCGGCGAGGAGTTTCTCGTCGTGCTGCCCGGCCGCGATGGCGTGCGGGCCGAAGCGATCGCCGAGCGCCTGCGCACCGCGATCGCCGCGCGCGCCATCGGTGGCCGGACAGCCGCCGGCGGTCTGACCGTCAGCATCGGCGTGGCCGTCCTGCGCGACGGCGACAGCGCGAGCGCGCTGATCGAACGCGCCGACCAGGCCATGTATGCCGCCAAGGCCGGCGGCCGCAACCGCATCGCGACCGGTGACACGGCGGTCTGACGCGACCCCGGATACCCGAAGGCCGGCTTGCGCCGGCCTTCGGATCGCCGCGAACGGCGCCTGCAGCCGATCAGGCCGGCATCACCTCGTCGGCCTGCAACCCCTTCTGACCCTGCACCAGCTTGAAGCTGACCTTCTGGCCTTCCTGCAGCGACTTGAACCCGGTGCCCTGGATGGCGCGGAAGTGCACGAACACATCCGGGCCGTCGTCGCGACTGATGAAACCGAACCCCTTGGCATCGTTGAACCACTTCACGGTGCCGACCTGACGATCCGACATAGCTGCTCTCTCCACGTGTACGTTTGCGGCAAGGCATCCCGGGCGGGACGCCGGCTTACTGGTTGCATGGAACAGCAGCAGAGCGATGAGCGGATCGTGGATCGGCGCCGCATCGGACCCCACGCGAGGACCGTGCAAACACAGTGTTTCGAGCATACATGCTCACCCGCGGGGCAGCGCAAGCACCGACTGTCATGCGCTTGCCACCGTGTCCGGACAGGCTGCCGCCGCGATCTGCACCCGTGGATCGCGCATGGGCACATCCGGCCCCGGCCATCCCCTCGGCCGGGGCTCCATTTCTGCGCAACGTCCGCTCGGATGCCCCAGTGTCGCGGGCACTGGATGTGCAAGAGCGACCGCCGGGCATGGATGCCCCAGTGTCGCGGGCACTGGATGTGCGATAGCGACCGCCGGGTGAACGGCTTCACGCGCCGCATGCGCGCAGGCGTGCCGGGATGCCTACACTGAGCGAACCGTGACCGCCGGTCACCCATCGGGGATCCACCATGAAATCCAGTCTCGTACTTGCGGCCGTCCTCGGCCTCGCCGCGACCGCATCCGCCCTGCCCGCTGCCGCCCGCGGTGACGTGATGGTCAACCGCAACGGCTCGATCTGGGTACGCTGCTACGACTGCGGCGTGGTGCGCAGCGTCGAAACCATCCAGACCCAGTCCGCCGACCACAAGGTCGCCGGCACCATCCTCGGCGGCGTCGTCGGCGGCCTGCTCGGCCATCAGGTCGGCGGCGGCCGCGGCAAGACCCTGGCCACGGTCGCCGGCGCGGTCGGCGGCGGTTATGCCGGCAACCGTCTGGGCCAGTCGCACGACAACGTGTCGTACGTGATCAATGTACGCATGGCCGACGGCAACCTGACTCGCGTGCAGGTCAAGGACGCGGCCAATATCCGTCAGGGCGACGTGGTGCGCGTGGACGGCAACGGCAACGTCGCCGTGGTCGGCCACCAGTAAACCCGGCCCGCGAACCGCGGTCAGCCCTCGCGGCGACCGCGGTCCAGCCAGATGCCCAGCCCCTGGGCATTGAGCTCGATGTCCATGGCCAGCCGTTCGCGCACCTGCGCCTCGGGCAGGCTGCAGCCGTGGGCTTCGGCGCGCGCGACGCAGAGTTCGGCCAGGCCGGTCCGGATCCGCTCATGCCGGTCCGCCAGCCCGTCGACGGCGCGGGCGATCGCCGTCATCGCCGCGATCTGTTCGATCAGTTCGGCGCCGCGCTTCGCCACGTCGCCGATGCGGCTGTAGTGGGTCAGCAGCATCGCCTGCGGATCGAAGCCGAGCATGCGCTCGATCGAGGTGCGCAGCGCATCCGGCTCGAACTGCACCGGGCTGGTGGTCGGCAGGATGAAGGGCCCGTTCGGCCCGTCGAACTCGCGATAGGACAGCCCGAAGGTGTCGCCGGGAAAGAACGCGCGGCTGGCCTCGTCCCAGATGCTGATGTGATGCCGCGCATGGCCCGGCGTGTCCAGCGCGCGCAGCGGCCGCCCGGCCAGTTCGATCACGTCGCCGTCGCGGGCCTCGACGATGCGTTCCGGCGCGATCGGCACCAGGGCTCCGTAGGTGCGCGCGACCGCGTCGGCGCCGTACACCGCCGAAGCACCGGCCATCAGTTGCCCCGGATCGACCATGTGCCGCACACCGCGCGGATGCAGCCAAACCTTGGCGTTGGGCAGCTGCCGCAGCAGTTCGCCGGCACCGCCGGCGTGATCGAGGTGCACGTGGGTCAGGATGATCCAGTCCACCGACTCGCGCGCCACGCCCTGACGCTGCAGTTCGGCCAGCAGGGCCGGCACCGAATGATTGGTGCCGACGTCGACGAAGGCGGCGCGGCCACGCTCCACGATCAGATGACTGGCGTCGAACAGCGGGCGGAAGAAACCGGTGTCGATCGCGGTGATGCCGTGGTCCATGTCGGTCTCGGTTCGACGTCGAACGGCGATCATCGCAAAGCCGGCTTCCGACGGCCATGCTCGCGATGGCGCCGCCGCAGGCGCAGAATCCGCGCTTCGCCCGCAGGAGGTCCGTCATGCCCACCGATGCCTGCCATCCGCACGCCCCGCACGAAAAGCTGCGCGTGCCCGACTGGTACGTTTCCAGCCTGATGCTGGACCGCGCACTGGACGCGATCCTGCGCCGGGTGAAGAAACTCGACCGCGGCCATGACGTGCCCTACCTGGCCGGTTACAGCAACGACGGCAAGACCATCTACATCGACCGTCACCTGCCGCGCACATTCCGCTACCGCGGCAAGGACATCGAGGTCGATCGCTATCTGATCCTGCACGAGGAGGTCGAGAAGACCCTGATCGACCAGCTCGGCCTGCATTATCTGCATGCGCACCAGATCGCCACCCGTGCCGAGGAAGCCGCGGTGCGCGCCGACCGCATCTCCTGGCGCGCCTACGACCGCTTCATGCAGAAATACGTCAAGTCGGTCGGCGACGAGCGTCTGACCAGGGTGCCGGCCGATCTCGACCTGACGCCCTACCGCGACTACCACGACTACGAGCTGATGCAGAGCATGCTCAAGGGCATCGATGCCGGCAAGGGGCCGCGCGGCCTCAAGCGCGAGCGCATCGAAAGCGAACTGGCGGCCTACGCGAAGTCCTTCCGCGAGCAGAAGCGCGAGGCAGACCGCCAGGCCCGCAAGGCGGCATCGGCAACCGTGCGCAAGCCCCGTCGCGGCAGCTGATCTCGGCTTCGTCCCCACCCGGCGCGCGTCAAGGCGGCAATCAGCCATGGTCGCGGCGCGACATTTGCATTGTGTGCAATTGAATAGCAGGCCAGACGCCCCCAGATCGGTGAGCGTTGCTCTTTCCGCCATCGGAGTCTGCCCGTGAGTGCCTTGCCCGCCGTTGCTGCCGCCGAACCCCAGTCCGTCACCGCCCTGTTTCAGCCGACCCGCGTCGGCGCCATCCCGGTCACCAACCGCATCGTCATGGCACCGCTGACGCGCAACCGCGCGGTCGGCGGCAATGTGCCCTCGCCGCTGGCCGCCACCTACTACGCGCAGCGCGCCGGCGCCGGCCTGCTGATCGCCGAGGCCACCCAGATCTGCCCCGAGGGCCAGGGTTACATCGCCACCCCCGGCATCCACTCGCCGCAGCAGATCGCCGGCTGGAAGAGCGTGACCCAGGCCGTGCACGCGGCCGGGGGCCGCATCGTGCTGCAGCTCTGGCACGTCGGCCGCATCTCGCACACCAGCCTGCAGCCGGGCGGTGTCGCGCCGGTCGCACCGTCGGCCATCGCGGCCAGGGCCAAGACCTTCACCGCCGAGGGGTTTGTCGATGTGTCGACGCCGCGCGCGCTGCGTCTCGACGAGATTCCCGCGCTGATCGAGAACTACCGCATCGCCGCGCTCAACGCGATCGCGGCCGGCTTCGACGGCGTCGAGGTGCACGCCGCCAACGGCTACCTGATCGACCAGTTCCTGCGCGACGGCAGCAATCATCGCGAGGACGCCTACGGCGGCTCGATCGAGAACCGCACCCGCCTGCTGGCCGAAGTCGCCGCCGCGGTCGCGGCGGCGGTCGGTGCCGATCGCGTCGGCGTGCGGCTGTCACCGGTATCGTCTTTCAACGACGTCGCCGACCGCCAGCCGCAGGCGCTGTTCGAGCGCGCGGTCGAGCGTCTGGATGCACTCGGCATCGCCTACGTGCACGTGATCGAGGGCGAGACCGGCGGCCGCCGCGACCTGCCCTTCGATTTCGGTGCGCTGCGCCGGCGTTTTCGCGGCAGCTGGATCGTCAACAACGGCTACGATCGCCGCAGCGCGGAGGCCGCGATCGCCGCGGACGATGCCGACCTCGTCGCTTTCGGACGCCTCTTCATCGCCAATCCGGACCTGGTGCGCCGGCTGCGCGAGGACGCGCCGCTGAACGCGCTCGACGCCGGCACGCTCTACGGCGGCGATGCGCACGGCTACACCGACTATCCGGTCCTCGGCTGATGCGCCCGGCCCGGCAGGCCGCGCTTGCCGGGCCGGCGTCGCGGCGCGAGGATGCCGGCATGACCCGCAATCCCCTGCGCCTCGACGCCCAGCTCTGCTTCGCCCTGTACGCGGCCAGCAATCGCATGACGCGGCTGTACCGGCCGGAGTTGGTGCCGCTGGGACTGACCTATCCGCAATACCTGGTGCTGCTGGTGCTGTGGGAGCAGTCGCCGCTGTGCGTGTCCGATCTCGGCCTGCGGCTGGGCCTCGACTCCGGCACCCTGACGCCACTGCTCAAGCGCATGCAGGTGCATGACCTGGTCGAACGCCGGCGCTGCGGCGAGGACGAGCGCAAGGTGCTGATCGCGCTGACGGCCCGCGGCGACTCCCTGCGCGAACCGGCGCGCGCCATTCCCGCCGCGATCGTCCGGCGCCTCGGCCTGCCGCGGAGCGAACTCGAACGCCTGCGCGCCGGCGTGCAGCGGCTGACGCGCTGCGTCGGCACCTGATCGGACCACGGCGCGGCTAGAGCCAGAAGCGCTCGATCCACGCCGCCAGCGGCTCCAGCGGCAGCTGCTCGCCCCACTGGCGCAGCCACGGCAGCTGGCCGACGTCGTCCATCGGCACGTCGCGGCCGGGTGGAAAGTACGGCGCGCAGCGCGCGTACTGGTCTTCGCCAAGCATCATCCGGCACTGGTAGTCGGCGATGCCCATGACGCCGTCCATCATCAGGTCGATCAGCTTCGGCGCCCACTGCGCATAGCCCCAATCCCGAGTGGCGCCGGGGATGAAGGTGCGCGGCGTGCCGGTGCCGAACGCCAGCAGGCGGATGTCCGGCCACGGCACCGGTCCGCCGCTGCGCGCATCCTGCGTCTGCGCCAGCGCGCACATCGACGGGTTGTTGGCGAACACGCCGCCGTCGATGTGCCCGTCATAACTCGGAAAATAGGTGGGCGCGGCCGTGGTCATCATCGCCGCCTGCCAGGCCGGCACCGAGCCGTCGGAGTCGCCGCCCGGCAGGTTGTGGAAGATCTTCGGCTTCCACTGGCGCAGCTGCGGATCCGGCGACTGGTTGTCGAGGTCGAACGCGGTGACCATCACCGCGCCGGCGAGATCCGCCAGCCGGGTCTGCGCGCCCAGCACGTCGCGGAACACCGCCGCCCGCGGCTCGCCGTCGTACTCGGCGCCGGCCAGCTTGCCGAAGCTGCGCAGGCGCCGCATCAGGCCGGCACTGAAGATCTCGGCACCACGGTCGAGATACAGATCGCGCAGCGCGGCGGCAGTCAGACCCTTGCGCAGGCCCAGCGCGATCAGCCCACCGGTCGAGGTGCCGGCCATCAGGGCGACGTCGTCGAGCAGGGTCGGGAAGCGCCGCTGCAGCCGATCCAGCAGCACCGCGGTCACCACGCCGCGCAGACCGCCGCCGTCGAAGCTGAGGATCCGGTATCCGGGCATGGCGGCCTCCGCCATCGCAGTGCCTGGGCCGATCGTATTCCGATCCCCCATCGCAAGCCTGTGCCGCTCAGGCCTGGGCTTCCAGTGCTTCCCAGCGGCGATAGGCCAGATCGAGCGCTGTCTGTGCCGCGGCGATCTCGGCCTGCACGGCGAGCGCGGCCCCCGGCTCGCGGCGATACAGCGCCGGGTCGTTGAGCGCCGCCGCCAGCGCGGCCAGGCGCGCTTCCAGCGCCTCGATGCGCGCCGGCAACTGCTCGAGCTCGCGGGCATCCTTGTAGCTGAGCTTGCGCCGCGCGGGCGGGACTGACGTTACGCTTGCGGCGGGCTCGTCGACGCGCGCTGGCGATGCCCCGACCGGCGGGGCGGCGCGCTGGCGCAACCAGTCGCTGTAACCGCCGACGTAGTCGCCGACGCGGCCGTCGCCCTCCAGCACCAGGGTCGCGCTGACCACGCTGTCGAGAAAGGCGCGATCGTGCGACACCAGCAGCAGGGTGCCGGCGTAGTCGGCGAGACGCTCCTCGAGCAGCTCCAGCGTCTCCACGTCGAGATCGTTGGTCGGTTCGTCCATCACCAGCAGGTTGGACGGCCGTGCAAACAGCCGCGCCAGCAGCAGGCGGTTGCGTTCGCCGCCGGACAGGCGCGTGATCGGCGCCCGCGCGCGCTCCGGCGTGAACAGGAAATCCTGCAGATAGCCCAGCACGTGCTGGCGCTGGCCGTCGCGCTCGATGAAGCCGGCACCGCCGGCGACGTTGTCGAGCGCGCTCAACGACTCGTCGAGCTGATTGCGGTGCTGATCGAAATAGGCGATCTCGAGGCGGGTGCCGTGGATCACCTCGCCCGTGTCCGGCGCCAGCTCGCCCAGCAGCAGTCTGAGCAAGGTGGTCTTGCCGGCGCCGTTGGGGCCGATGATGCCCACGCGATCACCACGGAATACGGTGGTGTCGAGATCGCGCACCAGCGTGCGCCCGCCGATCGCGCAACCGAGGCCGCGCGCCTCGATCACCTTGCGTCCCGACGCCGGCGCCGCCGCCAGTGCCATGCGCACGCTGCCCGCGCGCTCGCGTCGCGCGGCGCGCTCGCGGCGCAGCGATTCGAGCGCGCGCACCCGGCCCTCGTTGCGGGTGCGCCGTGCCTTGATGCCCTGGCGGATCCAGACTTCTTCCTGCGCCAGCTTCTTGTCGAACAGCGCATCCGCCTGTGCCTCGGCGTGCCAGCGCTCCTCGCGGCGGCGCAGGAAATTGGCGTAGTCGCCAGGCCAGCTGGTCAACCGGCCGCGATCGATCTCGAGGATGCGGCTGGCCAGCGCGCGCAGGAAACGGCGGTCGTGAGTGACGAAGACGATGCAGGTGTCGAGAGCGCGCAGGAAATCCTCGAGCCAGGCGATGGCCTCGATGTCGAGATGGTTGGTCGGCTCGTCCAGCAGCAGCACGTCGGGTTTTCCGACCAGTGCCTGCGCCAGCAGCACGCGCCGCTTCATGCCGCCCGACAGCGCGGCGAACGCGGCCTCGGCCGGCAGCCCCAGCCGCGTCAGCACCTGCTCGACGCGGCGCTCCAGATCCCAGCCCTGCACGGCCTCGATGCGCGCCTGCACGCGTGCCAGCGCCGCCGCATGCGACGGCACCGCCGCATCGCCATGGCTGAGCCGGTGGAACTCGGCCAGCAGAGCGCCGGTTCCGCCCATTCCCGCCGCCACCACGTCGAACACGCTGCCGGTGGTGTCGTGCGGAACCTCCTGCGCCAGTCGCGCGATGCGCACGCCGGGCTGCACGCGACGTTCGCCGTCGTCCGGCTGGATCTCGCCGGCGAGCAGGCGCAGCAGGGTCGATTTGCCGGCGCCGTTGCGGCCGACCACGCAGATGCGCTCGCCGGCCTCGAGCGCCAGATCGACGTCTTCGAGCAGCAGGGGGCCACCCACGCTGAAAGCAATCTTGTTTAATTGAATCAGCGGCATGGGATGATCATTGAACAGCGATTCGAGCCTGTACGTCCGGGCGTGTCACGATCCGCGGGAGCGCGGCAACCCGCAAGGGCTCAATGCAGGTGGCCACCCGCGCCATGCACGTGACCGTGCAGGACCTCTTCGGCGCTGGCTTCGCGCACCGCCGTCACTTCGACATCGAAATGCAGGGTCTGCCCGGCCAGCGGGTGGTTGCCGTCCACGGTGACGCTGTCGCCGTCGATCGCGGTGATCACCACCGACAGCGCCCCCTGGTCGCCGCTGGCCTCGAACTGCATGCCCGGCTCCAGCCGCGCCACGCCCTGGAAAGCCGCCCGCGGCACCACCTGCACCATCGAATCGACGCGTGGTCCGTAGCCGTCTTCCGGCGCGATATCGACGCGGAAGGCGTCGCCGGCGGCGCGACCCTTCAGCGCCTGCTCGAGACCGGGCACGATCTGGCCGACGCCGTGCAGATAGGTGAGCGGTTCGCGACCGGCGGATGAATCAAGCACGTCGCCGGCATCATCGGTCAGGGTGTAATGGATGGAAACGGCACAGCGGTCGGCAATCAGCATGAGGGCCTCACAGGGAAGAATGCAGCGATGGGGCGCGATAGCGCACGGCGACAATGCGGCGGGCCAAAACGAAAAACCCCGGGTGTCGCCACCCGGGGTTCTTTCGACGGCGATGCGGGGGCTTCAGGCCACCTGCACCTGATCCGCCTGCAGGCCCTTGGGGCCCTTGACCGTGGTGAACGTCACTTTCTGGCCTTCCTGCAGCGACTTGAAGCCGGTGCCCTGGATGGCGCGGAAATGCACGAACAGGTCATCGCCGCTCTCGGGAGTGATGAAACCGAAACCCTTGGCGTCGTTGAACCACTTGACAGTACCCGTCTGACGATCCGACATGACTAACTCCTTGAAACGTTTGAAGTGGAATCACGGCACGGAACATCCGGGCCGAGACTGAGTTGCAGGGAGCAAGCGGGGCGAAGGATGTAGCGGATCGTTTGGATCTACCGCATCAGGCCACGTTTCACAGTGACCCAAGCAAACACAGTGCGGCGGAGCATACGCGGATTTTCACGCGAATGCCAATACCCC